>DATBLH010000107.1:0-8916 GCA_036555445.1 Candidatus Limnocylindrales bacterium
CTCGCAGCGTCGCTGCACCTCGCCGAACGTCACGACTCCCAGGCCGAGACCCTCGCAGTGCTGTCGGCGGATCGCGACGCCCTCCAGACCCGCGGCGAGGCACTGAGCGACGCCCTCGTCCAGGCGGAGTCGCGGGATGCCGGCCTCCAGGTGTTCGCCCTGGGACCGTTGCGTGTCGAACGTGGCGGGATCCCGCTGCGGCAGTGGGGCGGAGCCAAGGCCGGGACCCGTCACGCGGAAGCGGTGTTCGCGTTCATCTTCGACCGCGGCGAGCGGGGAGCCTCCAAGGACGAGCTGATCGAGCTCATCTGGCCCGATGTCGATCTCAAGCGGGCCGACCTCGCCTTCCATCGCACGCTCGGCGGTTTGCGGACCACCCTCGAGCCCGGTCGAGCAGGAGGCGACCGAGGTGATGCCATTACGTTTCGCAACGACCGCTATCGACTCGACGCGTCGCTCGTGGAGTGGAGTGACGTTCGGGCGTTCGAGGATGAGATGACCGCGGCGAGCGCAACGCCGAACGAAGACACGGCGTTGCTGCACCTGGAGCGGGCCAGAGCGCTCTATCGAGGCGACTACCTCGACGACTGCCCCTTCTTCGGCGACTCGGCCGCGGCGGAGGAGCGACGGGAGCTGCTACGAGGCCGATACGTGGACCTGTTGCTGGCGTTGGGCGAGCGATACGAGCATCGAGGTGACCGACCGGCCGCTGCATCCGCCTTCAGACAGGCCAGGACCGTCTCCGGCGTCGACCTTCCACCTGCCGACGAAGCCCTCGCACGCCTGGGTCTGCCGGCCTGACGCCTGAGGGCGCGCGTCCCGCAGATGTCGATGGCGAAGACCGCAGTGTTCCCGCAGCAGGACCGCAGGGTCCGGGTGCCACCTTCTGCCATGAAGGCCGCACGACGCGGTCGACAGCAAGGAGGGGGCCATGCGCTCATCCATCAGGCTTCTCGGCGGGATCGTAGGGATCCTTGCCGCCGGACTTCTCGCGACGCCGGTCGCGGCGGCGAGTCCGTCGTATGTGTCGAAGGAATCCGGAACGAGTGCCTATGCGTACACCGAGGAGTGCGCCGACAACACGGACGGGACGGTGACCTGCGAGAGCTCGTCGCTGGACGTGTTCAAGGGCGTGACCAAGCAGAGCGGCCTGCCGACGTTCCGGGGGGACCGGGCGTGCTACAGCTCGTCGACCTACACGTTCGATCCGAACTCCGGCACCCCGGGCGAGAGCAACGGGTTGTTCGGTTGCGCGTTCCATTCCGGGACCCTGCGGATCAACCGCCTGATCTCCATCTCGCTCGCTCCGACGTCCGTGGAGCTGACCCGTGTTGAATGCTCCGCCACGGAGTGCACGGAGACTCCAGCGGGCACGATCACGATCTCCGGCACGTGGACCGGGGTCGGGCCGACCTCCACCTCGAAAGGCAGGTTCCGATTCGACGATGGAACCTGCGTCCAGGTCAATGCCGAGCGCAGCCGCTCCCGGCAAGCAACGTTCGTGGGAACGCTTGCCGGAGCCAATGCCCGGATGGCGACCGGATCGTTCAGCTTCCGCAGCAACTGCGAGTTCTGACCACATCGGCTACGGCGATGATCGGTGGCGAGCTCGATCTCGAGCTCGCACCCGATCGCCCGGGCCAAAGCAGGAGCATTGACATGAACGTTCGTCAGGCGGGAGGCGTTCTGGTTGGTCATTCAGGCCCAGGCTCGAATACGAACGATGGGAGGGAAGGGATGAGCCGAGCACAGGTCATCGTGACGTTCGTGGTGGCGGACCTGTGGCAGTTCGTGGTCGGCGCCGGATCGAGCCTGCAGCTCGGTGCGCCCGGGGTCGGCGATCGCGCAAGCTGGGTTCCGAACGTCCTGGTCGGGGAGACCTACACCTTGCTGCCCCTCGGATTCGTCCTGTGCCTGCTCGGAACGTCAGGCACGCGGATCCTCGCGGCTGGCTGTGGCTTGGCGAGCCTGATCGTCGGGCTGGCTGCGGCAATCACGCTCACCCCGACCGGACGGGTGGACATCTCCGGCATCGCGGTGTGGTTCGTCCTGTTTGCGGTACCCGGCGTGGCACTGATCGTCACCGCTCGTCGCTACCGCGGGCGCACCCCGAACGAGATCGCGACTCGCTGACGGTCAGGCGAGCTTCACCGCGGTGCCCGACACGGTCACCATGAGCATCGAGCCGCCCTGACCCACGGTCTCGGACGCCAGCTCCTCCATCCCGATCTCGCGCACCTTCCGCAGCTCCTTCTCGTACGCGCCGGACCGCCCACCGACGATGCCGCGGGCGACCCGCGACAAGATGGCCGAGATGGCGGCCGCGAACCTGCTAGTCGGGGTGCGCGGTGAGCCGCTCCCGACGGCCGTGAACCCGGAGGTCTACGACCGCGCTTAGGCTTGACGGTGGCGGGTGGGCATCGAACCACTTCTCCGCTGATTCATGACGTCATCCACGGGGTCGGGTCGATTGCGGCGATGACGGTCGGCCCAAGCCGGCCAGAGTCGACGGGCGGTCGCCATCGAGAGTCGCCCGCCCAGGTGCATGGAGCGCCAGACACCGCGATAGCCGGGCAGGACGCCTATCGCGACGACCATGTGACCGGCGATCACGATCGTGAACAAGATTGTGGCCACGCGGTGGACGGCAGCCATCAGCGCGAACAGGGGCCCGCCATGGACCGCGGTCAGGCCGACCCCGGACGCGACGAGCATCGCGAGGAGACCCACGATCGCGAGGTTGGCGATCCTCTGGCCGGGATCGAAGTGGCCTTCGTGCCGCGGGAAGCGGCCGGTGATCATTGCCGCGGGGAGGTGCACCAGCCACCGGACATCGCCGCGGTCGTAGCGGAACGATTCGCGCACGAAGGAAGCGACGCCGCGGACGGCGAACGGGAGTGGCAGCAGGGCGACGAGCACCAGTGCCCAGCCTAGCCAGACGTGAAGGCGAGTGTCGGGAATGCCGGTGAGACGCGCAATCGGCGACGGGTTGCCCTCGTGGCCGGCCAGCAGCCACCAGCCGGTCGCGAGGAGCAAGAGCGTCACGACGTAGATCGCCGTGTGGTACCGCCGCGCCGAGCGCGGGTAGCGTTCGACGGTCATGACCAACGGTCAGTAGAGCGGCCCGGATGCCGAAGGCGTGGGTGCCGGATCCGAGCCGCCCCCAGGGCCACCACCCACGGTGATCGTGATCGACTGCGTTGGCCCAGCCAGCGAGTGGTCCGGATTGGCCAGGGCCACCGTGATGGTATGCGTCCCCGGAGCGAGTGAGCGGGTCACCTGCCACGAGGTTCCGTAGAGGATGTCGTAGTCTCCTGAGTCCGTGTCTGTGTCGAAGTAGAGATGGGCATGATGATTGCCCGTCTCCGGCTCGCCGAGCGGGACACTCGACTCGAGCTGAACACCGAACGGGACCGAGACCTGGGCGCCGTCCGCCGGGGCCGCAACGCCGATCGTGGCGCCGCCTGCGTTGCCAGCGCCCGCCTGCGCCCCGATGCCGCACGCGGCGACAGCCAGTACGAGAAGGAGCCCGGCGAGTGAACGCCTGAAGGTCGGACCTGGGTTGTGCAACATTCCACTCCTTTCATGGGACTACGTGGGATTGGTTGCACAGTCAATTACGTCGGTCGGAGGCCGCGCGGTTTCCTCCACGCCCCGCCGACGACTCCAGGTCATCTCTCCGGGGCGGCGGATCCACGGCGTCCAGCCGACGCCACTGGGCGTGCGTTGCGCGTCTTCGGCTGGTGATACCGTCGCCGGCGGGCCCGTAGCTCAGGGGCAGAGCAGGGGACTTTTAATCCTCGTGTCGTGGGTTCGAATCCCACCGGGCCCTCCACCATGCCGCAGCCTTTCCCGACACCGAACCGCAGCCTTCGCGGTCCCCGGTCGCAGGCGATGCGCCGGGGCCGCGGCCCGTAGCCTCGGGCAGGCGGCTCGGATGCGACGGCGGACCATCGCGCTCCCGTCGCCGCCGAACGGGAGGGCCGATGCCCAGAGGCCGATATCCCCTCTACGACGCCCGGTTCGAACATGACGCGTGCGGTATCGGGTTCGTCGCGGATGCCGGGGGCAGGTCCACCGATCGCGTGCTGCCCCTCGCGCTCGCCGGTCTCGCCGCCCTGGGTCATCGAGGGGCATTCGCCGCGGACGGGGCGTCCAGTGACGGAGCCGGGCTGACGCTCCCCCTCGAGCCGGACGTCCTCCGCCTGCTCGCAGGCACCACGGAGTCACGGCCTGCCGTGGTCCAGGTGTTCCTGCCGAGACCACGTCGCGAGCGGGGGCGGGCACGGGACCACATCGAGCGCTGCCTGGCGGACGAAGGGCTGACCATTGCCCGGTGGCGCCGGGTGCCGGTCGATCGATCGGTGTTGGGCAGAACCGCCGCCGAAGCTCGACCCGCCTTCGCGCAGGCGATCGTGGACCGACCATCCACCCCCGACGACCGTCCCTGGTCCGATGCACGCTTCGAGCGCCACCTCACGAGTGGCCGCCGGAGGCTCGAGAGCGCGGCGCGCGACGCAGGACTCGGAGACCTGTCGATCCCGTCCGCCTCCTGCCGGACGATCGTCTACAAGGGCCTCGTCGCGGGCATCGATCTCGCCCGCCTGTATCCCGATCTCGCGCAACCGCTGAGGGTCCGATCCGCGCTGTTCCACCAGCGCTACGCCACCAACACCCACCCGACCTGGCGACTCGCCCAACCGTTCCGGTTCCTTGCCCACAACGGCGAGATCAACACCGTCCGAGGCAACCGGGTCGAGGTCGAAGGGCGGTCGGCGGGTACCACCGACGCGCTCGGAAGATCACTCCGGGCCGGGGGCTCCCTGCTCAGCGACGACGGCTCCGACTCGCAGTCGCTCGACGAGCTGATCGAGCTGCTCACGCTGTCCGGCTGGTCGCTCGGTTCCGCGCTCCTGGCGGCGATTCCTGAAGCCGGCGCGCTCCGCCGCTCACCGCACCCCCTCCTGCGTGCGTTCCGACGGCGGACCGCCGGCTTCCTCGCCCCGTGGGATGGGCCGGCGGCGATCGCGTTCACCGATGGTCGCCGCGTGGGTGCGATGGTCGATCGGAACGGACTCCGCCCATGTGCGTATGCGATCACCCGCGACCGCCTCGTCGCCGTCGCGTCGGAGGCCGGTGCCGTGCCGCTCGACCCCGCCGAGGTCGTCCGCCGAGGCCGGCTCGGCCCAGGCGAGATGCTGCTCGTGGAGCCGCATCGTGGCCGCATCCTCGACGACGCCGAGGCCAAGGCCACGCTCGTGCGCCGGTTCGCCATCCACGACGAACCGCGCGCCATCTCCACCGATGATGTGCCGACCACCGCGGGTGAGCCCACGCCCCACGCGGTGCGCTATCTCCACGGACTCGATGCCGAACGGCTGCGGCTGGACATCCGGACGATGACGATGGAGGGCCACGAGCCGCTGTGGAGCATGGGCGACGACACGCCGACGCCCGCCCGGTCCCGACTCGACCGGCGGGCGGCGGACCATCTGCGCCAGGCCTTTGCCCAGGTCACGAACCCGGCCATCGATCCCGAGCGGGAGCGACTCGTCCTCGACCTGCGGGTCGAGCTCGGCCGCCGCCCGCCGCTTCTCGGCGGCATCCCGCGACGGCCCGCGACGATCCAGGTCGCTCGTCCGATGGTCGGCTCTCTCTCGGCGCTGGTCGCAGCGTTCCAGGGGCGCCGCGGCGTCGGCCGCGTTCACCGCCTCGACGCGACCTGGCGCCCGGCCCGAGGGGCGGGCGAGCTGGAGCTGGCACTCGACCGGCTGGCCACGAAGGCCGCGTCGCGGGCGCGGGGCCGGACCGAGCTTCTCGTCCTCGACGATCGATTGGCGTCCAGCGATCGGCTGCCCATTCCGTCGGTGCTGGCCGTTGGCGCCGTCCACACCGCGCTCGTCCGGGCCGGGCTCCGCGGGCGCGCGGACATCGCGGTGGCGGCGGGCGACGTTCTCGATCCGCATGCCATGGCGATGGTCATCGCGGCCGGGGCGACGGTCGTCGAGCCATGGCTCGCACTCGAGCTCGCCCGCGAGATCGCCGGCACTCGCGGCGCGGAGGAGCTGACACCGGGCCTTGCCACGGCTCGGCTGCTGGACGCTCTCGCCGCCGGCGTCCGCAAGACCCTCGCCAGGATGGGGATCAGCGCGGTTGCGTCCTACGTCGGCGCCGGGCTGGTCGACACGATCGAGCTTGCTCCCGCCGTCGTCGATCGATGCTTCCCATGGGCGGCCTCGTGGCCCGGCACGGTGGGCTTCGAGGAGCTGGCCGTGCGTGCGATCCGTCGTCGCGAGGACGCCCTGGACGTCGAGCGGAAGACGGCCGGGCCGGTTGCCCTCCTCCCCAACGGACACGCACGCGAGATCAGGCTTCCGGACCCGGGCCGTGCTCGGTTCCGCGCGGATGGGGAGGACCACCTGTTCGCTCCTCGTGTCGTGGATGCGATCCAGTCGCTCTCGACCGGCGCGCACGACTCGCTCGTGGCCTATCGGCGCTCGCTTGCCGGTGACCCGGCCACCGTGCGCGACGGGCTCCGCATCCGGCGCCGTCGGCATCGTGTCCCGCTGGACGAGGTCGAGGATGCGCGGTCGATCGCACGACGCTTCGTCGCCTCGGCGATGTCGGTCGGCGCGCTGTCGCCCGAGGCGCACCAGGCGATCACGGTCGGGATGCAGCGAGCCGGCGGCGCGGCGAACACGGGCGAGGGCGGGGAAGACCCGAGCTGGTATCGATCCCACGACGGTGAACGGCACGACGCCCGGATCAAGCAGGTCGCCTCCGCGCGCTTCGGGGTGACCGCGACCTACCTCGCGCGCGGCGAACAGCTCGAGATCAAGATCGCCCAGGGGAGCAAGCCCGGTGAGGGCGGTCAGCTCCCGGGCCGCAAGGCGACCGCGTTCATCGCCTCGCTCCGCCGGGCGCAGCCCGGGCAGTCGCTCATCAGCCCGCCGCCACACCACGATATCTACTCCATCGAGGACTTGGCCCAGCTCATCGCCGACCTGCGCGCGATCAATCCACGCGCCCGGATCGGCGTGAAACTCGTCGCCAGCCGCGGGGTCGGGACGATCGCGGCCGGGGTCGCCAAGGCCGGGGCGGACTACGTCCACCTCGCCGGCCACGCCGGTGGCACCGGCGCCAGCCCGCTGAGCTCCATCAAGCATGTCGGCGCCCCATGGGAGCTCGGTCTCGCCGAGACCCACCAGGTCCTGCTCCGCAACGACCTCCGCGACCGCGTCGCCCTCCGAACGGACGGTGGGCTGCGGACCGGGCGCGATCTGCTGGTGGCGGCGCTCCTGGGTGCCGAGGAATTCGCGTTCGGGACCTCGCTCCTCGTCGCGCTCGGCTGCGACATGGCGCGCCAGTGCCACCTCGACACCTGTCCGACCGGGATTGCCACCCAGCGCGAGGACCTGCGGGCGAAGTTCGCGGGCACCCCCGAGCAGGTCGAGCGGTTCGTCCTGGCATTGGCGGAGGACCTGCGACGAGAACTGGCTGGGACCGGCGCGCGGACCGTGGGCGAGGTCATCGGTGACACGCGCCGGCTCCGGGCGGTGCGGGGCGGACCGATCGACCTGCGCGCGATCGCCGCGGGTCCGCGATGGACCGCCTCCGTGGCCCGGCGTGCGATGCCGGCCGAGGCCGGCCGCTCGGTCCGTCGTGGTGTCGCGTCGTCGCTCGAGGCCGGCCTGGTCCGGGCGCTGCGTGGGCAATCGGCGTTCGCTGCCAGCGGTCTCCGGGTCGGCAACGCGGACCGCTCGTTCGGTGCCGCGCTGGCCGGGGCGATGGAGCGGGGCGAGATCCGGGGACCGATCCGGCTGAGCCTGAACGGCTCGGCCGGCCAGTCATTCGGGGCCTTCCTGCCGCAGGGCGTCGAGCTGAGGCTCGTCGGCCAGGCGAACGACTACCTCGCGAAGGGGCTTTCGGGTGGCACGGTGGTTGTGATCCCCGAGCCAGAGCTCGCCGCCGCACCGGGTGAGGCGACCCTGGCCGGCAACACCTGCCTCTATGGCGCGACGGGCGGGCGTGTCCACGTCGTCGGCCGGGCGGGGATGCGATTCGCCGTCCGCAACAGCGGCGCAACGGCCATCGTGGAGGGGCTGGGAGCCCACGGCGCGGAGTACATGACCGGCGGCACGCTGCTCGTCCTCGGCCCCGTCGGCGCCAACCTGGGTGCCGGGATGACCGGGGGCCGCATCTACGTCCACGATCCCTCGGGTTCGGTCCGAGCCGCGATCAACGGGGCCTCGGTGACGGCCCGTCCGCTGGCCGAGATCTCGCCCGCCGATGGACGTCGGCCCGATCATCTCGTCGAGCTGGTTGGACTCCTGATCGATCATCGCGAAGCCGGCTCGCTCCTCGCTGCGCGCCTGCTCGAGGACCCGTCGCGGCTCGCCCATGACACGTTCATCGTGGAGCCGATCGCCGCCGAACCGGCCGTGTCGGAACGACCCACGGCGACGGTGGTCGCTCCCGCGCCGGTACCGGATCGCAACCTTGTGGCCGCCGAACCGGCGCCGACCGGGGCCGCCTGAGCGACCACACTTGGGATCGGCGGGCCGCCCGACCCGCTCGTTGCGAGGCATCCGATGTTCCATCCCGGCGATCCAGGCGTGAGCGAGACGAGAGCCGTCCGAGACGGCCGGCTCGTGCCGGTCACCTGTGCCACGTGTGGCTGCCGTCTGGAGGACGCCGGCGATGCCACGTGGCTGCACTTCGGCCGGCTGGGCGGTCGCGACGCTCGTGGCTGTCGCGTCGAGTGTGCCGAGCTGACGCACGACGTCCACGGCCACGCGCTCGTGGCGTTGCCCGCCTGACCTTCAGCGAGACACCCCGTTGACGAGGTCGGGACGGCCCTCGTAGCATCACCGACAACCGAATATGCCTTTATCAAGAGTGGCGGAGGGACCGGCC
>DATBLH010000029.1:0-24205 GCA_036555445.1 Candidatus Limnocylindrales bacterium
TCCTTCGGTCGGGCTCGGAGGGCCAGCGCGACGCCCTTGACCGACACCTGGCGCTCGTGGGTAAGGGGGTCTGCTTCGACTCCGGCGGCATCAGCATCAAGCCGTCCGACCGGATGGAAGAGATGAAGATGGACAAGACCGGTGCGTGCACGGTGATCGCCGCGATCGGCACCGTCGCGCGGCTGGCGCCGGGGACGCCGCTCCTGGCGCTGGCGCCGGCGGTGGAGAACATGCCGGGCGGCCATGCGACCCGGCCGGGCGACGTCGTCCGTGCACTGAACGGCAAGTGGGTGGACATCACGAACACCGACGCCGAGGGCCGCCTGATCCTGGGCGACGCGATGACCTATGCGGAGCGGCTCGGGGCCACCCACATCGTCGATGTGGCGACGCTCACCGGCGCGGTCAGTCGCGCTTTCGGCCACCTCGTGACCGGGGCCTTCGGCACGCCGCAGCCGTGGTACGACGACGTGGTCGGGGCCGGCCAGAGGGCGGGTGAGCGCTACTGGCAGATCCCCCTCGTCGACGACTATGTGCCGGAGATGGAGAGCTGGTACGCCGACCTCCAGAACTCGGGATCCGCCGAGGGGAGCCTGGTGAAGAGCGGCCTGTTCCTGCGCGAGTTCCGCACCGTCCCCTGGGTCCACCTCGACATCGGCGGCACCGCCTACTTCCGGAAGCCTGCGCCCTTCGCTCCCCGCGGCGCCACCGGCGTGACCCACGCCACGCTCGTGGAGCTCGCCCTGGCCGGCGCGGGCTGACCCTCGGGAGCCAACGTGACGCCGCTGGCGATCGTCCTCGGGATCGCGGGCGGGATCTGGGGCGTGATCGCCGACAGGGTCGCGACGCGCTGGCCCGAGCACGACGAGGAGACCCCCGCCGGGCGGCCGATCGGATGGCGAACCGTGGTCGTGGCCGTGGTCGGGGCGGTGTCGCTGGCGCTCCTCCCCGGCCGGTTTGGCGATCCAGTCGTGCTGCTGGTGTTCGGCGCCTATCTGGTGACCCTGGTGCTGCTGCTCGCCACCGACCTGGATCAACGTCTCCTGCCGGACGTCGTCACGCTGCCGGCGATCCCGTTGGCCGCCGTCTTCGCGCTCAGCGGTCTCGATCCCCTCGTGCCGCCGGCGGACCTGCCGATGGCCGTCCTCGCCGCGGTCGTCCTGCCGGGCGGGCTGTTCCTGCTCTCGATCCCGTTCGGTGCCGGGGCAATCGGGATCGGCGATCTGAAGCTGATGGTGAGCGTGGGCCTGCTCGCCGGCCTCGGCCGCGCGTTCAGCGGCCTCCTGGGCGGCGCCCTGCTGGCCGGGATCGTGGTCTCGTTGCTGCTGGTGACCCGGCGCGTGTCGTTGCACAGCTATGTGCCGTTCGGGCCGTTCCTGATCCTGGGAGCCCTGCTGGCGATCCTGCGCGCATGATCCGACGCCGCGCGCGCGAGCCGGCACTGCGGGTTCGAGCCGACGCCGCGCGCCCGAGCCGGCACTGCGGATTCGAGCCGACGCTTCGCGCCCGAGCCCGCGCCGCGCGCCCGAGCCGGCACCGCGCGCCCGAGCCGGCACCGCGCGCCCGAGCCGGCACTGCGGATTCGAGCCGGCGCTTCGCGCCCGAGCCGACGCTGCGGGTTCGCGGACGCTCGCCACATGAACGCTATCGGCGTAGCGGACAACAATTCGAGGCCGCGGATGCCGGATCGCGCGTGGGAATCGATCCACCCCTCGCGCACAGGGCCGATACGGCTCACCCGGCGGTCGTACGCGACTCGACAGAGGCCAGATGTCCACCCGGGGAACGTTGGGACCGGAATCGGGCCATTCTCGCCACCAGGATGAGCGTGGCCGTGCGTAAGAAGCGCCCGGATCGCGCTCTGAGAGAGCCTTACGTCACTCCCGGTGAGCATTTGGCCGGGTTGCAGCCGCGGTGCGGGGATGACGGCACGCGAGCCGGGGCGAGGAGGCCCGAAGAGGCCGCCGCCGCAGTACGGGCGGCGAGGCGTGGCCGCCGCAGTACGCGCGGCGAGGCGTGGCCGCCTCAGTACGCGCGGCGAGGCGTGACCGCCGCCTGAGTACGGGGGCGAGGCGTGGCCGCCGCAGTACGCACGGCGAGGCGTGCACGCCGCAGTACGGGCGGGGGCCGTGCGGAGTACGCACGAGGCGTGTTGGTACGTTCGGGTAGTGGCTAACGCGCGTTCGTGGCGGCTAGGGTGGACTCCACTGGTATTCTTGCCCCAGCCGGTGTCGTTCCGAGCGTGCCCCGTCGGGACGGCGAGATCACCGGCGGGCGTAGCCGTTGGCAACCGATCCGGGTCGCAAACCCGGAACGAGAACACCGGAGTTTGTCCGCTCGATGACGACGCCTGACTGATGCGCCGCCGAGAATCGAACAAGACCGCGCGATACCGGATCCGTAGGCTCCCGGTCTTGCTTCTGGCCGCCCTCGTCATCGGGCTGGTCGGCAGCACGCCCGCCAGCGTCACCGGCGACGAGCTGTCCGACGCGATCGCCCGCCAGAAGGCCCTCGCCCAGCTTCTCCGACGACAGAAGGAGGAAGTCGCCGCGCTGAACGCGGCGCAGGCCGATCTCCGCGGCCAGATCGCCTCCACCAAGGGCTCCCTCCACGAGATCAACGCCGATCTCACGGTCGTCCGTCGCCAGGTCACGAACATGGTGATCAAGATCGAGGAGGTCCAGGCGACCTACGACAGCCTGGTCATGCAGCTGGGCGACCTCGAGACCCAGATGATGCGGCTGACGAACGAGGAGATGGCCAAGGCGACTCAGCTTGCGCAGCGCAAGGAGATGCTGGCCGAGCGGATCCGCCAGGCCTACGACGCCGATCGGACGTCACTCCTCGAGACGGTGCTCTCCGCCGGCTCGTTCACCGACGCCCTGGCCGAGGTCAGCTACCAGCTCGACGTCGCCCACGAGGACCGGACCCTGGCCGAGCAGATCATGCACGACCAGGAAGTCCTGGCCGCGATCCACGAGACGGTCACGCTCACGCGCGTCGAGACGGACAAGTTGCGGATCGAGACGGCCGCCCAGAAGGTCGAGCTGGACGCGCGGCTCGTGGAGCTCAAGGAGGCGCAGGAAGCGCTCAAGGTCCTCGAGAAGCGGACCCAGCGGATCCTGGCCGAGCAGAAGGCCTCGTACGCGAGGCTCGCAGCCAACAAGTCGGCACTGGCGGCGGCGATCGGTCGCGCCCGCGATGCCAAGGCCTCGATCGCGGCCAAGATCGACAAGCTGATCGAGCAGCAGCGGCAGCGCGGCAACATCCCGTCCGAGTACAACGGCACGCTGGAGTGGCCGATGAACGGCACGGTCAGCGGCGAGTTCGGCTGCTCACCCTTCCCGTACTACGGGCCGGGCCATGGCTGCGAGCACTTCCACAACGGGATCGACATCGTCGCCCCATACGGCACGCCCGTGCGAGCCGCGGGTGACGGCCGCGTCGCCTATATCGGCTGGAACTACGCGGACGGCTACGACCCGGCCTGGATCGTCGTCGTCGCCCACGCCGAGAACCTCCAGACCTGGTACGCGCACATGCAGCCGCGCTACCCGGGTGGCATCCAGGCGGGATCGCCGGTCCACCGGGGCCAGATCATCGGCTACGAGGGAAACACCGGGAACTCGACCGGAGCCCACCTCCACTGGATGGTGGAGCTGAACGGGGACTTCGAGAACCCGCGCCTGTTCCTCTAGCCGGTGGACGCGTTGCCGCCAGGCGAGCGGACATCGCCGATCACGGTCGTCGCCGATCCCGACTCGCGCGCCCGCACCCACCTCGCTAATGAGCGCACGTTCCTCGCCTGGTTCCGAACCGGGCTGACGACGATCGCCCTGGGTCTTGCCGCCGGCCAGTTCCTGGCCGGCGAGGCGGACCCTGAGCGACTGCTGACGCTGGGCCTGGCAACGATCGTCACCCTGCTCGGGATCTTCCTCGTGCTGGTCGGGGTCGTCCGCTACGTCGGTCAGCGTTTCCGGATCGATCGTGCGCGATACCGCCCGGCCGATCGATCGATCGTCATCTCCGCAGCGGCGGGCATCGCCGCCGGCCTGGTCGCGATCCTGTTCCTCTGGCTCCTGCGCACCTAGCGCGTGGTACGCGACCGGACGATGACCGTCGGTTCATCGGGCGTTCACCGAGTGCGTGCTAGGATCGGCCCAGGTTCGCCTCACGACACGCGGCGGTGTCGAGCCGCCTGCCCACAGGCGCGAACACAGGGGGCGCGATGAAGCGGACGATGGCGGTGATCCTCGCCGGCGGCGAGGGCGAACGCCTGTCCATCCTGTCGTCGGTGCGGGCCAAGCCTGCGGTCCCATTCGGTGGCAAGTACCGGATCATCGACTTCACGCTCTCGAACTGCGTCAACTCCGACATCGACAACGTGGTCGTCCTGACGCAGTACAACCCGCGTTCGCTCAACGACCACATCGGCCTGGGCCGGCCGTGGGACCTGGACCGCAACACCGGCGGCGTGAAGCTCCTCCAGCCGTACATCTCGCGCGGACGCGTCGCCGAGTGGTACCGAGGGACCGCGGACGCGGTCCTCCAGAACCTCAACGTCCTCCAGCATGACTCGTCCGACACGATCCTGGTCCTGGCCGGCGATCACGTCTACAAGATGGATTACCAGCCGTTCATCCAGGCCCACCGACGGCGGCGCGCCGACGTCACGATCGCCGTTCGCCGGGTCCCCCTCGCCGACGCTCCACGGATGGGGATCCTCGCCCTCGACGAGGACAACCGCGTCGTCGAGTGGCAGGAGAAGCCGAAGCACCCGAAGTCCGACCTCGCCTCGATGGGCGTGTACGTGTTCTCGAAGCGGGCGCTCCTGCGCTGGCTGTCCGACGAGCACACCGACTTCGGCGGGAACGTGGTGCCGGCGATGCTCGATGGCGGCGCCCGGGTGTTCGGATACCGCTTCTCGGGCTACTGGCAGGACGTGGGCACGGTCCAGTCCTACTGGGAGGCCAACATGGCGCTCCTCGAGGACCGTCCCGAGCTCGATCTCTACGACCGCGACTGGACGATCCACACGAAGTCCGAGGAACGCGCACCCGCGCACATCGGCCCCACCGCGCAGGTGCACCGGAGCCTGATCTCGCACGGCTGCATGATCAACGGCACGGTCGTCAACTCGGTGCTCTCGCCCGGCGTGCGCGTGGACGTCGGCGCGGTGGTCCGGGACTCGATCGTCATGTTCGACTCGGTGATCCGGTCGGGCGCGGTCGTGGACCGGTCGATCCTGGACAAGGAGGTGATCGTCGGCCAGGGCGCGATCGTTGGAAACGGCGACGACTACGACACCCCGAACAAGCACGAGCCCGGTCGCCTGAACACGGGGATCACCGTGGTCGGGAAGCGGACGGCCATCCCGCGCAGCGCCAGGATCGGTCGCAACGTCCGGATCGGCGGCGACGTGCGGACCGCCGACTTCCTGACCCGCGTGGTCCGCAGCGGCCAGTCGGTCGACCGGTTGTCCGACCGGCGCTCGAAGGGCACTGTCGCCCGGCAGGCGCGCCCCGCCCAGCCTGTGGCCGCCGCCGGCGGCGTGCGCGCCGGAGGCGTCCCCGTGATGGCCGGCGTCGGCAACGGCCGAAGCGCGAGCGGTGGCGGGGACCGCCCGGCGAGCGCACAGTCCAAGGACTGAACCCCGGCCTGAACGCGGACTGACCCGGGGCGCTGCGGTCGGGTTCCCGGGCGCCGCGGTCGGGTTCCCGGGCGCCGCCCGCTAGACTCGCCGCCATGTCTGCGGTCCGGAGCGAGCCGGGCGGCGCGGTGTCGCCGCCAGCAAGGGTGCGCGCAGAGGACGTCGAGGCGTGGCTTTCGGAGCTGGAGCTGACGCCCACGGCGCGTGCCGACCGCGAGCAAGTGGTCTCGTGGGATCTCGACCTGGACGGCCGGCGGCGGTTCGACCTCCGGGTGACGCTGATCCTGGATCCGGGTCTGGCGCTCATCGTGTGGGTCCAGCTCGCGCCGCCGATCGGGGATCGCTTCCGGGTCTCGTATCGCAAGCTGCTCCGCTGGAACGACGAGTTCCCGTTCGTCAAGTTCGCGGTCGCCGAAGACGAGCGGCCGGTGCTGACCGCGGAACTGCCGTTGGCCCACCTCGATGCCGACCTGCTGGGCCTGACGCTGGCGCGACTCCTCGCCGTGGCCGACCGCCTGCTCGAGGAGACCGCCGACTGGTTGTGGGTCCGTGGCGAGATACCGGCCGGCTATGCCGATCGCCGATCGCGGAACCCGCGGTTGATCGAGCGCTATGCCGCGCGGCTGGGGGAGCTCGGCGGGTGATGGCAGGCGGGAGGGTGATCGCGGGAAGGCGGGGGATCCTGGATCGGCGAGTCCGCGTGCTGGCTGCCGGTGCCCTGGCCATCGTGGTTCTGGGCATGCCCGCGGCGGCACAGGACGTCCGGGCGGCGACACCCAAGCTCACGCTGGTGACCGCCGCGCATTACGAGGTGCAGCCGACCCAGGGCCGGGTGCGGGTCACGCTCGACATCACCGCCACGAACCGTCTCCGCGACACGGTCACCCGCCGCTTCTACTTCGACCGCGCCTATCTCGCCGTCCTGCCCAACACGCGGGCATTCCGGATCACCTCGGACGTCGGAACGCCCGGTGTGCGCGTGTACCGGAAGTCGCGCGACCAGACCCTTCTGCTGATCACCTTCGGGCGTCGCCTTGGGGCCGGCCGGAGCGCGACGTTCAGGCTCCAGTTCGATCTCCCCGATCCCGGAGGCGCGCCAACCCGGAACGTCCGGATCGGGCCATCCCTGGTGTCGTTCCCGGTCTGGGCATTCGCATCCAATGAAACGCCGGGCAGCCGGGTCACCGTCGCCTTCCCCCCGGGCTTCACCGTTCGCGTCGAGACCGGCGACCTGGGCGAGCCGGCGACCGATGCGGCCGGCCGGACGACGCTCAGCTCGGGCACGATCCGGACGCCCCTCCGCTTCTATGCGTTCGTGGTCGGCGACCGGCCGGGCTCGTACGCCATCTCGGATCGAACGGTTCGCATCGGTTCGTCGACGGCGGAGCTGTCGATCCGCTCGTGGCCGGAGGACGCGGCGTGGACCACCAGGGTCGGTGGCCTGTTCGCGCAGGCGCTGCCGGCGATCGCCGAGCTCACCGGGCTCGACTGGACGCGAACCGAGCCGCTCCTCGTCCAGGAGGCCGTGAGCCGCTCGGCCGGTGGCTACGCCGGCCTGTTCGATCCGGCCGACGGGCGGGTGGAGGTCGCCTACTACGCGTCGCCGTTCGTGGTCCTCCACGAGGCCGCACATGCCTGGTTCAACGGGAGCCTGCTCGCCGATCGCTGGGCGAACGAGGGGTTCGCCTCGCACTACGCGGTCGCTGCCGGGGAACGCCTCCGAGTGCCTGCCGGTGGTACCCCGCTGACGCCGGCACTCCAGGCGGCCAAGATCCCGCTCAACGCCTGGGCGGCGGCCGGGCGCGATCCGTCGGCGACCGAGGACTACGGGTACGCGGCGTCCCAGCGCCTGGCCTCGCTCATCGCGGAGCGTGCCGGCGAGGATGGGCTGCGGGCGGTGTGGCAGGCGGCCGTCGCCCGGCGCGCTCCGTACGACGCGGATGCGACCCTCGACGAGGCACCCGACTGGCGGGTCCTCCTCGACCTCCTCGAGGAAGAGACCGGGAAGCCGTTCGACGACCTGTGGGCCGCCTGGGTCGTGCGGCCCGACGAGGCCGCGCTGCTGACCGAGCGGCGGATCGCCCTCGACGACTACCGGGCGACCGAGGATCGCGCCGGCGATTGGACCCTGCCCCGACCGATCCGCGAAGCGCTGCGAGCGTGGCAGTTCGACCAGGCCCGCGCCCTCCTCGCCGACGCCCGCGTGGTGATCGCCCGCCAGGACGAGGTCCACGAGGCGGCTCGGCAGGCCGGTCTCCGCGCACCCGACACCGTCGAGCGACTGTTCGAGACGACCGGGTTCGCCGCGGCCGCGTCGGAGGCCGATGCGGAGCTGCGGACCGTGGCCGCGTTCGTGGACGCCGTCCGGGCCCGGCCCCCGACCCCGGACGGGTTTCAGCAGCTGGGCCTGATCGGCGTCCGCCCCGAGGCGTCGATCGCCGAGGCCAGCGCCGCCTTCGAGCGTGGCGACCTGGTCGAGGCAATCCGACGGGCAGCCGAGGCCCGGTCGATCTGGGACGCGGCGGCAGGGGTCGGTCGCGATCGCCTGCTGTCCGCACTCGGCCTGGCGGTCCTCGGCCTCCTCACGATGGCCTGGATCGCCTATCGGGTTCGCTGGTTCCGTCGCCGTCGGCGCCGCGGCCGACTCGCCCGCTCCCCGATGGCTCACCGGCTGTGAGCCGCTCGATCGCTCGGTGGGCGGGACGCGGACCCGCGGCCGCGCTCCTCGTCGGCCTCGTGCTGGCCCCGGCCTGGCTCGGCACGCCGGCCCGGGTTGCCGCCGCCGACGATCAGCTTCGGCTCGAGACGATGTCGACCTACACGCTCGATCCGGCCCACGCAGCGGTTCACGTCCTGGTGGACATCGAGGCCACGAACCTCAAGCCGAACAAGGTCACGGCCACCACGATCACGCGCTACTTCTACCGCGAGCTCGTCTTCGCGATCCATCGCGAGGCGAGCCGGATCCGCGCGACCCAGGCGGGCAAGCGGCTCCAGGTGACGACGGATCGCCGGGACACCTACCTCCAGGCACGCATCCGGCTGGCGTCGGACCTCGAATACCGCGAGACGACGCGGGTCCGGCTGTCGTACGACCTCGCGGGCGGGGCGCCCCGCTCGGCGAGCGAGATCCGGGTTGGCGTCGCGTTCGCAACGTTCTACGCATGGGCCCATGGCGACGACCGGCTGTCGAGCGTCCGGATCGTGCTCCCCGCAGCGTTCGACGATCGGGTCGAGGGCTCGACGACCGAGCGGCGCGAGGCCGGCGCCCAGATCGTTCACGAGGCACGGGCGGTGGGCGATGTCTCCGAGTGGTACGTGGTCGTGGTCGCCGATCGCGAGGCCGCGCTCACCGCGGAGCGGGTGCCGCTCGAGGATCGCGAGGTGATCGTCCACGGCTGGCCCGAGGATCCCGGCTGGCGTTCCGAGGTGGGCGACATCCTCGGGCGCGGGATGCCCCTCCTCCAGGACCTGGTCGGACTGCCATGGCCGGTGGCCGACGCCCTGGACGTGGTCGAGGTCCACACGCCGCTCCTCGAAGGCTATGCCGGTGTGTTCCTGACTGGCCTTCACCGGATCGAGATCAGCGAGGCCCTCGACGAACTGACGATCCTCCACGAGGCATCGCATGCGTGGTTCGACGAGTCCCTGTTCGACGAGCGCTGGATCTACGAAGGCCTCGCCGACGAGTACGCGAGCCGGGCGCTCCGATCGCTGGGCATCACCGAGAACCCCGCCGCCGGCCTGACCACCGCCAGCGAGGGCGCGGTGCGCCTGAACGAGTGGTTCCATCCCGGGCGGATCGCCGACGACGAGACGGATGCCCGCGAAGCCTTCGGCTACGACGCGTCGTGGACCGTCATGCGCAGGCTGGTCGACGACGTCGGCGTGGAGGGGATGCGCGCAGTGCTTGCCGCCGCCGAGTCCAGCCAGATCGCCTACCGCGGCGAGGGCCCGCCAGAGCCGGTTGGTCCGCGGGACGACTGGCGCCGGTTCCTCGATCTGCTCGATGAGGTGGGCGGTGCCGACGAGGCGGACGAGATCTTCCGACAGTGGGTGGTCACCGGGCAGGAGGCCAGCGAGCTGAACCGCCGGAGCAACGCCCGGGAGCAGTACCGGGAGCTGGTCGGGAACGCCGGCGGCTGGTCGGTGCCGATCTACGTGCGCCGCGAGCTCGGGAACTGGCAGTTCGAGCGTGCGCAAGAGCGGATCCGCGAGGCCGACGCAATCCTCGAGGCACGCGATGCGATCGAGGCGCTCGCCGCGGAGCTGGAGCTGGATCCTTCGAGTGACCTGGAGACGGCCTGGGAGGGGGCGACCAGCTCGCTGGACGAAGCCGCCGAGCTGGCCGCAGCCGAGCTCGACAGCCTCGAGGAGCTGGATCGGGCCACCGATGCCCTTGCCGCGCCACGCGATCCGGCCACCGAGATCGGGCTCCTCGGCGTCATGCCCGGGATTTCGCTGGGCGCGGCGCGCGACGCGTTCGAGGCGGGCGACCTGGCCGGTGCCGATGCCTCGGCGCGGGCCGCCGAGGCGACGCTGGCAGCCGCGCCGTCCGTGGGTCAGGTGCGGATCGTCGCCGTGGGCGGTGGTGGCGCTGCGGCTGCGGCAGTGCTCGTGCTCTACGCCGGCGTTCGCCTGCGACGACGTCGACGGGTGTCCGCGCCCGTACCCGCCGGTCCATCGACACCGTACGCTACGCCTCCCACCGACGTCCTCGTCCCGGTCCCCAGCCCCAGTCCCGAGGAGCCGATCGATCCCGTGAGCCCGGTCCGACCCGATCCGCCTCCAGGACCCGCCGCCTGATGGGCCTCAGCCGCACCCGGCCGTCGCCCGAGATCATGTCCGGCGAGTCGGCCGACGTGTACTTCGCCCGGGCCGAGAGCATCCTCGAGCGCGAGGGCCTCGACCCACTGGTCACGATGGAGGTGTTCACCCGCCAGGACGCAGTGCTGTGCGGCATCGACGAGGCGAAGAACCTCCTCGGCCACGTCCTCGCCCGATGCGATCCGACCGAGACCTCGGTGGAGGCGCTCTCGGATGGCGACGTCATCGCGCCCCGCGAGATCGTGCTCCGGATCCGCGCGCGCTACCGGCGCTTCGGGCTGTACGAGACGGCGATGCTGGGGATGCTCGCGCAGTCGACCGGCTGGGCCACGGCGGCCCGCGAGTGCGTGGACGCCGCGGCCCCCGAGCCCGTCATCAGCTTCGGCGCGCGGCACATCCACCCCGACATCACCGACGTCCTGGACTACGCGGCGATCGTCGGTGGCTGCGTGGGCGCCTCGACCCCCGCCGGCGCCCGTCTCGCCGGCCTCAACCCGACCGGCACGATGCCCCATTCCCTGGTCCTCATCTTCGGCGACACCGTGGAGGCGGCCCTGGCCTTCGACCGCGACCTGGGCCAGGAGGTGCCGCGGATCGTGCTCGTGGACACGTTCAAGGATGAGGCGGAGGAGGCGCTGCGCGTCGCCCACGCCCTGGGCGACCGGCTGTACGGGATCCGGCTGGACACGCCCGCTGAGCGCGGCCGGGTGACCGCGGACCTGGTCAAGGAGGTCCGGGCGCGGCTCGACCGGGAGGGCTTCGGCCACGTCCGGATCGTCGTCTCGGGTGGGCTCAACCCGGACCGGATCCGCTATTTCAAGGACGAGGGCGCGCAGGTCGATTCATACGCCGTCGGGAGCTACATCTCGGGCGCCACCCCGATCGATTTCACCGGCGACATCAAGGAGATCGACGGGCGGCCGATCGCCAAGCGCGGCCGGATCCCCGGGCTCACCGACTCGCCGCGCCTTCGCCCCGTCGATCTCGCCGGCTGGCGGGTGTAGCGTTCCGGCACTTCCCGAGGGTCCGTGCAACCATGGACCGCGATGGACCCCAACCCGTCGGCCGACCCCGACGAGCGCGAGAGCGCGTACGACCTGCTCCAGCGCGGCCACGAGCTGCTGCGTCGCCGGCACCACGCCCAGGCGGCGATCGTCCTCGAGCGCGCGGCGCGGGCGGAGCCCGGCAAGGGCTCGATCCTCGAGGCGCTCGGACGCGCGTACTACAACTCCGGCCAGCACGAACGGTCGCGCGAGACGTTCGAGCGGCTGCTCGAGGTCGACCCGTCGGCCCACTACGCGCACTACGCGCTGGGCCAGAGCCTCAAGCAGCTGGGCCGGACCCGCGAGGCGCGGACCCATCTCCGGTTGGCCGTCGCGCTCGACCCCAGCTCGCGCCTCTACCAGGGCGCCCTGGATCGACTGGGACCGGCGAAAGATCGCCCCGGCGACTGACCCGGCGCCGCCCGTCGCGGGCGGCGTCACGTCGCGGGCAGCGACCAGTGTGGCCACTCGATATCGGGGACGAAGCCGTGCCGGCGATAGAGGTCGGTTGCGCGCTCGTTCGCCGCCTCGACACTGAGCTGGATCGTCCCGGCCCCGCGGAGCCGGAGGTGACCGACACCCCAGCGCAGGAGCTCGCGCCCCAGGCCGCGGCCGCGCCACGCGGGGAGGACTCCGATCCCGTTCACGTAGCCGGTCGGCGCCCCGCCGGCATCCGCGAGCAGCTCGACGCGCCCGTAGGCGATCGGGACCTCCGGCTCGTCGCAGGTCATCACGACCCGGATCCCCTCAGGGTCGAACGACGGCTCGGCGTTGATCCGGCGGACGATTTCCGGACTCAGGTGGATCGGGGTGGGGTGGCCCTCGAAGGACGCGCCCACGAAGCGCACCCAGGCATCGAGGTCCTCATCGCCGCGCCACGTCCGCGTGACCACGTTGCCCGGGAACGCCGCGTCCGGAACCGGGATCTCCGGGGACAGCTCGAACTGCCACAGGCTGGAGCGGTAGCGGAACCCCAGCGACGCGGCGAACGCGCCCGACGCCGGGAGATGGGGAGGCACATACAGGACCAGCTCGTCCTCGCCGCGGCTCGCGACGAGCGAGCGGGCGGCGGCCACCAGCCGGCGCCCGTGCCCTCGACGGCGGTGGTCGGGATGGATCGTCAGGTCGTCGCGGAGCGGCGTGCAGTACCCGACAACCCGGCCGTCGTCGATGGCGAGCAGGGTCCCATGCGGGTCGGCGGAGATCCGGAGCAGCGCCCGGTCGACCTCGGACGCGACGAAGCCCGGGATCGCGTCGACCCGCCGGGAGGCGTCCATGATTCCTCGCACGGCCGCCAGGTCGTCGGTTTCCAGTGGCCGCACCAGCCCGTCGATCATCGGCGATCGACCCCAGTGGCTTCGCCGGCATCGCCGCGGAGTCGGGCCAGCCAGAGCAGACCCACGATCGACTTGGCATCCACGATCTCGCCTCGCATGACCAGTTCAACCGCGTCCCGCCACGGGATCGCCTCGAGCGTGAGGCGCTCGTCCTCGTCGGGCCCGAGTCGATCGGCGTGGGCTGGCGAGAGGTCCGTCGCGAGATACAGGTGCATCAGCTCGGTGGCGAAGCCGGGCGCCGTCCAGAACCTGGCAAGTCGCCGCCACGAGCCCGCCCGGTAACCCGTCTCCTCCTCCAGCTCGCGGCGCGCGGCGAGTTCCGGGTCCTCGACCGTCCCCCGGGCGTCGACATCGAGTGTGCCGGCGGGAATCTCCAAGAGCGCACGATCGGCGGCCGTCCGCCATTGGCGAACCAGGAGCACGCGGTCCCGGGCGTCGATCGCCAGGATCGCGACCGCGCCCGGGTGGCCAACGATCTCGCGCCTGGCACGTGAGCCGTCGGCTCGCTCGATCGTCTCGACCCGGAGCTCGAGGTAGTCACCTCGGTGGATGACCTCGGTCGAGACGATTCGCTCGTCGAGGTCAGGGGCAGGCGACGGGGCGGGTGCAACGGCACCCGCCCCGTTCGGAGCGTCTTGGGTGGGGCGATCGGTCACGCGACCGCGGCAGCCTCCCGGGCGGCGACCAGGGAATCGCCTGACTCGGCGTCGAACATGTGCACCTTGTCGCTCGGCACCTGCAGGTCGAGCACGTCGCCCGGCTTCACGCGGTGCTTCGACTCGACGATCGCGACGATGTCACGTCCGCCCAGGTTGACGTGGAGCAGCTCCTCGTTGCCGAGGTACTCGACGACGTCGGCATTCGCGCGGAAGCCGATGCCGTCGCCGGCCGCCTCGCCGATCTCGATGTGCTCGGGCCGGAACCCGA
The DNA here is from genome assembly GCA_036555445.1 of Candidatus Limnocylindrales bacterium. Classification (GTDB taxonomy): domain Bacteria; phylum Chloroflexota; class Limnocylindria; order Limnocylindrales; family CSP1-4; genus DATBLH01. The sequence goes on from DATBLH010000029.1 coordinate 13,785, forward strand.
CGATCAGCTTGCGGCCGCTGGTGGCGCCGACGGCCTCGCGGAAGCGGCCCGGCAACGGAACGTTGATCCCTTCGGTGACCAGCTTGGCGTTGCCCCCGCCGCCGTCGAGCGATGCCTCGACGAAGTTCATGGCCGGGCTGCCGATGAAGCCGGCGACGAAACGGTTGACCGGCTCGTCGTACAGCTTCTGCGGCGTGCCGACCTGCTGGAGCAGGCCCTCGCTCATGACCGCGATCCGCTGGCCCATCGTCATCGCCTCGACCTGATCGTGGGTCACGTAGACCGTGGTGGTCTTGAGGCGCTGGTGAAGGCGGGCGATCTCGGCGCGCGTCTGCACGCGCAGCTTGGCGTCGAGGTTGGACAGCGGCTCGTCCATCAGGAACACGGCCGGCTCGCGCACGATCGCGCGACCCAGGGCGACGCGCTGTCGCTGGCCGCCCGACAGCTCCTTCGGCTTGCGGTCGAGGAGCTTCTCGAGCGACAGGATCCCGGCCGCATCCTTGACCCGGGACTCGATGTCCGCCTTGGGGACCTTGCGCAGCTTGAGCCCGAACGCGAGGTTGTCGCGGACGGTCATGTGCGGATAGAGCGCGTAGCTCTGGAAGACCATCGCGATATCGCGGTCCTTGGGCGGCACGTCGTTGACGACCCGGTCGCCGATGCGAAGGGCGCCCGCCGTGATCTCCTCGAGGCCCGCGATCATGCGCAGGTTCGTCGTCTTGCCGCAGCCCGATGGTCCGACGAGGACCATGAACTCGCCGTCGGCGATCTCGAGGTTGAAGTCATGGACCGCGGTGACGTCACCGTATTTCTTGGTGACGTGATCGAACGTCACGGTTGCCATGCGCATGCTCCTCAGCCACCGGGTCATCGCGGGCCCTTGCATCTGGCCGCTGGTGAACGGGTCGACGGTCGCGGCGACCGCACGGCCCACGGACTCGGACGGGCCCCGTACGAGGTGCCGGTTCGGCTGCTCGCATCCTAGACGCGTGCGGGACCGAATGACAACCCGCAAACGTGGTGGCTAGGGCGGTGTGACCACCACCCGAGCCGAGACGATGCAGTGGTCGCCTGGATGGGAGCAGTCGGTGAACGACCCCACCGGACGAATCCCACCGGTCACGAACGCGTGATCGATGCGGAGGATCCCCACCGGGATCGCCTCCACCTGGCGCGGCCGCCACGTCCACCCGGGTCCCACGCCCACGGCAAGGTGGACGTCCGTCAGGCCCGCGGCGAGCTCGGCATATTCGGGCTCGGTGGGAGTCACGTTGAAGTCGCCGAGGACGACGAGCGGTTGTGCGGCCCGCATCGCCAGTTCGATCCGTCCCCGGAGCGCCGTGAGGCTCTCGTCGCGGCGCTCCGGATCGAACGCGGTCGGCCGCGGGGGCACGCCCGGCGAGAAGAGATAGCGCGGCGGCAGCGGATGAGCGCTGATGACGGTCAGCGGGTCCGGGCCACCGATATCGAGGACCGCCGTCAGCCCGCTGGGATCCTGCAGCGGCTCACTGGCGATGATCGGAAACGTGGACAGAAGGCCGATCCCGAACACGTCGTCCGTGGGCAGCATGACCCGGTTTGCGAATCGAGATGCGAGCGCGCGGGACGCCTCGATGCGTCGGACCTGATCCGGGCTCAGCTCCTGGAGGATCACGACGTCGGCGCGACTCGCGGTGAGCACGGCCACGAGGTCCTTGCCGGCGTCCGATCCCAGCTCGAGGTTCCAGGTCAACACCTCGATCGGGGTTCCACGGCCTTCCTCGGGCGGAATCGAAACCCACTCGTCGCCGAAGCGAAGCACCGCGACGACGGCAACCGCGACCAGCGCCCCGCGGAACGCCATGGATGCATCGCGAGCCAGCGCAAACGGAACGAGCGCGATCGTGAGCAGGAACAGGTGAGGTGCGAACACCTCGGTGAGCGCCCCGAAGCCGTCCCGCTGTGGGGCCAGGACGTGGATCGCCGTCAGGACGAGGAGAGCGACAGGGTAGAGCGCGAGGACCGCCTGGTCCCGACGCACCGCCGACTAGGTCCGGGCGCCCGCGGCGAAGCTGACCCCGACGCCACCGCGGGTCGTGGCTCCGTACCGGCGCTTCTCGGCGGCAAGGTCGAGCGGCTTCAGCATCGCCCGGTCCTCGTCGGGATCGATCAGGTCGGCCGGGACGAGCCAGCTGATCTCGAACTCGAGCCCATCCGGATCGCGGCCGTAGACCGCCTTGGTGGTGCCGTGATCGGTGGCGCCGACGAGGGCACGCTCTTCGACCAGCCGGCTCATGATCCGATCCAGCTCGTCCAGGGTGTCCACCTCCCAGGCCAGGTGATAGAGGCCCACCGTCTGCCGGCCGGCCGACGACGGCCCGACCGCGTCGCCGACGCCGAACAGACCCAGGTCGTGGTCGTTGCTCGACCCCTCCGCCTGGAGGAACACGGCGTTCGGCATCTCCATCACCCGCCGGAATCCGAGGACGCCGGTGTAGAACGTCGCCGCCCGCTCCGAATCGCGGACGAACAGGACGGCATGGTTCAGGTTCGTGATCGGCATCGCGTTGCCCTCGATGATAGGCGGCTGCCCACCAGTCTCGGACCGATGGGCGAACCTGGCGGTCGCCGCCCGGAAGGCGACGTACGGCGGGTGGGAATCAGGCGCGCGACGCGGCGGGAACTTGCGTCGCCGCGGCGGGTGCTCCCAGGAGCACCGGCGCGCTGCGCCAGTCGCCGCCGTGGGTCATCTGGAGGGAGATGTTGAGGAACCCGATGGCCTCGAGCTCCCTCGCCCGGGCAAGCGGGCCGACGTGCACTGGGCGCAGCCCGATCGAACCGATCAGCGCGGCCAGGGTGGCCCGGGCCGCCTCGTCGTCGACGGCGAACAGGCCGTCGACCCGGGTGTCGTGGGCCTTCGGGTCGGCCTGGACCGAGGCGAACAGCGTGTTGAACGCCTTGGCCACCCGCGCATCCGGCAGGAGCTCGGCCAGTCGCTCGGCCGCCGATGGGCCGCCGGCCGTCGCCACCCCGGAGTAGTCCGGGGTCAGCGGGTTGGCAACATCGACGATGACCTTGTTGCCGGCCACCGGGCGCAGCAGGCTCGCGAGCGCCTCCTCTGCGGCGTAGGGGACCGCAAGGATCACGACGTCCGCACCCTGCGCCGCATCGGCGACCGAATCGGATGCCGTGGCTCCAACCTCGGACGCCACCTGCCGCGTCTTGTCCCCATCACGGGCCGCGAGGGTCACGTCGTGGCCGGCCCGGACGAGTGATGTCGCGAGGGCTCGCCCCACGTTTCCGGTTCCGATGATGGCAATCTGCATGACACGCACGCTCCTCGAACACGTCCGCGCACCAGCGCGGCTTGACAGTTTGACGACAGCAGAGTGATATTGCTGTGGGTCACAATGCTCGCCCAGATCGCAGCCATTGTCAAGAGGGTTTGCCGTGGACAAAGTGGAGGGTCCTCAGAGTCGCCGCCCGGCAGTGGGTCGGGAGGTCCGCCGGTGGCGGTCCGAACGCGGCCTGACGCTGGCGCAGGTGGCCGGTCGGAGCGGCCTGAACATCGGCTACCTGTCCCAGATCGAGAACGACAAGGCGTCGCCGTCCCTTGATGCCCTGGCAGCGATCGGCGCGGCCCTCGACGTTCCCATCGCGTGGTTCCTGCTCGATGCGTCCACGCCACCACGGGTGGTTCGGGCCGCGGATCGGCGAGGCTGGGAGCTACCCGGCAATGGCACCGCAACCGAGGTCGACGGCGGGCTTGCGCGCGACATCTGCATCATCGAGGCCAGGACGCCACCCGGGCAGCGGACGGGCCTCCATGCACATTTCGGCGACGAGCACCACGTGATCCTGGCGGGTCGCTGGCGACTGACCCAGGGTGAGCACGTGGTCGAGCTGGGCCCGGGCGACTTCCTGGCCTGGGATGCGGCGATCCCGCACGACGCCGAGGTCATCGGCGACGAGCCGGGCCGGATCCTCATCGTCTATCCGCGACGCGGGAGCCGCGGAGCCGGATCCGACACCTCCGATCGGGCCGCAGGACCCGATTCCGTTCAGGCCTAGGGCGTCGGCGTCGGGTCCGGGCTCCCGGTCGGCGCCGGCGGCGGCGTCCCGGACGGTGGAGGACTCGGCGCGGGCGTCGGGCGCGGCGTCGGCCGCGGTGTCGGTCGGGGCGTGGGCCTGGGCGCAGGACGACAGCCGATCGACGGTGGGCGGCTGGCACGACCGGTAACGGGTCGCTCGATGGGCGGCTTGTCGCCTGCCGTCGGGATCGTCCCGGTGGGCGGGAACAGGCGACCGGCGAGCTTGCGGATCGCCTTGAGGTCGGGGATCAGGACGTAGCCCCGCGGGTCGTTCCGGCCGCCGCGAACGAGCGGCCGATTGATGACGTCCCGGTAGACACGTCGCCCGTCGATCGCACGGGCAAGCGCGACGTAGTCGGGCAGGAGTCGCGGCGGAACCGTCGTGAGCACCGTGTCGCCGAGCGATCGAAGGAACCCGATCGGGTCGTCCAGGAACCCACCACGGACGACGCGATCGCGGATCGCCACGATCACCTGTTGCTGACGCGCTGCGCGCGTGAAGTCGTTCTCGCCGGCCGCCTTGCGGATGCGCGCGTAGGCGAGGGCATGGGTGCCGTCGAGGTGCCAGCGGCCGGCCGGGATCCCGAACCCGTTGAGGCCGTACTCGTCGTAACTCGGGTCGCAGAACGTGTGGTCCACGGTGACGTTGATCCCGCCCACGCTGTCGACCAGCGAGATGAAGCCGCGCAGGTCGACCTGGGCCCAGTGATCGATCCTGACGTGGAGCAGCTCCGACACGGCCGCCGCGAGAACGGCCTGCCCGTTGCCGTGCGAGCCTGGGAAGTCGGACGCATGGTGGCGGACCCAGCTGACGAGGCCGTTGATCTTGCCCCGGAAGACGCGCCCGTCCGGGAGTGGGACGTCCACCGTGTCGCGCGGGATGGACAGCATCGAGACCGTCTTCGCGACCGGGTCGAGGGACGCGACGATCATCGTGTCCGTGAGCGCGGTATTGCGACCGACGCCCGAGTCCATCCCGATCAGCAGAATCGTCATCCGTGGGACGGCCGGACTGGGCGACGGGCTGTCGCTGGGAGACGGCGACAAGCCGGGAGCGAGGGAGCCGAAGCTCGGCGATGCGCCGGGCGGTACCCAGACGCTCGGCTCCTGGCCCGGTGCCGTGATCTCGAGCACCACGTCACGGGCAACCGCGGTGGCGTATGCCAGCCCGGCCTGCGGCACGACGACGACCGCGAGCACCACAGCGATGAGGACGCGGTCGAGGGCCCGCCACGACGGCAGGCTGACGGCACGCATGCTGGAGCCGACGGCGAGGAGCCTCCACACGAGGAACCCGGCCTGGACCGCGAGCAGCGTCGCCAGCACATCCGGGTCCGCAAGGCGCGCGGTGAGGACCACCGGGTCCGAGGTCGCCAGGATCGCGATCGCGACGACGATGGCGACCAGGATCGGCAGCCCGAACAGCGCGGCTAACCTTCGGCGGCCGATGCTTGCGTGGCCGAGGCCAGGGACGATGGCGGACAGCAGCCCGGCGAGGAAGCGCCGGGTCGACGGCCCCACCCGCGGAGCCGCCGGTGACGGCGGTTGCTGCATCGCGGGCGATGCTACCGGAGGATCAGCGCCGCGAGCCGGCGGCGGCCGCGCTGACGGCCGGACAATGGGAGGGTGAACGAGCCCGATCGACTCCGCGACAGCGTCGTCGACGTCGCACGCCGGCTGCTGGCGTCGGGGCTGGTGACCGGGACCTCGGGCAACGTCAGCGCCCGCGAGCGCGACGCGTCATCGATCCTGATCACGCCGTCCGGGGTCGACTACGACGCGATGGCGCCGGGCGATCTCGTCGCCATCGGTCTCGACGGGCGGGTGGCGCCCGGATCGCTGGTGCCCTCGGTGGACGCGCCGAATCATCTTGCGGTCTACCGCGCCCGGCCGGACGTCGGCGCCGTTGTCCATACCCACTCGCCGCACGCAACGGCCTTCGCGATCGTTCGCCGGTCCATCCCTGCGTTCCACATCGAGGCGGCCGGTTACCTGGGTGGTGCGGTGCGGGTCATGGACTTCCTGCCTCCGGCGAGCCCTGGCTCCGGCGACCGTCTGGCCGCAGCTCTTGGACGTGACCGGGCCATCCTGCTACCGAACCACGGGGTCCTTGCCGTGGGCGAAACGCCGGCGGCGGCGCTCCACGCCGCCCAGGCCGTCGAGGATGGCGCCCGGTACGCCTGGATCGCGGCCATGCTCGGAGACCCGGTTTCCGTCGACGACGAGGAGATCGCACGACTCAACGCGTTCATCCACCAGGTCTACGGCCAGCGGCGATCCTCCTGATCCTGGCCGGGCGCTGCGCGGGCCGAGAGGTAGGCGTGCCAGAGCAGGCGCGCCGCGACGGCCCGCCACGGCCGCCAACGCTCGGCAATCCCGGACAGCTCGCCCGCGCTCGGACGGGCGTCCAGGCCGAGCACGTCGCGCGCCGAGGTGGCCAGGGCGATGTCCCCGCCCGGCCACGCGTCAGGGCGGCGGAGTGCCATCAGGAGGTATACCTCGGCGGTCCAGGACCCGATGCCGTTGACGGCCAGGAGGCGAGACCGGACGTCATCGTCCGGAAGGCCGGCGAGGCCGTCGAGGTCGAGGTCACCGGCGATCACGTCCCGCGCGATGCCGGCCACATAACGGGCCTTCTGGCGGGTGATCCCGGCGGCCCGGATCCCGGGCTCGTCGAGCGCGGCGATGGCCTCTGGGTCGGATCCACGGGCGGCCCGCACGAGCCGCTCGTACGCCGCTTCGCCGGAGCGCAGGGTCACCTGCTGCTCGAGCACGATCCGGATCAGGGTGTCGAAGCCCGGATCGCGTGGCCAGAGCGGAGGCATTCCATGTCGGGCCACGACCTCGGCCAGGGCCGGGTCACGCTCCGCGAGCTGGGTCACGATGCGGTGCATCACGGCCGTGATCAGCGGCCGGGTCTCGCGTCCCGTGCGTTTCCCCGCGACTCGGGCCGAGCCGGTCAATGCCGGCGCTGGGTGATCTCGAACAGGTGACCGTCGGGATCCCGGAAAAACGCCCGGATCTCCCACGGGTATTCCACCGGCGGGGCCAGGAAGACGGCGCCACGGGCCCGAAGCTCCGCGAACGCGGCATGACAATCGGGGACGGCCACGATCAGCTCCGCGCTCGCGACGTCGGGATCGGCGGGCGGAGCGAACGAGACCGTGGGCTTGTCCTCCGTCGGTGGCCCACCGGTGACCAGCAGCAGCCACGAGTCGATGAACCGGACGACACACGACGTCCCGCCATACTCGTTGACGATCTCGGCGCCGAGAACGTCGCGGTACCAGTCCCGTGAGCGCTCCACGTCGGCGACGACCAGCAACCGGGTGAGATCGGTTGCGTCCGCGGGGAACGAGGCGCCCTCGCTCATGCGCCGGCGAGCCTCGCGTCAGGCGGCGGTCGTGGATGTTGACCGGCCGGGCCGCCACCGGGCGTTCAGGGCAACCAGCAGGACGCCCAGACCCAGGATCACCACGACCAGCTTGACCAGCCCTCCGATGACCGGGAGCGAGCTGAAGAACACGACCACGGCAGCTCCGGCTGCCATGAGGGCGAATTCCTGCCAGCGATTCGCGCGCTCGGCCTGCGGGATCAGGTTGGCAATCGCCGCACCCACGATCGCATCGACGATCCAGGCCGCAACGATCGCGAGGGCAAGGCACAGTCCGAGGATCCCGAGCAGGCCACCGAGGATGTCGATCGCCACCAGCGCATCGAACCGAAGGAGGCCGAGGGGAACGGCGAGGATGATCATCACGATCGTGATCACGACCAGCAGCACGACGAAGCCGATCAGGCCCACGAAGCCCCAGGCGGCGGCCTTGACGGGATCGCCGACAAGCGAGGATTGGAGCGACGCGTAGAGGCGCGGCGCGAACGCCAGGAGGAGCGCGCCCACGAGGACGACGACCAGGAAGTGGCGAACGGCGTCGGCCACGCGGCTGGACGCCGATGGTGGGGCGACGGGTCCGGCCTCCCCGCCGGTGATGTGGATGTCGGTCGCACCACCGATCTGGCCGCCCGGGGTGTACTGACCGGCGCTGCCGGTGACGCTGCCGGTCACCGTGCCCCTGATCGCCAGCTGGCCCGCGGAGACGATGACGTCCTCGCCCACGGTCGCCCCGGACGCAAGGGTGACGGTTCCACCCGCGACCAGCGCGTCCTCCGCGGTCTGACCGGAGAGCGTGACCACGCCACCCGCGGCGCGCACGTCGCCCGTGACGGCGCCCGAGATCGTGACCTGGCCACCGGCGGCGAGGACGTCGCCGTCGACCGTGCCGGAAACGTCGATCTGGCCACCGGTCGCGACGAGGTCGCCATGGATCGTCCCGTCCACGTCCACGGTGCCGGCGAACGCGTACAGGTCGCTGTCGACCGTCTCGCCAGAGCCGACGAGGACCGTTTCACCGCTGCGGAGCTTGTCCAGGACGCCGTCCTGGGCGAGCGCGACGCCTGCGACGGTCGGGACGAGGAGGAGCGCGACCATGACCGCGGCCGCTCGGGGGTGTCGGCGGATCATGCGTTGAATCGTACGCCTCGGGCGCTGCCCACGCGATCCGCGGGCGGTCGCAACGGATGCGCAAGGCGAAGCCGGGACCGTGGAGCACCCATGATCGGCGGTTCGGACGAGCGTTGACGCCGAACCTACGACGGAGGTACGTCATGCCGAGCCAGAACTACGGTCTCCCCGAGGAGCGCAAGTACCCGATGCCTGACAAGGCCCACGCGCGGAATGCCAAGGCGCGGGCGTCGCAGCAGCTCCACGCCGGCAACCTGACCAAGACCGAGAAGACAAAGATCGACCGCAAGGCCGACAAGATGCTGGACAAGAAGCGGTGACGGACGAGCGCACGGAGCGGGAGCAGCCCGACGGATCCGACGCCGTCGAGGGACCGGTCGGCAGCGCGACCCTGAAGCCTCCGGACGACCTCGCCGAAGGGCGTCGGGATGGCGACGCGTCATCGGAGACGGACGAGCCGCAGCCGCCCAACGAGGAGCGGACCTAGCCCTCCGGCTCCGGTGACGGCGTCGTCTCGGGCGCCGGTGTTGGGGTTGGGTCGGGCGGCGGCGTCGGCGTGGGATCCGGCGTCGGTGTGGGATCCGGCGTCGGTGGCGGCGGGGCAGCCGGTCGAGGCTGGACGATCACCCAGCGGCCATACCACGCGCGATCGTAGGTGCGCGTCGCGTCGGTCTCGAGGTAGCGACCGAACGGGAACCGGGTCGGGCGCCATCGCCCGTGACGGGTCGCGATCGGACCGCCCGGATAGGGGTCGCTGACGTAGATCGTCTGGAGCGCGAACGATCCCAGGCGCGGATCGCGATCGGCGAGGAAACCGGTCATGACCACGGCGTGTCGTCCGTTCCAGGCCAGCAGGCCGACCGGCTTGCGGGTCGTTGCGATCGAGCGAGCCGCAGCTCGGAGCGCCGACATCTTCGAGCCGTAGGTTGCGAACGCGTAAGTCGTGGGTCGGCCGGCGATCGCCGAGTAGCGCGTCACGGCGCGCGCCCACCCGAGCGGATCGGAGCCGCTCTGACGCCGGTCGTTGAGGGCGTCGTAGCGCTGGGCGTACCGAAGGATGGTGCCCTGGGACAGGTGCGCGTCCCGGCGGACGATGAAGTTGACCATCATCGCCGTCGATGCCGCGGTGCACGTCCGGCCGTCGATCTGCCGCTCAAACCCGCTGGCGAAGTAGAGGTCGATCCGGTACGGCGTGGCCGCCGTCGTCGGGGCGACCACCAGCAGCAGTGCGACGATCGCAATCAGGATCGGAAGCGACAGGCGCGTGCTCAGGTTCCGGACCGCAGGCTGATCCATGCACCGGAGTCTGCCTGTCGTTGCCGGTGGTCCGATACCACCGGACGGTCATGTCCAGGAGCAGGTACCTCCGTGCGGTGCGGCGATGCAGCGCCGCCCAGGATCAGGTCGCGGGCCTGGCCTCGTCCGCAGAACGCTCCGTGTCAGCCTGGATCGCCGCTTCGAGCTCCTCGGCGTCGATCATCAGGCACTCGGCGTCTGCGATCACGTCCTCGAGCGTGCCTTCGCCGGGTCCGTGCTCGACGGCTCGGTAGGCGGCTCGCATCGCGACCAGCCGCTCGAAGAACATTCGCTGCTCGTACTTCGTCATGGCCCTCACCTCGTCGATCCGGTCACCCGCTTGAGCTCGGGTTGTCGGTCGATGAGGTCAACCTAGGGTCGGACGTCGGTCGCGCCATCGGGCGGCATACCGATCCGACGCAGCTCGGCCAGTCCCGAATTCCGTGACGAAGGTGGTCGGGGTGCCTTAGGCCGCGCCCAAGGGCTCAGCCGTCGTCCGGGCGCAACCGTCCGACGCCGGGCAGGAATCGGCC
>DATBLH010000054.1:0-27085 GCA_036555445.1 Candidatus Limnocylindrales bacterium
TAGTCGATCGTGGTGCTGACGACCCCCAGCGTGGCATCGGCACACACGACCTCGTAGTCGAAGTTCCACGTGTCGGGCTCGTCGCCGCGCTCCTGCCAGTCCGCGATGATCGCGTCACGACCACGAACCTGGGACGCGAACGGCGACATCTGGTACGTGGCGTCGTCGGCGAACAACGGGCGGATATCGGCAGGGTCGTTCGAACGCCACGCGCGCACGTAGCCGTCCATCCAGGCGTGGATCGGAGCGGCCGGCGCGGATTGCGTCCTCTTGGGGATGGGATCGGGACGAGGGTCGCCCGGCCGCAGGACGACCCTGACCGGACCGCCGGCGGCCACCCGATCGATGGCCTGGTTGGCGAGCTCGTCGGCGATCGCGTTCAGCGCGCGCGGCACGTGATCGGCACTCCAGCGTGCCAATGCGCCCAGCTGCCGGTGAGCCTCCGCGTAGAGGGGACCGAGCTTCGGGTCCCTGACCCGCCACCGCCCCGCCAGCTGCTCGACGATCAGCTTGGAGTCGAGCAGGAGCTCGACCTCGGCGGCACCCAGCTCGCGGGCAAGCTCGAGACCACGAACGACGGCCGTCCACTCCGCCACGTTGTTCGTGGCTCTGCCCAGGGACTCCGAGATCGAGGCGTCCGGGATGGCCGCGGGGTCGCGGGCGTCGGTGCGGGCAAGATCGAACAGGGCAACACCCAGCGACGCAGGCCCCGGGTTGCCGCGGGCGGCACCGTCGGTGCGGATCAGGTATCCGCGGCGTGCCCCCGTCGTCTCGTCGCTCAGGTCCGTTGCCCCGTCACGATGCGACCCGAGCCCCCCCGGCAGCCGCCCGGCTCGTCATCTGTTCGATCACCGCGTCGGCAAAGCCGGCCGTCCCGGTCTCACCGCCCAGGTCGTACGTCACCCGCCGTCCCTCGGCGATCACGGCACGGACGGCGGTCTCCACCCGATCCGCCGCGTCCCGCTCCCCGACGTGGCGGAGCATCAGCACGCCGCTCAGGAGGAGCGCCGTCGGGTTGGCCTTGTCCAGCCCCGCGTACTTCGGAGCGGATCCGTGGACCGGCTCGAACACGGCCGCGTCGTTGCCGATGTTGGCACCGGGTGCCACGCCGAGACCACCCACCAGGCCGGCGGCGAGGTCGGACACGATGTCGCCGTACAGGTTGGGGAGCACGAGCACGTCGTACAGGTCCGGCTTCTGGACCAGCTGCATGCACATGTTGTCGACGATCCGGTCCTCGAACTCGATCCGGTCCCCGTAGGCCTGGGCCACGGTCCGGCAGGACTCGAGGAACAATCCGTCGGACAGCTTCATGATGTTCGCCTTGTGGACGGCCGTGACCTTGCGCCGCCCGTTCGCGATCGCGTACTCGAACGCGAAGCGCGCGATCCGCTCCGACGCCTCGCGGGTGATGATCTTGATGCTCTCCGCGGCGTCCCGACCCACCCGGTGTTCGATCCCCGCGTAGAGGTCCTCCGTGTTCTCGCGGACGATCACCAGGTCAACGTCCCGGTAGCGCGTCTCGAGGCCCTGGAGCGACCGGGCGGGCCGCAGGTTCGCGTACAGGCCGAGGGCCTGGCGGAGGGTGACGTTGACGCTCCGGAACCCTTCCCCGACGGGTGTCGTGATCGGCCCCTTGAGGGCAACCCGGTTGCGACGGATGCTCTCGAGCACGTGGTCGGGTAGCGGTGTGCCGTGGCTGGCGATCAGGGCCTCGCCGGCCTCCACGATCTCCCATTCGAGGCTTGCCCCCGAGGCGTCGAGGACGCGTCGAGCCGCAGCGGCGAGCTCGGGCCCGATGCCGTCGCCCGGAATGAGCGTGATCCGATGGGCCATGCCCGGCATTCTAGTCGGCGGCGTTCGCGCCTCCGCCGGTGAGCTTCCGCCAGAACATCCGAATCGGGTCGTAGTGCCGATCCGCAACCCGCTCCTTCAGCGGGATGATCGCGTTGTCGGTGATCTTGATGTGCTCCGGGCAGACCTCGGTGCAGCACTTCGTGATGTTGCAGTAGCCGATTCCACCCTCGTCCTTGAGGTACTCGAGGCGATCGGCCTGGTCGATGGGGTGCATCTCGAGGCCGGCCGCACGGACGAGGTAGCGGGGGCCCATGAACGGGTGCTCGGTCTCGTGGTTGCGGAGCACGTGGCAGACGTCCTGGCACAGGAAGCACTCGATGCACTTCCGGAACTCCTGGACGCGGTCGATGTCCTGCTGCTGCCAGCGCCACTGCTCCTGCGGGACGTCGCCCGGAGGCGTGAACGGCTGGATCGAGCGGTTCACCTCGTAGTTCCACGAGACATCCGTGACCAGGTCGCGGATCAGCGGGAACGCACGCATCGGCTCCACGGTGATCGTCTCGGTGGGGTCGAAATCGGACAGGCGCGTCTTGCACGTCAGGCTGGGGCGTCCGTTCACCTCGGCGCTGCACGACCCGCACTTGGCCGCCTTGCAGTTCCAGCGAACGGCGAGGTCGGGAGCCTCGTTGGCCTGGATCCAGTGGAGGGCGTCGAGGACGACCATTCCCTCCTCCATCGGAACCTGGTAGTCGACGAATCCCTGGGGCTCGGATCGGGAGCCCCGGAACACGCTCATCCGGACCTCGGACATCAGGCTCCTCCGGCGGCCAGGGCGAGCTCGCGGAGCTCGGGCTCCATGGGCGGGATCGCGGCGGTCGTCACGCGCATCGTGTCGCCTCTCCGGGTGACCACGCTGTTGAGGCCGGCCCAGGCGGGGTCGGTGTCGGGGAAGTCGAGCCGGCTGTGGGCCCCGCGGCTCTCCGCGCGCTGCATCGCACTACGGGCGATGGCCTCGGCGACATCCACCAGGTTGCGCACCTCGAACACGAGGTTCCAGCCCGGGTTGTAGGCGCGACCGCCGGGCACACCCAACCCTGTTAGACGTGCGCGAATGGCGCCGATCTCCTCGATCGCAACGGCCAGGTCCTCCGCCGTGCGGAAGATGCCGACCCGCATCTGCATCAGCTGCTGGAGCTCGTCTCGCAGGCGGTAGGGGTTCTCCCCCCCGGCAACCTCGAGCGGGCCTTCGAGATCGCGAACGGCCGCGCGGACCTGGACCGGGTCGACGTGCAGCGGCTGGGGATGCTTCGCGGCGAAGGCAGCGGCCCCGGCGCCGGCCCGCTGCCCGAACACGAGCAGGTCGGACAGGGAGTTGCCGCCGAGCCGATTCGCGCCATGCATGCCGCCGGCAACCTCGCCCGCCGCGAACAGGCCGGGCACCGTGGACGAGGCCGTCTCCGCGTCGACCCGCACGCCGCCCATCATGTAGTGGGTCGTCGGACCCACCTCCATCGGCTGCGCCGTGATGTCCACGTCGGCCAGCTCCTTGAACTGGTCGTACATCGACGGCAGCTTGCGCCGAACGTGCTCCGCCGGGAGGTAGCTGATGTCCAGGAACACGCCGCCATGCGGCGATCCTCGGCCTTCGCGCACCTCCGTGTAGATCGCCCGCGACACGTTGTCCCGGGTCGACAGCTCGGGTGGCCGACGGGCGTCCGTCCTGCGCCCCGCACCGAGGGCCTCGACCCAGCTCCGTGCCTCTTCGTCCGTCGCCGCGTACTCGTGTCGCCGCTCCTCGGGCAGATACCGCCACATGAACCGCTCGCCATCGTTGTTGCGAAGGATCCCGCCCTCGCCACGAACGGCCTCGGTGACCAGGAGGCCGCGGACACCCGGCGGCCAGACCATCCCGGTCGGGTGGAACTGGACGAACTCCATGTCGATCAGCTCGGCGCCCGCGCGATAGGCCAGCGCATGGCCGTCGCCGGAGTACTCCCACGAGTTCGAGGTGACCGGATAGGCCTTGCCGATCCCGCCGGTCGCGAGGAGGACCGCCCTGGCCGGGAACACGACCGGGCGACCGTCCACCCGCCAGTAGCCGACAGCGCCCGTGATCGCGCCACCGGCCTCTCGGGTCGTGAGATGGGTGATCGTGCACTCCATGTACACCCGGATCCCGGCCGCGACGGCGCGGTCCTGAAGGGTGCGGATCATCTCCAGGCCGGTCCGGTCGCCGACGTGGGCGAGTCGCGGATGGGAGTGGCCGCCGAACGGCCGCTGGAGGATCCGGCCGTCCCGCGTGCGATCGAAGACGGCGCCCCAGGCCTCGAGCTCGCGGACCCGGTCCGGGGCCTCCTGGGCATGCAGCTCGGCCATCCGGGGGTTGTTCAGCAGCTTGCCGCCGATCATCGTGTCCCGGAAGTGGGTCTGCCACGAGTCGCGATCGTCCACGTGCGCGAGCGCGGCAGCCACGCCGCCCTCGGCCATCACGGTGTGGGCCTTGCCGAGCAGGGACTTGCAGACCAGGCCCACGTCGGCACCCTGGTCGGCCGCCTCGATCGCCGCCCGCAGACCGGCACCCCCGGCACCCACGACCAGGACGTCGTGGGGATGCTGCTCCAGGTCGTCGGTCACAGGCGGATGGCGGGGTCGGTGAGCACCCCGAGAGCAAGCAGGCGGACGTAGAGGTCGGCCAGGGTCACCGAGATCAGGCTCGTCCATGCCCAGGCCATGTGATGGCGGTTGAGCGAGCTGATCCAGCGCCACACGCCGTGCCGGACCTGGCGCGAGCCGGAGCACGAGAAGCAGTCGAGCCGCCCCCCGACGATGTGGCGCAGGGAGTGGCAGGAGAGCGAGTACCCGGTGAGGAGTGCCGCGTTGACGAGCAGGACCGCGCCACCCACCCCGAGCCGGAGCCGCCCGTCGACCGCGATCGCCTGGAAGCCGTCGACCCACAGGAAGAACAGCGGCACGAAGGCGAGATACAGGAAGTAGCGGTGGACGTTCTGGAGGATGAACGGGAACGCGGTCTCCATCGCGTACCGACGGTGGACGCTCGGCTCGGCGACGGCGCAGCCCGGTGGATCGGCGAAGTAGAACCGGTAGTAGGCCTTCCGGTAGTAGTAGCAGGTGGCCCGGAAGCCGAGCGGGATCCACAGGATCAGCAAGCCCGGACTGACCCAGGACGGCAGCCAGTTGGGGGTGATCAGCGGCGAGAACAGGGGCGACAGGTAACCGTCGACGAGGTAGGGCGTACCGAAGATGGGCGTCCACAGGATCCCGCTGACGAAGAGGTAGGTGGCGCAGATCGTGAACAGCGCGCCCTGAACCCCGGGCGCCAGCCACCACGGATCGCGGCGGCGCGTCGCACCCAGCCCTCGCGGCGCCGTTCCGGCAGGCTTGGCGGCGATCGGGCTCGCGGTCATCGGGCCTCCGATGGTGGTGAGGATGCCGGCGCGAGGCGGCGTGGCGCCTCCGGCCGACCGATTCTAGCCGCCACCCGGACCCGCCGCGGGCAGTGACCGTAGACTCCGCGGGTGAAGGTGGGTGTCACGCTCCCGATCGGCCAGGCGGACGCCCTCGGGGGGATCGCCGGTTGGCCACGCATCCATGCCCATGCCCGGCATGCGGAGGCGGTGGGCCTCGACTCGATCTGGCTCGCGGATCACCTCCTGTTCCGGTTCCCCGACGAGCCGACGACCGGGATCCACGAGGCGTGGACGATCCTGTCCGCGCTCGCGGCAACCACCACCCGGGTCGAGGTCGGCACCCTCGTCCTGTGCCTCGAGTTCCGGAACCCGGCGCTGGTGGCGAAGATGGCGGTCACGGCCGATGAGGTCTCCGGCGGCCGTCTCGTCCTCGGCCTCGGTGCCGGCTGGCACGACCCGGAATACGAGGCGTTCGGGATCCCGCTCGATCATCGCGTCGGGCGGTTCGAGGAAGGCCTCCGGATCGTCGCGCCGCTCCTGCGCGGCGAGTCGGTCACGATCGACGGTCGATGGCATCACGCCCGGGACGCCATCCTCACGCCACCACCCGGCCGGCGGGTGCCGATCCTCGTCGCCGCCAAGGGTCCGCGGATGCTGCGGCTCACCGCCCGCCACGCGGATGCCTGGAACACCGCCTGGTACGGCCGCCCGGATGAGCGGCTTGCCGCCGCCCTGGCCGGGCTCGATCGCGCGCTCGATCTCGAGCATCGCGATCCTGGCGAGGTTGCGCGGACGGTCGGCGTCGTCATCCGCGACCGGGACCAGCCCCAGCCGGCCGAGGGTCGGCCGATGGCGTTCGAAGGGCGGGTCGATGCGATCGCGCGCCTGCTCGACGAGTACGCCGCCCTGAGCGTCGACGAGCTCACGGTGTGGCTGGAGCCGAAGACCGGGCGCTCGCTGGACCGCCTCGCCGAGGCTGTTCGTCTCCAACGCGGCGTGGTCGCCCGGTAGCATGGTCTGCCTGCTCGATCATCGGACCGGAGGCGTGGGCGCGTGAAGATCCAGGAGGCGGACGCGAAAGCGCTGCTCCGCGCCCAGGGCCTCCCGGTCCCGCCTGGAGACGTTGCCCGAACCGCGCGGGAAGCGCGCACGATCGCGGCTCGTCACTTCGACGATCCCACGAACTCGGGCGGTCCGGTGGTCATCAAGGCACAGGTGCTCGTCGGTGGTCGCGGCAAGGCCGGCGGCGTGAAGCTCGCGATGGACGCCGATGAAGCCGAGCGCGCGGCGGCGGACATCCTCGGCCTGACGATCAAGGGGATCCCCGTGCGCAAGGTCCTCGTCGGGCCGGCCGCCGACATCGTCTCGGAGTTCTACCTGTCGGCCGTCCTCGACCGCCGGGCGCGGCGGATCCTGGTCATGGGCTCGTCCGAGGGCGGCGTCGAGATCGAGCAGGTGGCCGCCGAGAACCCCGACGCGATCGTTCGTGTCCACGCCCACCCCTACCTCGGCCTGCTGGACCACCAGGCGCGGCAGCTGGCATTCGCGCTGGGCCTGGGCGGCCACCTGAAGGCCGCCGTCGGGCTGGCCAAGGGCGTGGTCCGGACGATGCTCGCGAACGACGCCGACCTGGTCGAGGTCAACCCCCTTGCCCTCGTCCGGGAGCGTGCCCCCGATGGCGGCCAGGTCGAGCGGCTCATCTGTCTCGACGCCAAGGTCACCCTCGACGACTCGGCCCTGCCCCGTCACCCGGAGCTGGAGACGCTCCGCGATCCGGACGAGGAAGACCCGACCGACCGCGACGCCCGCGAGGCGGGGCTCACGTTCATCAAGCTCGACGGCACGATCGGCTGCATGGTCAACGGGGCCGGCCTGGCGATGACCACGATGGACCTGATCAAGCGCGCCGGTGGCGAGCCGGCGAACTTCCTCGACATCGGTGGCGGGGCCAGGGCGGACAAGGTCGCGGCCGCGATGGAGCTCATCCTCGCCGACCCGGCCGTCGGCGCCATCCTGGTCAACATCTTCGGCGGCATCACCCGTGGCGACGAGGTCGCCCGCGGCCTGATCGAGGCGCGCGGGCAGCAGTCCCGTGACGTGCCGATGGTGGTCCGGATCGTGGGCACGAACGCGGACGAGGCAGCGACGCTCCTCGAGGCGGCCCGGTTCCAGACGGCCCGATCGCTGGACGAGGCGGCGACGAAGGCCGTCGCGGCGGCCCGGAGCGCGGCGTGAGCATTCTCGTCGGGACCGACACACGGCTCGTCGTCCAGGGCGTCACCGGACGCGAGGGCGAGTTCCACAGCCGGGCGATGCTCGAGTATGGGACCCCGCTCGTGGCCGGGGTCACCCCCGGCAAGGGCGGGCAGACCGCCGTCGACGGCCGGGTGCCGGTATTCGACACGGTCGCCGAGGCGGTTGCCGAGACGGGTGCCGACACGAGCTGCATCTTCGTGCCGGCGGCCGGCGCTCCCGACGCCGTCATGGAAGCGGCCGCGGCCGGAATCCACACGATCTTCTGCATCACCGAGGGGATCCCCGCGTTGGACATGATCCCTGCCGTCACCGCCGTCGCCGAGGCGGGTGCCAGGCTCATCGGCCCCAACTGCCCCGGTGCCACGTCCCCCGGCCGCGCAAAGGTCGGCATCATCCCGGGTTCGATCCATCGCGAGGGGGGCGTCGGCGTCGTCTCCCGGAGCGGGACGCTGACGTACGAGGCCGTCCAGGCCATGACCGACGCCGGGGTCGGCCAGTCGACATGCGTCGGAATCGGCGGCGACCCCATCATCGGGACCACGTTCCTCGACGTCCTCCAGCTGTTCGCCGCGGACCCCGAGACGCAAGCGGTGATCCTGATCGGCGAGATCGGCGGCGCGGCCGAGGAGGAGGCGGCGGCCTGGGCGGCAGAACATCTCGCCGACATGCCGCGGGCGGCGTTCATCGCCGGCCGCACGGCCCCCGAGGGCCGGCGCATGGGTCACGCCGGGGCGATCATCTCGGGCAGCTCCGGGACCGCGGCGTCGAAGGTGAGCGCCCTCCAGGCGGCCGGTTTCCGGGTCGCGGCGTCACCCACGGAGCTGCCGTCGCTCCTGCGTGACGCCGGCTACCGCGATTGATGGCAACGCCGATGGAAACTTCGGGCCGACGGCGTCGCGAAGCTTCGCGTCGGACCTCGGTGGGCTGAGGATGGGCGCCCTGATGGACCTGGTGGCCGGCGAGCCACGGGAGATCCTCCTCGTCGTCGCGGTCGAAGACTGGGCGGCGCTCGACGATCGACGCCGGTTCGACGCTCACCTGGCCCTGGGCGCGGGACTCGACCCGACCTGGCTGGACCTGTTCGCGGAGGCCGTCCGGGCGGTGACGGGCCGGCCCGACCCGGGCTCGTTCCTCGACGCGCGGCGCGACATCGAGGGCCGGAGCCCAGGATCCGAACGCACCGTGGAGCGGGTCGATCCCGGCTGGATCTCGGCGATCGCGAGGCTCCCCGACCACGACCTGGACGCGGTCGCCGGGCGGTGGATCGACCTGGTCGAGGAAGAGGTGGGCGACCTGCCCCGCGAAGAGAAGCCCTGGATCCGTCAACTGGCCGGCCAGATCGTCGCCTTTGCCCGGTCGGCGGACCGGTCGGAGGCCGTCCTGTTCGCGTGGTCGCTGTGAGCCCCGACGCGCCGGCCGAGCGCGACGCGCTCGATGCCAACCGCCGACTGTGGGATGCATGGACCGATCTCCACGAGCACACGCCGTTCTACGACCTCGACGGCTTCCGCAAGGGTGGCATCCGGCTCCGCGACTACGAGATCGACGAGGTCGGGCCGGTCGGGGGTAAGAGCCTCCTCCACCTTCAATGCCATTTCGGGATCGACTCCCTGTCCTGGGCACGGCTCGGGGCGCGGGTCACCGGAGTCGATTTCTCGCCGCGCGCCGTGGCCCTGGCAGGCTCGCTGGCGATGGAGCTCGGCCTCGACGCCCGGTTCGTCGAGTCCGACGTCTACCGGCTGCCCGAGGTGCTCGACGAGACGTTCGACGTCGTCTATACGTCGCGCGGCGCCCTCGGCTGGCTCCCCGACGTCCGCCGCTGGGCCCAGGTGGTTGCCCGCTTCGTGCGCCCCGGCGGCCTCTTCTACATCACCGAGATCCATCCCGTTGCGCAGGTGTTCGAGAACGAGGGCGTCGCCCCCGGCGAGCTGAAACTGCAGTACCCGTATTGGGAGCATCGCGACCCACTCGTGTTCAAGGTCGTGGGCTCCTATGCGGATCCCACCGCGGACGTGGGCGACCACGAGGAGCACGGCTGGGACCACGGGCTGGGCGAGATCGTGACCGCGCTCATCGACGCCGGCCTTCGGATCGACCTGCTCCGCGAGTTCGACTTCGTCGACTGGCCGGTCGACTTTCTCGTCGAGTCCCCCGACGGCCTGTGGCGGCTCCCCGACGGCACACCGGGCCAGCTGCCGCTGTTCTTCTCGCTTCGGGCCAGCCGACCGGGCTAGGCCCGGAGCCGCTCGCCGGCCGGGTCGTATGGCGCGCGCAGGTGAAGCGTGGCGGGGAAGGCGCCCCATCCGGTGTCGACCTCGTAGCGGCCGCTCGACAGCCACGCGGCGTCGGCCGGTCCGTCGTCCCGCGACAGGTAGCCCATCCCGATCGCCGCGCCCAGCGTGTGACCGTAGCTTCCGGACGTCAGATAGCCCACCGGACGGCCGTCACGCACCACGACCTCGCCACCGAACAGGAGCGGCTCGGGGTCGTCGAGGACGACCGTGGCCAGCCGTCGCGTCACGCCTCGATCGCGTTGGCCGAGGAGCGTGTCGCGTCCCCGGAACCCTCCCGCCTTGGACCAGGCGCAGATGAAACCCATCCCCGCCTCGAGTGGCGTGTCGTCCGGCGACAGGTCGACGCCCCAGGCGCCGAATGCCTTCTCCAGGCGGAGCGAGTTCAGGGCGCTGAACCCGGCGGGCTCGGCGCCCACTCGACTGGCCGTCGGCTCGATCGCCGCCCACAGGGCGGGCAGCAGCTCGATCGGCGCGTGAAGCTCGAATCCCAGCTCGCCCACAAACGACACGCGGAGGGCCAGCACCCGAACGGGCCCGATGTCGAGCGAACGGGCGGACAGGAACGGCATCGCTGCCGTCGACAGGTCGGTGTCGGTCAGGCCCGCGAGCAGGTCCCGCGACCCCGGCCCCATGACGCCGAGGACCCCGGTCGCCGACGTGACGTCCCGGATCTCGGCCCGCCTGCCCTCCAGCCCGCGGCGGACCAGCTCGTGGTCGTGGACCTGCTGGATGGCGGCCGTCACGACATAGAACCGATCGCGCGCCAGGCGAGCGATCGTGAGATCGGACTCGAACGTGCCGCGCTCGTTGAGGAGGGCGGTGTAGACGACCCGACCGACCGTGACGTCCAGGTCCGCAGATGCCAGCTCCTGGAGCGCGGAGCACGCCTCCGGCCCGGCCACCTCGAACGACGCGAACGAGGTCTGATCGAAGACCGCTACGCCTTCCCGCGCCGCGCGGTGCTCGGTCGCCCAGTCGTCGAACGATGGCGTGCGTCCCCAGGCGTAGACCGGCTTTGGCGCCCGCCCGTCGCGAGCGAACCACAGCGGCCGCTCCCAGCCCGCCCGCTGGCCGAAGCAGGCTCCTCGGGCGGCCCAGGTCCCGTGCAGGGGGGAGTGCCGCACGCCACGGGCGGTCTCCGGCTCGAGACCGGGCCACGGCATGTCATACGCCACCCCCAGGGTCTCGGCGACCCGCTCACGGAGGAAGCCCGGCGCGTCCTGGAACGCCTGGATCCGGGTTGCGTCCACGATCCACGCGTCGCGCGGCGGTCGCCGGTCGATGAGCCACCGGGCGGCAACCTCTCCCAGCCCACCCGACTGGGCAATCCCGAAGCTGTTGAAGCCGCATGCGAGGAACAGGCCGTCGACGCCGGCCGGCGGTCCGAGGTAGTACTGGTCGTCCGGCGTGAAGCTCTCCGGCCCGTTGACGAACCGGATCGTCGGCGCGCCGGCGAGCGACGGCAGCCGGTGACGTCCCTCGCGCAGCGGGACCTCGAAGGCCGTCCAGTCCGGGTCCAGGAGTCGCATCGAGAAGTCCGCCGGTGGATGCTCCTGCCAGGGGGTCGAGCGGCGCTGGAACGCGCCGAGCCACAGGCCATCGCCATCGGGCCGGAAGTACAGGCCGGCGTCGTAGTCGCGCATGCACGGCAGGTCGTCGTGGCAGCCGTCGACCGGGCCAAGGTGGAGGTAGTGGTGTTCCACGGCGTGGAGGGGGACGGCCACATCGGCGGTGGCGCCGAGGTCCCGGCTCCACATCCCGGCCGCGATGACCACCTGCTCGGCGTCGATCGACCCGGCGGTCGTGTCCAGTCCGATGATCCGATCCCCGTCGCGCCGCAGCCGGTTCACCCGCACGCCCTCGAGGAGCGACGCGCCGCGGAGTCGGGCGCCGGCGGCCAGCGCTCGGGCGGTGGCGAGCGGGTCGACCTTGCCGTCGTCGGGAACCCAGACGCCGCCCTCGAGATCGTCGATACGGATCCCCGGCCAGTACCGCTCGCAGTCGACGGGCCCGATCTCCTCCGCCTCGACGCCCCACAGGCGGCCGATCGCGGCCGTCCGCCGGAGGGAGATCATCCGCTCGGGTGTCCGGGCGAGGAGCAGGCTGCCGCACTGGCGCCAGCCCGTCGGGATCCCGGTCTCGGCCTCGAGGCGCGCATACAGCCCTGCGCTCGCGATCGTGATGTCGGTGAGCAGCTTCGAGGGCCGGATCCGGGCGATCATGCCGGCCGCGTGGTGGGTCGTGCCCCCACCGATCACGTTCTGCTCGACGAGGACGACCTCCACGCCGGCGCGCGCCAGGTGATAGGCGATCGACGCGCCGACGATCCCGCCGCCGACGATCGCGATCCGGGTCGTGCCGGGCAGGTCCTGCGAGGTCACGCCGGCAGCGTGCTCAGGTCGGGCTCCCGAAGCCGAGGGTCCGCCACGCGGGACCGCCCGGCACTTCGATGAGCTCCACGAGCACGCCCCCGCACGACCGCGGGTGGATGAACGCCACCGGACCCTCGGCGCCCCGCCGAGGGGCAGTGTCGATCAGCTCCAGGCCGTCGATCTCGAGCCGGATCAGGGTCTCGGCGATGTTGTCGACCTCGAAGCACAGATGGTGGAACCCCTCGCCACGCGAGGCGAGGAACCGAGCGACCCCGGTGGTCCCGTCGGTCGGCTCGACGAGCTCGATCTTCGATTCGCCGACCGTGAGGAAAGCGATCCGCACCCGATCGTCCGCGATGTCGGCCACCTGCTCGAGGGCGAGGCCGAGCGTGTCGCGCCAGAACCGGAGGCTTGCGTCAAGCGAACGGACGACGAGGGCCGCGTGGTGGATCCGGCCGATCCGGCGGATCTGGTCCGGGACGCTCGATGTGTGGCCGCGAACCGCCCGCCGCACCGGATTGCCCGACTCGTCCACTGGGCCCGTCCCTCCTCGCTTCTCGACTCGGCGGAGCGTACCGCAGCGGGCTCGACCCTCCGCAGTCGTCAGACCGTGATCAGCTCCCGGTGTTCGCCCCAGGCGACGCGGAGACGATCGCTGATCTCGCCCACGGTCGCATAGGCCCGGACCGCCTCGATCATCGGCTCCAGCAGGTTGTCGTCACCCGTCGCCGCGCGCTCGAGCCGGCCAAGCGCAGCTTCCCAGGTCGACGGATCGCGCTCCGCCCGGACGCGACGGACGCTGTCGATCTGCCGCCGCTCCCCCTCGGGATCGATGCGCTGGATCTCCGGCGCTTCGGTGAGCGCCTCGTCCCGATAGCGGTTGACACCGACCACGACCCGCTCGCCTCGCTCGATCTCGGACTGCGCCCGATAGGCCGACTCCTGGATCCGCCGCTGCTGGTAGCCCGCCTCGATCGCAGGGATCGGGCCGCCGAGGGCGTCGATCTCGTCGAGGTAGCTGCTGGCAGCTGCTTCGAGCTGATCGGTGAGGGTCTCCACGAAGTACGAGCCGGCAAGCGGATCCGGCGTGTCCGCGACCCCGGTCTCGTGGGCCAGGATCTGCTGCGTCCTGAGGGCCAGCCTCGCCGACGCCTCCGTGGGCAGCGCGAGCGCCTCGTCGCGAGCGTTCGTGTGCAGGCTCTGGGCGCCGCCGAGGATCGCCGACAGCGCCTGGACCGTGGTCCGGACGACGTTGTTGTCGACCGCCTGGGCGGTCAGGCTGGAGCCGGCCGTCTGGACGTGGAAGCGGCACATCATCGAACGGATGTTCGATGCGCCGAAGCGTTCGCGCATGATCCGGGCCCACATCCGGCGAGCCGCACGGAACTTCGCGACCTCCTCGAACAGCTCCGACCAAGCGGCGAAGAAGAAGCTGAGCCGTCCCGCGAAGGCGTCGACGTCGAGGCCCCGGGCGATGGCCGCCTCGACGTAGGCGATGCCGTCGGCAAGCGTGAACGCCAGCTCCTCGGCCGCGGTGGCCCCCGCTTCGCGCATGTGGTAGCCGGAGATGCTGATCGTGTTGAACCTCGGCAGCTCGCGGGCCCCGAACTCGAACACGTCGGTGACCAGGCGCATCGACGGCCGCGTGGGGAAGATCCAGGTGCCGCGCGCGACGTACTCCTTGAGGATGTCGTTCTGGACCGTGCCCGAGATCCGCTCGCGACCCACGCCCTGGCGTTCTGCCGCCGCGACGTAGAGCGCGAGCAGGATCGCCGCCGTGGCGTTGATCGTCATCGAGGTGCTGACGTCCGCCAGCGGGATCCGCTCGAACAGCGTCTCCATGTCGGCGAGGCTTGCGATCGGAACGCCAACCCGGCCGACCTCGCCCTCGGCCTGCGGGGCGTCCGAGTCGTAGCCCATCTGGGTGGGGAGGTCGAACGCGACCGACAGCCCCGTCTGGCCCTGATCGAGGAGGTACCGGAAGCGGCGATTCGTCTCCTGCGCGGTCGCGAACCCCGCGTACTGGCGCATCGTCCACAGCCGGCCGCGATACATCGTCGCCTGGACACCCCTCGTGAACGGGAACTCACCCGGCCGGCCGAGGTCGTCCCCCTCCCGGAGATCGCGCGTGTCTGCGGGCGTATACAGGTCTCGAACCTCGAGATCCGATGTGGTCGCGAATCGTTCCCTTCGCTCGGGCGCGCTCTCGAGCGCCTTCGCACGGGTCGTCCGGCGCCAAGCCTCGCGGCCCGGATCCCGCCGTTCGCCGTTTGCCCGGGGGCTCACGGGGCGTCCGTCGCCTCGGCGATCACGGCCAGCAGGTCCCCGAGCTCGATCGTCTGGCCGGGACCGACCGCCAGCTGTACCACGATCCCATCCCGCGGCGAGCGGAGCTCGTTCTGCATCTTCATCGCCTCCACCACCAGGAGTGGCTGGCCGACGACGACGCGGTCCCCCGCCGAGACCGACACCGCCACCACCCTCCCGGGGATGATGGCACGGAGCTCGTCACCGGCGTCGGCGCGATGGCGCCGCTCGTCGGCCGTCGCGCCCGCCCGCAACCGAGCTCGCGATGCCTCCTCGACCTCGAGCTCGAACCTCCAGCCGTCGACCACGATCTCGACGATCGCCCCACGTCCCCGTGTCGCGGGCGTCGATTCGCCCACCGTGACTCGCGGGCCGCCGCTCGTCAAGCTGTCGGTGCCCGGCTCGATGTCGATTTCGATCGGATCGTCACCGTCGTCCGCGGCCCGGGCAGCCCGAACCGCCCACGTCGTCATGGTGGCGGCGGCTCGGGCCATCGGTCGGTGGACTCGGCGAGAGCGGCGTCTTTCCAGGCAGAGGAATCCGCGGCGTCTTTGCGCACGGACACCGTCCACCTTCCGGGCGCGCGCGACCGGGAACGACCGGCGGCCGCGTGGCGAGCGGCAGCGACCACGGCGTCAGCGCGGGCGGCGGCCTGCCTGACCGGACCGTCCCAATGCTCGGCGACGAAGTCTGTCGACAGCTCGGCGCCGAGGAAGTGCCCGTCGCGGACCAGGGCCAGGTGGAACGGAAGCGTGGTCTGGATCCCGCTGACCTCGATCTCAGCCAGCCCGCGGGCCAGCCGCGCGATCGCCCGCTGCCGATCCTCGCCGTCGGCCATCACCTTGGCGATCAGGGGATCGTAGTCGGGCGGCACGCGGTCCCCGGCAGCGATCGCGGTGTCGACCCGGACCCCGGGTCCCGACGGCATCCGCCAGTGGCCGATCGTGCCCGGGACCGGGACGAACGCCCGTGCCGGGTCCTCGGCGGACAGGCGGACCTCGATCGCGTGGCGCACCGGTCGAACCGCCGCGCGCGCCGCGGCATGGACCTCCGGCGAGAGCCGCCGCCCAGCCGCCAGCAGGAACTGCTCGCGGACGAGATCGAGCCCCGTCACCAGCTCGGTGACGCCGTGCTCGACCTGGAGACGGGCATTGACCTCGAGAAACCAGAACCGGCCATCTGCATCGCGCAGGAACTCGGCCGTCGCGGCGTTCCGGAGACCGGCGGCCGTGGCGGCCTTGACGGCCAGCTCGAACAGCGTCCGACGCTCGTCGGGTCCGAGTCCGGGCGCGGGTGCCTCCTCGACCAGCTTCTGGTGACGACGCTGGATCGAACAGTCGCGCTCCCCGATCGCGACGACCTCGCCCGTCGCATCACCCAGCAGCTGGACTTCGATGTGCCGAGCGGGTCGCAGCTCGCGCTCGAGATAGACGCGCCCGTCGCCGAACGCGCTCGCCGCTTCGGCCGCGCCCGCGGCGAGCGCGGCCACCAGTTCGGGACGGTCCTCGACCCGGCGCATCCCGCGGCCGCCCCCGCCGGCCGCCGCCTTGACCAGGAGCGGGAAACCGATCTCGTCCGCCAGGCGCACGACCTGGTCGACGTCCGATGGAGCGTCGGCCGGGAGCGGCTCCATCGAGCCCGGGACAACCGGGACGCCGGCGGCGGACGCGGTGCGTCTCGCGGCGAGCTTGTCCCCGAGTGCCGCAATCGCGTCGGCCGGTGGTCCGACGAACACGAGGCCGGCCGAGGCGACCGCAGCGGCGAACGCGGCCCGCTCGGACAGGAAGCCGTAGCCCGGGTGGATCGCCTCCGCACCGGTGTCCAGGGCGGCCCGGACGATGGCGTCGCCGCGCAGATAGCTTTGGGCTGCCGGGGCCGGCCCGAGGCGCACTGCGGCGTCGGCCTCCCTGACCCACGGCGCCCCGGCGTCAATGTCGGAGAAGACGGTCACGGCCTGCATGCCGAGGTCGCGACATGTACGCAGCACCCGAATCGCGATCTCACCCCGGTTGGCGATCAGGATCCGGCGGAACGGCGGATCGGCCCGAAGCGACGGCTCCGGATCCGGGTCGTCTTTGCGCACGGACGCACTGCTCACGCCGCCACCGTCACAACGGGATGTTGCCGTGCTTCTTGCGCGGATTCGTGTCTCGCTTGTCCGCCAGCATCTCGAGGCCGGCGCACAGGCGCGGCCGGGTCTCGCGGGGCAGGATCACGGCGTCGACATAGCCGCGGGCCGCCGCGACATAGGGATTCGCGAACCGCTCTTCGTAGTCGGCGGTGAGGCGTGCGCGTTCCGCATCCGGCTCGGCGGCCGCTGCGATCGTCCCCCGATGGAGGATGTTCACCGCGCCTTCGGCCCCCATCACGGCGATCTCAGCCGTGGGCCACGCGAGATTGAGGTCGCCCCGGACATGCTTCGAGCTCATGACGTCATAGGCGCCGCCATACGCCTTGCGGGTGATCACCGTCAGCTTGGGCACGGTGGCCTCGCAGTAGGCGTAGAGCAGCTTCGCGCCGTGGCGGATGATGCCGCCGTGCTCCTGGCCGACACCGGGAAGGAATCCGGGCACATCGACCAGCGTGACCAGCGGCACGTTGAAGGCATCACACGTCCGGACGAACCGGGCCGCCTTGACGGAGGCGTCGATGTCGAGTGCTCCGGCGAGGACCGCGGGCTGCTGGCCGACGATCCCGACCGAGTGGCCGTCGAGATGCGCGAACCCGATGAGGATGTTCGGCGCCCAGTTGGGCTGGATCTCGAGGAACCGGCGGTGGTCGACGATGCGGCTGATGACGTCGTGCATGTCGTATGGCCGCGACGGATCGTCGGGCACGATGGCGTCGAGCTCGGGATCCATTCGATCCGGGGGATCGTCGGTGTCGGCCCGCGGCGGCGCGGACAGGTTGTTCTGTGGCAGGTGCGCGAGCAGTCGCGCGGCCATCTCCAGCGCCGTTGCCTCGTCGTGTGCCGCAAGATGGGCGACGCCGGATCGTGACGTGTGCGTCGTAGCTCCGCCCAGCGATTCTGCATCGACGTCCTCGTGCGTCACGGCCTTCACGACGTTGGGGCCGGTCACGAACATGTAGCTCGTGCCCTCGACCATCACCGTGAAGTCGGTGATCGCGGGCGAGTACACCGCTCCGCCCGCACACGGGCCCATCACCAGCGAGAGTTGCGGCACCACGCCGGACGCCAGGGTGTTGCGAAGGAAGATTTCCGCGTACCCACCCAGTGATGCGACCCCTTCCTGGATCCTCGCGCCGCCGGAGTCGTTGAGCCCGATGATCGGCGCTCCGACCTTCATCGCCAGGTCCATCACCTTGCAGATCTTCTCGGCGTACGACTCGGACAACGAGCCGCCGAACACGGTGAAATCCTGGCTGAACACGAACACCCGTCGGCCTTCGATCGTGCCATGGCCGGTGACCACGCCGTCGCCGAGATACTGCTCGTCGGCAATCGCCGGGTCCGTTGCCCGATGGGTGACGAACGCGTCGAACTCGGTGAACGATCCGGGGTCCAGGAGAAGCTCGAGCCGCTCGCGGGCGGTGAGCTTTCCGCGCGCGTGCTGTTGCTGGATCCGGTCCGCTCCCCCACCCTGCAGCGCCGCTTCGCGCATCCGTTGCAGGCGAGCGATCCGATCGTCGTTCGTCGTTGGCACGTTCACCTCCGATGATCGGACATCCGCATGCGCGCGAATGGGGCCCGTCTTTGCGCAAGGACGCATGCATCATAGCCACGCCTCAGGGCGGGGAGGAGCGTCGACATATCCACAGGAACGGTGCAAAACTCGGTCATCCTGTGGATATCTCGGCGATCCGCTGACATCCGGGCTGGAGTAGCATGACGCCGTCCCCGCGCCCCGATTCTCGGTCGTCGGACCGACCCACCCCTCATCATTCAAGGTGGTGTCCGCGTGACAAGTGTGATTGCG
The DNA here is from genome assembly GCA_036555445.1 of Candidatus Limnocylindrales bacterium. Classification (GTDB taxonomy): domain Bacteria; phylum Chloroflexota; class Limnocylindria; order Limnocylindrales; family CSP1-4; genus DATBLH01. Next base: position 18,393 of record DATBLH010000054.1, read on the forward strand.
ATCGCCAACCAGAAGGGCGGGGTCGGGAAAACGACCACGGCGATCAACCTCGCCGGCGCGCTGGCGGAAGAGGGATATCGCGTCCTGTGCGTGGACATGGACCCACAGGCGAACCTGACGGCGGGCCTCGGGATCAACCTCAACACCGTCGAGCGATCGATGGCCGATGTTCTCGCCGACGGTCGGTCCACGATCGACGAGGTCGTCCGGCCGACCGAGGTCGCGGGGATCGATGTGGCACCGGCGCACATCGATCTCGCGTCCACGGAGGGTGAGCTGTTCACGATGCTGGGTCGGGAACAGGTCCTGCGCGACGCTCTCGACGGGCGCGTTGCCGACTACGACTACGCGCTCATCGACTGCCCGCCGAACCTGGGCCTCCTGACCGTGAACGGCCTGGTCGCGGCGGACAGCGTGATCATCCCCGTGCAGACGCAGTACTACGCGATGAAGGGCCTGACGAACCTGGTGAAGGTCATCAACACGATCCGGACCAAGCTCAACCGCAACCTTCGGATCCTGGGACTGCTTCCCACGTTCTACGACGGCCGCACGAACCTTGCGCGGGACATGCTCGACGAGCTGCGCGTGGTCGGCGACCATCACGTGTTCTCGAGCATCGTTCGCAACACGGTCAAGCTCGGCGAGGCACCACTGGTCGGCCGGCCGATCACGGTGTACGCCGGGACATCTGAGGCGGCGCGCACGTACCGCGAGCTCGCCCGGGAGGTGATCGACCTTGGCCAGGCCTGACTTCCGCGCCGCCGCCGCGCGGCGGCTGTCCGAGGAGCGAGAGCTGTCACCGACGATCGTCAGCCTGCTCTCGGCAGAGCGCTCGGGCAGCAAGCTCACCGGCGTCCGGACGATCGCTCTCGACCGGATCGTCCCCAACCCCGACCAGCCCCGGATGGTCTTCGACGAGACGAGCCTCCACGAGCTGTCGGCGTCCGTTCGAGAGCACGGGATCCTGCAACCGATCCTCGTGCGGCCGCTCAGCGATGGGCGATTCCAGTTGATCGCCGGGGAGCGGCGCTGGCGGGCGTCGCGAGAGGCCGGCCTGGACACGATCCCCGCGATCGTGGAGGACATCGACGACGACACGGCTCTCGAGATCGCCATCATCGAGAACCTCCAGCGCGAGGACCTGTCGCCCCTCGAGGAGGCGGGGATCTACGACCGGATGATCCGCGAGCACGGGTACAGCATCCGCAAGCTTGCCCAGAAGCTCGGCAAGGACAAGGGCTACCTCGAGAACCGCCTCCGACTCGCCGATGCGCCACCGGAGATCCGGGACCTGGTGTCCTTGCGCAGAGACACCCTGTCGCACGCGTACGAGCTCCTGAAGGTCTCCGATCCACGAAAGCGGAAGCGCCTCGCGGAGCGTGTCGCACGGGGCGAATTGACGCTGATCAAGCTCAAGGAGCGTATCGAAGGACGGCCGGCAGTACGACGGGGCGTCGATATCGACGCCGACGACGCCGTCGACGGGGATGACGAACCCACCGCCCCCACGGAGGCGGTGCGTCCCGACCGCGAAGACGACGCCTGGACCGCGATGACGGCGGGCGGTCCGCTCACCGACGAGTCCCTCGTGGATGCGAAACAGCGACTCGCGGAGGCCGTGGAGCTGCTGGTGGATGTCCTCCGAGCGCCCGACGTCGTGCGATCGATCGGCGAGGTGGACCGGGCCAACCTCGCGAAGTACCTCACGATCGCGAAGCTGCGGCTGGAGAATGCGATCGCGATGGTCAGGTCCGAAGAGACGACGCCTCGCTGACACCGGCTGACGGGTCCGCGCACGTCACCCGTCAGAGTCGCCCGAGCTGCGCGGCGCCCGAGATCCAGGCGAATGCCAGGATCGCCGCACCGATCGCCTGGATCCGCCAGCCAAGCTCACGTCGCTCGATCGCCGATGGATGGCTCGAGCGTGCGGCCAGCAGGCTCGTCCCGGCGCCTGCCAGGACGGCCAGCGACCCCACGCCCGCGACCATGATGGACCCCCTCGTGAGGCCGATCCCCCACCCCGTGATGACCGCGGCCATGACAACGACGTCCTGGATCGCCAACCCGACCCAGGCCGCGCGCGGGAGGCCCAGGCTCGACGCGGCCGATGCGTCGCCGGCGCCGCGATCGCGCTCGACGTCGACGAGGCCATTGGCGAGCGCGAGGGCAGCACCCTCGAGAAACGCGACGGCGAGGATCAGCGGGGTCAACTCGGGCAGCGCACTTCGCGCAGCCAGCCAGCCATAGATCGGCAGGATCGGGATCCCGACCGCGAACGGGACCCACGACCACCTGGTGCCGTTGAGCCACAGGTCGTAGGCGAGCCCGATGGCGAGGACGACGGCCGCCAGGCCGGCCAGGGGCATGCCGTGCGCGGCCGCCACGACCACGCCGAGCGTCGAGCAGGCCACGCCGATCGCGGCGGCCGTCGAGCGCGAGACGAGTCCGGCCGGGATCGGCTTGTCCGGCTTGCGACCCGCGTCACGTGGCGCATCGACGACGTCATTCGCGGCGCCGATCCCGAACTGGAGCAGGATCATCGATACGGCCGGCAGCGCGGCCTCGGTGGCCGTTGCGCCGGCCGCCAGGGCCACCCCGCCTACGACCGCGCCGTCGAGCAGCGAAGGAAATGGGTGGACGAGCCGCGCGTGGGCGACGAGGCGGTCTCCGGGCGTCCGTGCGGCGAGACCGCCCTCAGACGTAGACGAGCTCGTCGAAGTTGGCGACGAGGTACTCGATCAGCCGCTGTCGACCGTCGGCGATCTGGGAACGCAGCCCGGGGACGAGGGCGTAGAGCGTGATCGTCGGGACCAGGAGGTGACCAGCTGCGTCGCGGCCGATGACCGCGGGCGGCCCCCCGCCGGCCGCGAACACGCGTTCGAAACCCGGTTCGTCGAGCCCGGCCGACCGGCGGAAGTCCTCGACCACTCGGACGATGCCGCGACGGATCACCACGTCCCGCATCAGCTCAGCCACCCAGGCGTCGATCTGGTCGTCGCTCTGCTCCTCGAGACGGGAGCGGTATTCCGATGGGTCGGCGGACAGGCCGGTCGCGACCACGTTGCCTCCGCGCTCTCCCGGGGCAGGTCCACGGGACCGCCCGAGTATGCCATGCGTCAGCCCGGCCGCGATCCCTCGGGCCAGTCGTTGAACAGCTCGGTCACGCGGCGCCCCACGGGCCCCGGAGGCGGCAGCTCGGGGACTCCGGCGACGAGGTCGCTGAGGCCTGCGTGGATCCGGCGCGTGAGCGCGTCGACGGATTCGCGGTTTGCACGCCCGGAGACCAGGATCGGCTCGCCGACCCGGACGCGCACGAGGCGGCCGAAGCGCAACCAGCTGGTGCCGTTGATCGCCACCGGGACGACGGGAACGCCCGACCGGAGCGCGAAATAGGCGGGACCTTCCTCGAGTCTGCCGATCGCCGATTCGCGGGCGTGGATCCTGCCCTCACCAGCGATCGCGAGCACGCCGCCGGTGGTGAACACGGCCTGAACCCGCCGGGTCGCCCCCAGCAGGTCGTCCTTGCCCGGGCGGTAGGGAAGGCTGGCTCCGGTCCAGGCCATCAGCCGGTTCCGACCCCCCACGCTCATGTCGGCTTCGCGCGGACCGAAGAAGTACAGCCGCGGCCGAAATGGCAGGACGGCCATGAGCACGAACGGATCGCTCCAGTTCAGGTGGTTGAAGCAATACACCGCCGGTCCCGGAGGAAGCTGCTCGCGGCCCTCGAGTCGGAGGCGCAGATAGGCGCGCACGATGAGGCTGGACGCGATCCGCGAGAACCAGTACCGGAACGCGCGTCGCCACGGGTGGAGACCTGCACCCGGGAGGGCGGCCGCGGCGGGGGGCGCCATCGATCGGTCGACGGACCGGTTCATCGGGCCGGGGCCAGGCCAACGAGGTCGAGATCCGCGAGGCGGTCGATCACGACGTCGGCTTCGTCGCGGGCGCCCGGTGCCGGTGGCACGGATTGGTTCGGGACCAGGGCAACGGTCATCCCGGCCGCGCGGGCCGCGCGGACGCCGTTGAGCGAATCCTCGATCACGAGGCAGCGGCCCGGTCGGACGCCGAGACGCTCCGCCGCCAGCAGGTAGACGTCCGGCGCCGGTTTTCCCTCGTGAACCTCGTCGGACGACACGACGACCCCGAATACGTCGTCCAGGCCCGTCGCCTCGAGGGCCACATCGATCACGGCGCGATGTGCGGACGAGGCCACCGCGACGGGCAGTCGCGCGGCCACCCGCCTCACCGCCTCTACGGCGCCGTCGATCCGTGGCGCGCCGTCGGCGCGAAAGCGCTCGACGACGCCGTCGACGATCGCGGCCTCGATCGCATCGACCGGATCGGCCACGTTCATGCGTCGTTGCATCGTCCGTGCCCACTGGGCGGAGTTCGCCCCCATGACGGCCGCCCGGTCCGCCTCGCTCCATGAGCGTCCGCGCGCTCGCGCCCAGTCCCGGCGGACCTCGTCCCACCAGATTTCGGAGTCGACGATGACGCCGTCGAGATCGAAGATCACGGCCTCGAACGACGGGTTCGGTGTCAGCTTGACGGCCGGCTCGACCGGGTCGACCGGGACCCTGCGACGCCGCGGCCGGTGCCTCTTGCGGTGGTGGAGGCCGTCCGGGCCGTTCGCTTGGCCCCGCCACCAGCACGACTCGCCGAGGCCGCGCGCTTCCGCCCGCGCGCCGGCGGAATGAATGGCCGGCCCTCCGATGCCGCCAGGAGCTCGAGCGCGAAGGTGCTGATCCGCTCGGCCTCCGCGTCCACGCCGCGGAGGATCTGGCCCTCCACCTGGAACGAGAGGAGCCGCCTCCCTGCCTGCGTCTCCACGGCAAGCTCGCCGAACTGCACCCGCGGCCAGCGGACGAGCTTCGCGGCGGCCCGTGGACCCTCCCCGGGCTGGTTCACACGCATGTGGACGACGACCAGGCCCGGAGCGGTCGCCGCCAGCACCGTGTAGCGCATCGACGGATCGTCTCCCCACGCGACCCAGCACTCGGGGTCCGGTCCCGTCCCCATCGTCAGCAGCACGGGCTCGAGGACGTCCAGGACCTTGGGGGTCATCGAGTCACGGTGCGGCGCCTTGCGCCGCCAATCGCTCAGCCGCACGGCGACCAGCTCACGCCGGCGAGGGTAACAGACGGCAGGGCGCGCCCGGGCATGCTTCGGGATCGGGCCGCGAGGCGGTCCGATCCCGGTCGGTCAGCCGAAGGCTGGTGTCAGGTCTTGATCGCGTCAGGCCGGCGTCGCGTCCTCGCCCCGCCGAGCGCCGATGCTGAGCGCGGCAATCACGAGAGCCTCGATCAGCGTCCACGCGATGAGCGCAACGATCGCGGCGACATCGAGCACGATCCCCGGCTGGGTCGCAACCCGGTCCAGCGCGAACATGCCCCGGAACGGCTCGATGAACGGGTTCGTCACGTTGATGATCGCGGCCACGATGTCATTGCCGCGGTTCGCGATCAGGAGCAACAGGACGATCCGCAGGATGAGCAACGCCTGGAGCACGCCGAACAGGAGTGCGACAGCGCGGCGCACGACCTCGCCGCCGGTCGGTCCGCTCCGAACGCGCTCGACCGTCCGGGCCTCCGCGACGCGGTGGTCGACGGGCGAGGTGGTCGTTTCACGCACGGTCTGTCGTTCGTAATCGGTCATGACGGTTCACTCCGTGAGGATTGGCCGGCATCACCCTAGGCCGCGCCGATGATCGGCCGGCGTATCTCGCTCCGGCGCGGACATTTCAGCGCCGCGACAGGACCACACACGCCGGTGCGTACGCGCAACGAACCTCGGGCCGAGCCCAAGGTGTACGGTTCCGGGCGACGATCGGACCATCGGCCGCGGGCCCGATGACGCAAGGAGGCGGACGTGCGCTTCAATCGCAGCCTGTTGGGGTGGGGGCTGTTCCTCGTGGTGCTGGGCGCAGTCCCGCTCGCCGTCCGTGGCGGACTCGTCTCGGCGGATCTCGCGTCTCGAGCATGGCAACTGTGGCCGCTGCTGATCGTGGCCATCGGTCTCGCCATCGTCGCCCGTGGGACGCCGATCGAGAACCTTGCAGGACTTGCGTTTCCGGTGATCTTCGGTCTCATGCTCGGCGGGCTGCTCGCACGCGGCGGCATCCCGTTCGGGGGCTGCGGCGACGACGAGGGCACGACGCCTTTCGCCACGCAATCCGGAACGTTCGGTGGGAGTGCCAGCGTCGATCTCGAGCTCGGCTGCGGGGGCCTGCAGGTCACGGCGGTCTCCGGCAACGACTGGCAGGTTGCAGGCTCGGACCGCGACGGCCGAGGCCCGCGGCTGGACATGTCGGCCGACCGCCTGCAGGTCCGATCGAGCGACTCCGGCCCGTTCAACCAACGCGAACGCTGGGAGGTCGAGATCCCGACCACGCCGACGGTCAACCTGACAGCCTCGATCAACGCCGGCGAAGGCAGGTTCGACCTCGGTGGCGCAACGTTGGGCGCCGTCGACCTCCACGTGAATGCCGGCTCGGCGAGGCTCGACCTCGGCATCGTGAACGCGATCGCCGGTCCACTGGCGGTCGACGTGAACGCGGGCAGCGCGGTGGTCCTGCTGCCCAACGAGAACCTCACCGGCGAGGTGGGCGTCAACGCAGGCTCGATCGTCGTGTGCACTCCGCCATCGGCCGGCATCCGGATCACGACGAACGACAACATCACGTCGAGCTTCGACTTCGCTCGACGCGGGCTGGTCCAGAGCGGGAACACATGGGAGACGCCCGGGTATGGTGCCGCCGCCGTGAAGATCGAACTCCAGGCGGACGCGAATGCCGGCAGCATCGCCCTCGATCGCCCGCAGGACTGCGGCACCCAGCCCCCGGCCTGATCGAGCCGTCGGTGGCCGAGCCGATCGCGCCGCAGCTGCTCGTCGTGGCGGGGGGCGGGATCGTCGCCGGTCTCGCGCTCCTCGCACGCGGATTCAGCGGGTATGGGACGGCGAGCCGGATCGAGGACACGTCGACCTCGCGAATCGGCTCGCTCGCGATCGGCGAGGTGCTTGTCACCGGCGCCGTGGAGACAGCCGAGCTCTCGCTGATCTCCCCGCTCCAGTCGGCGCCGTGTGTGTACTACCGCTCCCGGATCGAGGACAGCGGCGGCGATGACACCCGTCGCGTGCTCGACGAGGAGCGTGCGATCGGCTTCCACGTGCGGGACGCGACCGGAACGGTGCGAGTGTTCCCGGCCGGCGCCAGGTTCGACGTTCCTGCCCGATTCGACGAGTCGAGCGGCACCTTCGGGGCGACGCCGCCTGGCCTTCGCCTCCGGACAGGATCGGCGATCGCGTCAGGACGCCCCAGTCGCGAGCAGTTGATCGAGGACCTGCTGACGGTACGCCCGGCCTCGAGCCCGAACGCTGCATCCGGCGGGTCGGGTGGCGACCGCCGCTACCTCGAGGCACGGATCGAGCCCGGCGACGTCGTCACCGTCGTGGGCCGGGTGATGCCCTTCGACCAGCTCCCCGATCCCACGACCGCCGACCAGCTCGATGGGCCGGCAACGGGGGCGAGCGTGCTCCGCGACCCGGAGATCGCCGCGGACCTCGCCGCCGCCCGGGCGGCGGGGGTGCTGGCCGCCACGCCGGAGGCCGCGTGGGGCAACGCCGCGATCCCCGGCTTCGGGATCGGGCGTCCGGCTCGCGACCCGCAGCTGGATCCGCGGGCCCATGCGTTGCCGCTCTCGGACGCGGATGAGGCCTCGCGCGTCGCTCGCACCTTCGACATCCCGCCCGACGGCCTCGTCCTCGCCTCGTCGGGCGAGGTGCCGCTCCTGATCGGGCTGGGATCGCCGGACCGGGCGGCCGACCGCCAGGAGCGCCGGTTCCTGGTCGGGCTCCTCGGTGCCGTGCTCGCGATCGGGTCGGCGATGGCGCTTGCGATCATGCTCGGCGGCGGGCTGGGCAGATGACCCCGATGGGCGCCGCGGCCCTGTTCGCGCTGGCGCTGGCTGCGGTGGTGATCGGCTTCGTCGTCCTCGGCACGTACAACGCGGTGGTCGCGCTGGATCGGCGAATCGACAAGGCATGGGCGAACGTCGACGTCGCCCTCAAGCAGCGTCACGATCAGCTTCCGGCGCTCGTGGACGCGGTCCGGGACCTGATGGCCTTCGAGCGCGACACCCTCGAGCGGGTGACGCTCGCGCGGTCGGCGTACCTCCCGGAAGCGTCGATCCCCGACCAGGCCGCGACTTCGGAGGCGACGACGGCAGCCGTTCGATCCCTGTTCGCGGTCGTCGAGCGTTATCCCGACCTCGGGTCGCGAGCCAACGTCCAGGACCTCCAGGACGAGATCGAGCGGCTGGAGGGCGTGATTGCCGACCGGCGGGAGCTGTACAACGACCAGGTTTACCGCCACAACACCCGGATCAGCCAGGTTCCCGCCGTCCTCCTGACCGGTGTCTTCGGCTGGCGCGACCGGCCGTTCTTCCGGGCCGAGCCAGCCGACGCCGCCGGGCCGGACACGGAGCTCGCGACGCCGGCCTGAGGCCGGCTGGCGGACGGGTGCGTTGACGCCGGAGCCCGAGATCCTGTGGACGCCACCGACCGACGTCCGGGATCACACCCGGATCGGCGACTACCTCGCGTTCCTCGAGCGCGAGCGGAACCGGTCGTTTGCCGACTACGAGGCCCTGTGGCGCTGGTCGGTCGACGACCTCGACGGGTTCTGGTCGTCG
>DATBLH010000066.1:0-54197 GCA_036555445.1 Candidatus Limnocylindrales bacterium
TGCCGATGGCTGCAACGCGGCCATGGGACGACGATCGCATCGCGGCGCACTCATCACGGGCGCGCCGCAACCGAACCCTCGCCCCGCGCTGCGTCCCAGAAGCCTTCGATGACCGACCCCTTCGTGCTGATCCAGATCCTCGCGGTCCTCGCGCTGATCGCGGCCCCGATCGTGGGCGTCGTCCGGTCCTCTCGGGTCCCGACCTCGATCGCCTCGAGCCGCCGGTCCGCTCGGCCCGCCTGCCGTGGCCGGCCGGCGTCCAGGAACAGGACTCCGTGCGGTTCCGCCTGGGGTCCGGCGCCTGGCGCCTAGCCGCCCGTGCCCGATCCCAGGCGGTCCCGGAGGAAGGTGACCGTCCGCTCGAAGGCGAGATCCGCGGCCTCGGGGCGATAGACGTCGCGTGATGGCTCGGCGAACCAGTGACCGGTACCGGGATACCGGTGGATCGTGACATCGCGACCCGCGTCTCGCAGGCCCTGCTCGAATTCAGCGACGTTCTCGTCGGTCTCGTACGGGTCGTCCGCGGCGAAGTGGCCCAGGACAGGGGCGCTTCCCCTGGCCAGGGTTGGCCCGGTCACCGAGCCGTAGTACGCCACCGATCCCGCCACCTGGTCACGCCGTCCGGCCACCCAGACCGCGTACGCGGCGCCGAACGAGAACCCAACCGCGCCGATCGCGGTCGGTGCACCCGGGCGGGCAGCGAGACGATCGATGGCCGCCAGCGCGATCGCGTCGACACCGCCCTCCTCGGCCGATGACGAGAGCCGATCCGCGTCCTCGATCTCCGTCGCGACGGCGCCGCCAAACATGTCCGGCGCGAGCACGTGGAAGCCGGCCGCGGCCAGCCGGTCGGCGAACGCCTTGACGTCGTCGTTCAGGCCCCACCAGGCGTGGTAGAGGGCGACGCCGGGGGCGTCGCCGCTCTCCGGCTCCGCCACGTAGGCATTGACCGTCCCACCCTCGACCTCGAGCTCGCCCATCCGCGTCATCGCGAGCGATGCCTCCCACCAGCGTGAGGTGTTGTGGCGCCCCCGGACGGACTCGAACCGCCGACGCAGGCCTTAGGACGGCCTCGCTCTGTCCACTGAGCTACGGGGGCGCAGAGCTGAATCGTACCGCCTCGGGCGGCCAACCCCGCGTGGAACCTCCGAGGGGGTGTCGAGCGTTCCACGACTAGAATGCCGACCGGAATGGCCCCCCTCCCCGATCTTGTCCTCTACACCCGGCCGGGCTGCGAGCTGTGCGACGAGACGCGGGACATGCTGACCGCGCTCCTCGCCCAGCGTTCGGCGGCCGGTCAACCCACGCCGGCGATCCGGGAGCAGAACATCGAGGACGACGACGACCTCCACCGCCGCTACCTCGCGGTCATCCCCGTGATCGTGATCGGCGACCTCCGGCTCGAGCTGGCAACGAGCGTGGGGAAGGTACGCCGGCTGCTCGCCGACGCGCTCGACGCTCCCGGAGTGGCGATCCCGTGAGTCCCTCCGAGCTGACGGTCGCGCTGGCCGTCGCTGCCGGCGTCGTCGCGTTCCTTTCGCCGTGCGTCCTTCCGCTCGTCCCGGCCTATCTCGGCCAGCTGACGGCGGTCGCGGTGGCCGGATCCGCGCCGGGAACGACGCCGTCGCGCTGGCTCGCGGTCCGGCATGCGGTCGCGTACGTCGTCGGGTTCGGTTCGGTGTTCACGCTGCTCGGGGTGACCGCGACGTTCGCCGCATCGGGGCTCTCGCAGCAGCTCCCCCTCCTGCGCCAGATCGGTGGCGTGATCCTCGTGCTGCTGGGACTCAACCTGGCCGGGATCCTCCGGATTCCGGCTCTCGACAGGACGTGGCGTCCACTCGAAGCGGGCGCGGCGGGTGCCGTGGCTGGCTCCACCGGCACGATCGCCCTGGCCACGCCTGCTGGGACGCCCACGCTTGGTGATCGACTCGGGGGCCGCCTGGTGGGTGCGCGAGGCGGCTGGCTCGCCTCATTCGGTCTGGGTGCGATCTTCGCGATCGGCTGGTCGCCGTGCATCGGGATCGTCCTGGCGGGGATCCTGGCGATGGCGATCACGGCGGATACCCTGCTCCAGGGAACGATCCTGCTCGTGGCGTTCACGGCCGGCCTGGGGTTGCCGTTCATCCTGATCGCCCTCGTCTATGACCGGGCGCCGGGGCTCCTGCGGCCGCTGGTGCGCCACGGGCAGGCGGTCTCTGTGGTTGGTGGCATCCTCGTGGTCGCGGTTGGCGTGGCGATGATCATGGATTGGCTCGCGTTCCTGCCCCAGTTCTTCAATTTCGCGCCGGCCCTCTGACGACGTGACCCAGGCGACGGCCCGGCGGAGGTTCATCGGGCCGTTCAGCGCGCGCCAGGTCATCGGGGCGGTCCTCGCGGTCGTCATATCCGCCGTCGTGCTGACCCTGGCGACGACACCGCTGGGACCCGTCTCTCCGGTCGGCCTCCCATCGCCACGCGCGTCGGCGTTTCAGATCGGACCGCCGGTCGAAGGACTCGCGGTGGGCCAGGCGGCTCCCGATCTGGAGGCCCCGCTCGACGGTGGCGCGACATTCCAGCTCACCGACCTCGATGGGCAGCCGATCCGGCTCGCGGACCTGCGCGGCAAGGTCGTGTGGCTCAACTTCTGGGCGAGCTGGTGCCCGCCATGCCAGCAGGAGACCCCCGTCCTGCGCGACGTCTCGGCGGACTACGCCGACCGTGGCGTGGTCCTGGTCGCGATCAACGTCCAGGAGACCGCCGATCGCGCCCGCGAGTACGCGGAGCAGTACGACCTCCGATACCTGATCGGAGCCGACGTCTCGGCGCACATCCTGCATCGCTACCGCGTGTTCGCCCTGCCGACCCAGTTCTTCATCGATGCGGACGGGGTCGTCCGCGCCGTCGTCCAGGGACCACTCGACGACGCCACCGCACGCGCCTACCTGGACTCGCTGGTCCCGCCGGCTTCGTCTCAGCCCGCCTCGTAGCGGAAGCGATCGCGGTCCCGGACCAGGCGCCCGACCGGCTGCTCCGTTTCGTGCGACAGCACGACGATCCAGTCCTCGTCGGCGGCGCGTGCGAACAGGCTGGCCTTGATCGCGACCGAGTCGAGCGGGAAGTCGTCGAACGAGGTCACCCAGCGCGGATTGGCGGCCCACGGACGCATCGCCAGATCGCCGAAGAACGCCAGCGTCCGACCACCGTCGCCGCGAACCAGGATCGCCTGGTGACCCTTCGAGTGTCCGCCGGTTCGGACCACGGACACGCCGGGCAGGAGCTCCCGCTCGCCGTCGGCCCAGCCCACCGCTCCCCAGTCGCGCACGAGTCGCAGCTCGGGCTGGTCGTACGAGGCCAGGATGCGCGGGTTCTCGTCGAGGGCGATCTCCCACTCCGCGCGCTGGGCCACGATCGTCGCCCGCGGGAAGGCCTTCGAGCCGTCGGCACGGAGCAGGCCGCCTGCGTGGTCGTAGTGGAGGTGGCTCATCGCGACGATGTCGATCGAATCGGGCGCAAAGCCCGCCTGCTCGAGCGCGGGCACGATCGGCGTTCCTTCGTATGCCCGCATCGCCCGAACCTTCTCGCTGACCCGCTCGCCGATCCCGGTCTCGACGAGCACGCGACCGGCCGGCGTCTCGACCAGGAGGCAGTTGAGGGCCTGCAGCAGCCGGCGGTCCCCGTCGGGCTCGTCGCCGGCCCAATCGCGCCACAGCACATAGGGCACGGGCCCGAACAGGACACCGGCGTCGGAGCGGAACGAGCCGGCCTGGATGAGCGCTACCCGGACGCCGCCGCCGAGGGCCCGCGACCAGTCGACGACGTCGTTCAGCGACGTGGCTCCGCCTCTGCCTCGGTGGGCTCGTCGGCTGCCGGATGGTTACCGTTGTCGAAGTCGCGATGGAACGCCGAGGCCGTGGGCTCCGACTGGCCCTGGTACTTCGATCCGAGCTCCGGCGACCCGTATGGCCGATCGACCGGTGAGCTCATCCTGAAGAAGCTGATCTGGCCGATCTTCATCCCGAAGTAGAGCGCGATCGGGAGGTTGGCCACGTTCGACAGCTCGAGCGTGAGGTTGCCCTTCCACCCCGGATCAACATAGCCAGCGGTCGAGTGAATCAGCAGCCCGAGCCGGCCCAGGGAGCTCTTGCCCTCCAAGCGCGAAACGAGGTCGTTCGGTAGCTCGACCCACTCCAGCGTCTGGCCGAGAACGAACTCACCCGGATGGAGGATGAACGGTTCGTCGTCATCGACCTGGAGCAGCTCCGTGAGGTCCGGCTGCGGCGCGCGGACGTCGATGTACGGATATCGGTTGTTGCGGAAGACGCGGAACCGCCGGTCCAGGTGGAGGTCGACCGAGGACGGCTGGAGATCGTGCGCTTCGTACGGGCGGATGACAATCGAGCCGTCGGCAAGCGCGGCCCGAATGTCGCGATCGGACAGGACGCTCACCGGGTGATCACTCGACGGCGTCGCCGTCCCGTTCGGCATAGAGCGAATCCACCTCGCGCTTCAGGTCCTCGAGGTCCTCGAAGCTCTGGTAGACCGACGCGAACCGGATGTAGGCAATCTGGTCGAGCTCGCGCAGCTTCTCCATCGCCAGCGCCCCCACGCGCGACGAGGGCACCTCCGTGATCCCGGCAGCCCGCAGCTCGCCCTCGATCTCGTCCGCCGCGTGCTCGGCAGCTCCGGTCGCCACCGGGCGTCTCGTCAGGGCCTTGGCCAGCCCGCCCACCAGTCTCGCTCGATCGAACTCCTGGCGGGTGCCGTCACGCTTGACGATCACCAGGCGAGGCGCCTCCGTGCGCTCGTAGGTCGTGAACCGGAAGCTGCACGACGCGCATTCGCGGCGTCGCCGGATCGTGGCCGAATCGTCGAGGTCGCGCGAGTCGACGACACGCGTCTCGCGCTCGCCGCACTGGGGACAACGCATCGGCTCTCCTGCTACTCGACCACAACCAGTTGTGGTGCTCTATCAGCATACCACTAGATGCTGTGGCTGAGCGACGGAATCAGGTCCGTCAGTGACGAAACCACCAGGTCCGCATCGTCGACGATCACGTGCGGACCATCGGGGACCGCGATGCACCACAGCCCCGCGGCACGGGCGGCGGCCATCCCGGACGCGGAATCCTCGAATCCAACGGCCTCCGGTGGCGCCACGCCGAGGCGGGCACACGCCTCCAAGTACACGTCCGGGGCGGGCTTCGGCCGCGCGACGTCGCCGGCCGTGACGAGCGCAGTGAATGCCCCCAGCAGCCCGGCCCGCCGGAGCGCCCCTTCGACCAGGTGGCGGTCCGTGTTGGTGGCGGCAGCGAGCGGCATCCGACGCCCGAGTCGCTCCACGATCTCGATGGCACCGGGCATCGGCGAGGCCTCGGCACGGTACATCGGACCGACGAGGGACATTAGCTCCCGGCGCAGCGACGCGTCCGCGGACGGCGACAGGCCCATCCGGTTCGCGTAGTCGCGGATCGTCGCGTCGATCGAGCGGCCAACGGTCCGCCGCCGATCCTCCTCCGTGAACGGCAGCCCGCGCCGGGCGAGCAGGGCCTCCTCCGCCCGGGCCCAGAGGGGCTCGGTGTCGATCAGCAGGCCGTCGACGTCGAACACGGCGGCCCGGAATCGCCCTGGAAGCACGGAAGCGGCGCGCCCATCGGGGCGCGCCGCTTTCGCAGCCGGTCGGCGACCGGCGGTCACTCGGGTGGCAACTCGCGATAGACGAGGTCGATGTCGACGCCCTGGCCGCGACGGATCGCCCGGGCACCGTAGTACACGACCAATCCGAACACGATGATCCCGCCCATGAACGCGGGGATCCACCAGATGTTCCCCGCGTCCCCATAGAGCGCCAGCCCCGGGTAGGCGATCGTGAGCCAGGTGAGGAACAGCATCACCAGGATCGAGAGCGGAGCCACGATCTTGAGCACCGGGATGCCGCCCCAGGTGATGTTCGCGGGCGACGCCCGGTAGAGATCCGGACGGCGATCCGGGAACAGGAACGCGGCCACGCCAACGATCACCACGCAGACCACGCCGGCGAGGACGCCGAGGGCCAGCCAGGTCGCGAAGTCGGTGGACAGCACGCTCCACGCGAGCATGAGGGTGACGATGCCCATGACCAGCAGGATCGCCGGCACCGGCGAGTGGGTTCGCTCGTCGACCTGCGAGAACCGCTCGGGCAGGAGCCGGTCGAACGCCCACGCGAACACGGTCCGGATGGGCATGAACGTGTTGCCGACCATTGCCGGCAGGCTCCAGAACAGGAACGACCCGACGATCAGGATGGTCAGGATCGGGATGTTGTAGACGAGGCTGGCCATGAAGTGGTACCAGGGCCCGGTGGGGATCGCGTACGCCTCGTTGCCGGCCGTGTTCACGGCCACCATGAAGTCGTAGCCGGTGACCTTGAACAGCAACAGGACGCCGATGACGATGAACACGACGTCCCAGACCAGGGCGCCGAACATGATGTTCATCTGGCGGCCGCGGTTGGACGCGCTCTTGAGCTCGCCCGCGAGATAGACCGACCACCAGTTCCACATCATGAACACCATGATCGCGAACACGGTGGGCAGCGTCGCGTCGAGCTTGCCGACGTCGGGCGCCGCACCGGCCGCGCCGGCCGCGTCGATCACCGCCTGGGTGTCGCCGCCGCCGAACTTCGCGTTCAGGGTGTTGAAGTTCGCCTGGAAGTCCGCGGTGCTACCGAACAGCAGCACCAGGAACGCGAGGAATGTCCCGGCCGACGCGATGATCCAGAACACGTTCTGCCAGCGGAACGTCGTCCGGATGCCCGCGATGTGGATCGCGGTCATCAGCGCGATCATCGCGAACCCGCCGATGAAGATCCACAGCTTGTCGGTCTGGAACGTGTTCCCCCACTCCACCAGGGTGGCGTTGTCGAAGGTCACCCCGAGGGTCACGAGGATCGGGCCCAGCGCGAACACCGGGAAGTAGCGAGCCCAGAAGGTGGCCCCGATCAGCGCCGACAGCGCGGCGCCGAAGTTGGAGATCGTCGCCAGCGGCGGCGACAGGATCCGGCTCACCCAGACGTAGTCCCCGCCGGTCCGGGGCATGCTCGACGCGAGCAGGGCCATCATGATCAGCACGGGCACGTTCAGGACGAAGGCGATGATCGTCGCCCACACCAGGTCCGCGCCCGGGAACGCGCTGAGGGCGAAGAACACGCCCCAGGCCAGTGTCGCGCCCACCGGCGCCGAGAACACCGCGTTGTAGATCGTCGCATCCAGGGCCGACGCCTCGCGCACGAGACCCGTGCTCTGGCGGACGAACAATTGGCTCTCCCCCTGCTGAGCGCCAGCCATCGCTGCCTCCTCTCCCAACGCTCCGCAAACAGGCCGGCTGTCCCTTGACACGGGAAGATCGGCCAGCGAGAGTCGAACACAATCGAGCACGATTCGTCAACGGGTCGTGTGGCCCGATTCGTGAGGTCGCAATGGCATCATCCAGCTCCTCGGAGGAGCGCCGGGGACGCCACGCGGACCTGCAGCCGGTGGACCGGTGGCGGGTGATCCTCGAGCGGGTGGCGGCCGACCAGACGATCCAGGTGACCGAGCTCGCCCGGCAGCTCGTCGTGTCGGACATGACGATCCGGCGGGATCTGCGCCGCCTCGAGCGCGACGGTTACCTGCGCCGGACCTATGGCGGCGCCACGGCCCATATCACTCGATCGTTCGACGCCTCGTTCAACGCGCGGGCGCTGGAGCACGCGCGGGAGAAACGCCTGATCGGGATGCGGGCCGCGGAGCTGGTCGGCGCTGCGACGACCGTATTCCTGGGGATCGGGTCCACGACGGAGCAGTTCGCTCGCTATCTGCCGGCCCGCGAGGGCCTGACCGTGGTGACGGCGTCGCTGCCGATCGCGAGCCTGCTCGGCACGCGCCCGGTCCGGGTGGTGGCGATCGGCGGCAGCGTCCTGCGCGACGAGCTGAGCTGCCACGGACCGGCCGCGCTTCGGACCCTTGCCACCTACCACTTCGATCTCGCGGTCATCGGGGCCGCCGGGCTGTCCGTGCGTTGGGGCATCACCGAGCTCGACGACGACGAGGCCGAGGTGCAGCGCACCGCCGTGGATCGCTCGAGCCGGGTGATGGTCCTGGCGGATGGCTCGAAGCTGGGACGGACGACACCGCACGTGATCGGTCCGGCCACGCTCGTCTCGACCCTGGTCACCGACAGCACGGCGCGCGGTCCGGAGCTCGATGCATGGCGTGATCAGCGGATCGAGGTCGTGATCGCAGAGCCGCGTCAACGACCGCGCGACGCCGCGTCGACGACCGACACCGGCGCAGCCAGTCGTGCGATGAGCAGGAGGGTCAGCTGATGAACGCGCTCGAGCGATTGTTCGGCGTTTCCGGGCCCATCGTGGCCATGCTCCACTTCCCGGCCCTCCCTGGGCGGCCTGCCCACGATCGGGCCGGGGGACTCGACGGCATGGTCGACTCGTTGGGCGCGGACCTGCGCCTGCTCCAGGAGGCCGACGTGGACGGCGTCCTGTTCTGCAACGAGGCCGATCTGCCCTACCAGCTGGCTGTGGGGCCCGAGATCCCGGCGACGATGGCCTCGTGCATCGGCCAGCTCCGCTCCGACATCCGGGTTCCGTTCGGGGTCAACATCCTGTGGGACGCGATCGCGAGCCTGGCGGTCGCGCGGGCCACGGGGGCGCGATTCGTCCGCGAGGTCATGACCGGCGTCTACGAGAGCGATCTTGGGATGATCGAGCCGAGGATCGGCGAGATTGCCGGGTATCGTGCGGCCATCGGCGCCACCGATGTCCTCCTGTTCGACAACATCCAGCCCGAGTTCGCGAGCGCGATCGGCAAGCGATCCGTTGCCGACCGCGCCCGAGGAGCGGCGTTCCTGGGGATGGATGCGATCCTCATCAGCGGGCCCGCGGCCGGCATCCCGTTCGATCCACGCCACATCGAGCAGGCCAGGGAGGCGGCCCCATCGACGCCGATCATCGCCAATACCGGTGTCACCGCAGAGCGCGTCGGACAGATCCTCGCGATCGCCGATGGGGTCATCGTGGGCACCAGCCTCAAGGTGGACGGGGTGACCTGGAACCCGGTCGACGGTGAACGCGCCAAGCGGTTCATGGACGCCGCGCGCTCGGGTCGGACGGCGCGACCGGGCGCCTGAAACGGACCATGGGCCGCCGCGTGAAGCTGTTCTTCGCCACAGACCTGCATGGCTCGTCCAAGTGCTTCCGCAAGTTCCTCAACGCCGGACCGATCTATGGCGCCGACGCGCTGGTCCTGGGCGCCGATCTGGCGGGCAAGGCGATCCAGACGATCGTCCGATCGAACGGAGGCTCCTGGCGCTGCCGGTTCATCGGCACCGACTACGCGGTCAGCGATGGCCCGGAGCTGGACAACCTGGTCAAGCTCATCGAGGACCACGGGTACTACCCGCTGCGCGTCGAGCCTGGCGAGTTCGAGGCGCTCCAGGCGGAGCGCCGCGTGGACGCCACGTTCGTGGAGCTGATGACCGCCCGACTCCGGGGCTGGCTCGCCCTGGCGGACGAGCGGCTCCGCCCTCGCGGCATGCCGATGTTCATGATGCTCGGCAACGACGATCCCGTGGATCTCGTTCCTGTTCTCGCGGAGTCGACCTGGGCGACGCCGGCGGAGGGCCAGGTCATCCCGCTCGACGACGTCCACGAGCTGGCCTCGTGGGGGTACTCGAACATCACCCCCTGGCACAGTCACCGGGAACAGACCGAGGAGCAACTCGACGCCAGTCTGCGATCGCTCGTGAGCCGGCTCAGGGACCCGCAGCGTGCGGTGATCAACGTTCATGTTCCGCCGATCTCGTCGGGCCTGGACGATGCCCCGGTGCTGGATGAGGACCTGCGGGTCGTCCAGGTGCTCGGCCAGGTGAAGTTCGCACCCGCCGGGAGCACGGCCGTCCGGGCGATCCTGGAGGAGTACCAGCCGCTGGTCGGTCTCCACGGCCACATCCACGAGGCATCCGCGATCAGCAGGATCGGACGCACGATCGCCATCAACCCGGGCAGCGACTACGCGAGCGGGACCCTCAACGGAGCCCTGATCACGCTCGATGGGGACAGGGTGGCGTCCCACCAGCTCGTTCGGGGATGACGACGGTCGACGACCGGGCGTGGCGCGACGTGCTCGTCGCGGTCGACGTCGGAACATCCGGGGCGCGCGCCGCGGCGTTCGATCTCGACGGTCATCGCCGGCTCGAGGTCCGTCGGACCTACCCCACCCTCTCCCCGCGCCCCGGCTGGGCGGAGCAGGATGCCCGCGCGTGGCGCTCGGCGGCGCTCGCGTCGCTGCGTGAGCTGGTCACTCGACTGGGCCGCAACCGCCGCGTGCATGCCATCGGCCTGACGGGGCAATGCCCATCGATCGTGGTCGTCGACGCCCGCGCCCGCCCGATCAGGCCGGGTCTGATCTATCGGGACAACCGTGCGTCGGCCGAAGCGGACGCCCTGGTCGACCGGTTCGGCGCCGAGGCCCTGCATCGGCGGACCGGCCACCGGCCGGCGGCGTTCCACATCCTGCCCAAGCTCCTGTGGCTGCGCGCACACGAGCCCGACGGCTGGCGACGGGCATCGCTGGCACTCCAGCCCCGGGACTGGCTCGCGCTCACGCTGACCGGCGAGAATGCCACGGACGGGACCCATGCGGCCGCGACGTTGGGCTACGACCTGCGCCGTCGCGAGTGGGACAGCGAGTTGTGTGGCGTGCTGGAACGTGATCGCCCGATCTTCCCCGCGTTGCGAGCGTCGTCGGGCGTGCTCGGCACGCTGCGCCCTGCCGTGGCGACGCGACTCGGACTGCCGCGGCTCACACCGGTCGTCCTCGGCGGTGCCGACAGCCAGGCGTGCGCCCTCGGCGCGGGCGTCGTGGATCCGGGGCCGGTGAGCGAGATGGCCGGCTCATCAACCTGCCTCAACGCGGATGTCCGCCGCCCGCTGTCCGTCCTCGAGGTCACCCACTACCCGCACGTCGTCGGCACCGACTACACGACCGAGACCGGCATCAACACCACCGGTGCGGTCATTGCCTGGCTGGCCGACCTTGCCTATGGCGGTCGGCGTGGGCGCGCTCGCGCAGTCGATTTCGAGCGACTGGATCGGGAGGCGGGCGCCATCGAGCCGGGTGGGAGCGGCCTGCTCGCGATCCCGGCACTCGCCGACGGCGATCGAACCGACCCCGATCTTCGCGGGGCCATCACCGGCCTGTCGCTGCGTCACGATCGAGGGCAGCTCGCGCGGGCACTGCTCGAGGGCGTTGCGTTCGCGATCCGCTCGCAGCTCGAGCTGCTGGTCGCGGGAGGCGCCCCACCGACCGAGCTGCGGATCTCCGGCGGGGATGCCCGGCTCGCGTCCTGGAACCGGATCAAGGCCGACGTCACCGGGCTGCCCGTCCGGACGGTCCCGGGGGATGCCGCGGTGACCGGGGTTGCGATGCTGGCCGGGCTCGGGGCCGGCGTCTACCGCGACGTGCAGGATGCGATTGCCCGGGCGGTGCATCCCGAACCGTCCATCGATCCCGATCCGGCCGTTCGGGGAGCGTACGACGAGGCGTTCGCCCGATACCTCGAGCTCGTCGCGAGCCCCGTCATCCGTCGGCGGCCGAGCTGAGGAGCGGCCATGGAACTGCGCCTGGGGATCAACACCTGCTTCGCGGTCAAGCGCTGGCCGCTCGCCACCGAATGGGCCGCACTCGTTCGCCGACGACTCGGGCTCGGGATCGTGCAGCATTCGTTCGACCTGGTCGACATCGACGCCGTCGCAGCCGGCACCGAAGACGGCGTCGATGACGTCCGGCGCGCCTGCGACGGCGAGCGGCTCGAGCTGCACTCGACCTTCACGGGTCTGGCCGCGTACTCGGCCAACCTCCTCCTCCACCCCCTGCCCGCGGCACGCGATCGCGCCACCCGCTGGTTCGAGACCGCGATCCGGTACACGGCCAGGCTGGGTGGCGTCGCGACCGGCGGGCACGTGGGCGCGTTCGCCGTCTCCGACTGGGAACGGGCCGATCGACGCCGGGAGCGCTGGGGCGAGCTGCAGGAGCGCCTGGAGCGCCTGGCTCGGACCGCCCGCTCGGACGGCCTGGAGTACCTCATGGTGGAGAACCTGGCGGCGGCGAGGGAGCCGTCCACGTTGGCCATGATCCGCGACTTGATGACGTCCGGAGATGAAAGCCGGGTCCCGATTCGGTTGTGTCTCGATGTCGGCCACATGTGCGTCCCCGGAACGAGCGGCGCGGACCGCGATCCGTACGCCTGGCTCCGCGAGCTGGGCCGGGACGCCCCGATCGTGCAGCTGCAGCAGTCCGACGCCGAGGGCGACCATCACTGGCCGTTCACCGACCACCGGAACCGGACCGGCCGGATCGATGCGGACCGGGTGATCGACGCCCTCGGGGAGGGCGGCGTGGACCGGTCGCTGCTCGTGCTCGAGATCATCCCGCCGTTCGAGCAGGACGATGCGGGCGTGGTGGACGACATGGTGGCATCGGTGGACTACTGGCGGGCCGCCCTCGAGCGACGAGGCGTCGCTGCCGACTAGCGTGGCTCAGGTCTGGTGACGCACCTCTTCCGGCACCTGGTACCAGGCGACGCGTTCACCGACGCCGGCGCGGGCTCGCCATGCCAGCGACTTGGGCGCGGCGGCCACGAGCTCCAGCAACGCTTCGGCCTGGAGGGCGGCGTCACAGGCTCCGCCGTCGGGGGGCTGCTCACGGGCCAGCTCGGCGACCCGATGGAGATTCCGCTCGACCGTGTGACACAGCCCCCAGTCGACCCGCAGCAGGGCGACGATGCGCCCACTGTCGATGGCCGTCTCCGACCCGTCGTCGATGGCGTGATCGGCGAGCAGGCACACAGCGTCGCCCACGTCCTTGTCGTTGATCTGCCAGATCTGGAGCTTGGTCAGCAGCAGGTCGGCGAGGCTGATCGTCGGCCCCGGCCGGCTCAGCCGACCGCGGAGGTCGATCCGATGCGACATTCGCAGCTCGTCCAGGATGACGTCGATCGGCCAGTGGCCCAGGGGATGGACGTAGTTCAGGCGCGACGCGCCGTGGAGCGCGTTGAACAGCTTCTCGGCTCGGTAGCCCGCCGCCTCGAAGAAATCGTCCACCCGGGGCCGCTCGTGGCTGGACGCAGCGAAGTCGAGGTCCCCGTACGACCGCCGGTAGGGCGGCCGGCGGACGGTCGGTGAGGTGAGCCAGATCGCGAGGCCACCCATCAGCCGCAGGGCGAGGCCGGACTCGACCGCCAGCCCGGCCAGGCGGTCTGCCTCGGCGTGGATGTCGGTCTCGATCGCCGACCCTTCGCGGTCGCGAGCGTCGGTCACGCGTTCGGGGGCTGGAGCGGGCGCCACGGCTCGGCCACGGCGACCTCGCGGGCGCGAGCGGCGTGGGCGACGATCGCGTCCCGGGCGTGGAGCAGGTTGAGGTACCCGCGCTTGATGGACGTCTGACCTTCCGGCGCCCGGACGTCGCTCCGGGCGGCGCTCAGGATCGTGCACCCGTGCTCGACCATCTGGAGGGCACGCACCGAGCGCTCCAGCTCGTTCATCAGGCCGTCGCGGATGGCGGCCGCCGGGTTGGGACCCCGGAGCACCTTCGCCTGCTCCGCATAGGCGGTGAGCGCCTCACCCGCCCGACCCAGGTCGTCAACGATCGACTCGGCCGCCACGGTATGTCGGCGGACGCCGTCGATCGGTCCCAGGGCGGCCTCGAGCGTGGCCACGGCACCGCTGCTGATCTCGCCCAACGAACGACGGAACCGGCCCACGTCGCGCGATTCGGCGAGGAATCGGGCCGTGCGCCGGACGAACACGAGAACGGCGAGGAGGAGGGCGATGAACGCTGCCACCGCGAGCAGCTGGGCCAGAACGAGCGTGACCTCCATCGGGTTCCCTAGCTCTGCCGCGCCTTCAGCTCGGCGAGGAGCGCCGGACCGACCTCGAACAGGTCGCCCACGACGACGAGGTCGGCGAACTCCACGATCGGCGCGTCGGGGTCGCGATTGACCGCGACGATCGTGTCCGCGGTCTGCATCCCCACCTTGTGCTGAATCGCACCCGAGACACCGAGTGCGAGATAGAGCTGGGGCTTGACGATCTTGCCGGTCTGACCGATCTGTTGGCTGTAGTTGATCCATCCGGCATCGACGGCGGCCCGGGTCGCTCCGACGGCCCCACCGAGCGCGTCGGCGAGCTCCTGGACCAGCTTGAAGCCCTCCTCGCCGCCGACGCCCCGACCCCCGGAGACGATCACCCGCGCCTCCTCGATCGAGGCGGCAGCACCCGCCTCCGCGATCCGGTCGACGACCCTGACCTCTGCCTGGTCGGTGCCGGCACCGGGCTTGGACTCGGACACGGATCCCGGCTCGGCGGCCGGCTCGGCAGCGACCGCGTTCGGGCGGACGGTGATGATCCCCTTGCCACCGGTGAACCCGCTCCGGGTGATGAGCTTGCCGCCGAATACGCTCATCTCGACGATCGGGCCACCATCCTCCCAGCTGACGGCCGTGGCGTTGGCGAGCACGCCGACGTCGAGCAGAACCGAGAGGGTCCCGGCGGTATCGCGGCCGTCCGGGGAGGCCCCGAGGACGATGTAGTCGACGTCCTGCCCGGCTGCCCAGGCAGCCGATGACCGAGCGTCGTCGGCGACGGCCGTCACCTCGCCGCCGGTGTGACGCGCCAGCTCCTCGGCGGCAGCCCGCGGCTCGGGCCCGACGACCCCGCCGGCCACGGTCAACCCGCCCGCCTCACCCAGCTGGCGGGCCAGGGTCGCGACCTCCATCGACAGCCGCGTCAGCTGTCCGTCGACCGTCTCCCCGAGGACCAGGATCGTGCCGGCCATCAGACGATCCCGCGCGACGCGAGGAGATCCACGATCTCCTTCGCGGCCTCGTCGGCCGGTGCCCGCACGACGCGGGTGGGCGCACGCGCCGCCGGTGGCTCCGAAGCGAGGACACGCGTCGTCCAGGTACCGGACGGAGCCTTGTCGCCGAGTTCCAGGTCGGCCAGCGACCGGGTCGCGATCTCCTTGGACCGGGCGGCCATGATCCCCTTGAGCGACGGGTAGCGCGGTGCGCCCAGGGCCTGTGTGCCCGAGACGAATGCGGGCATCGAAGCCTCCAGGACGTCGAAGCCGGTGGGACTGATCCGCTGGACCCGCACCGTGCCGGCCGACGGGTCCGGCTCCACCTTCGCGGCGTAGGACAGGTATGGCAGCCCGAGCAGCGTGGCGACACCGGCCGGGACCACGCCCGCTCCGCCGTCGGAGGTGTCGACGCCGGCCATCACGAGGTCGTACTCCATCCCGCGCAGGGCGGCGGCCAGGACGCGCGCGCTGGTCAGCGTGTCGGCGCCCTCGAGGGCTGGATCGGTGACCAGGACCCCGGACGCAGCGCCCATCGCGAGGGCCTTGCGCAGCATCTCGGGAGCGGATGCAGGAGCCATCGCGAGCACGATGACCTCGCCACCGTGCGCTTCGGTCAGCTTGAGCGCGGCCTCGAGCGCGTACTCGTCGTTGCCGTTGATGACGGCGGGTGCCGCGGAACGGTCCAATCGGTTGTCGGGGCCGAGCCGCTCAGCGCTCGAAGCGGGATCGGGGACCGGCTTGGCGAGGACGACGATGCGCACCGGGTCGGGCTCCTCCCGCGAGATGGTTTGCTCTGCGGTCAGTCGTCCTTGCCGAGCAGGGACCGCGCGATGACGAGCCGCTGGATCTGCTGGGTCCCCTCGTAGAGCTGGGTGATCTTCGCGTCGCGCATCATCCGCTCGACCGGGAACTCGTCGATGTAGCCGTATCCCCCGAGGACCTGGACGGCGTCCGTCGTGACCCGCATCGCGGTGTCACCGGCGACGAGTTTACACACCGCCGACCATCGACCGGCATCGCTCGAACCGGCCTCGATCTCGACACACGCCTTGTACAGGAGCTGGCGCGCCGCCTCCGTCTGGGCATCCATGTCGGCGAGCATCGCCGCCACCATCTGGTGGTCGCCGATCCGCTTCCCGAACTGGCGGCGTTCCCCGGCGTACCGGGTGGCAACCTCGAGCGCGCCCTGTGCGATTCCGACCGCCTGGGCCGCGATCCCCGGCCGGCTGCGATCCAGCGTTCGCATCGCCAGCTGGAAGCCCTGACCCTCGTCACCGACGCGGTTCGCTGCCGGCACCCGCACGTCGTGGAACGACAGCTCGGCCGTGGGCGAGCCGCGGATCCCCATCTTGTGCTCGACCCGCTCGACCTTGAAGCCGGCCGTCTCCTTCTCGACCACGAAGCAGCTCAGGCGCCGGTGCCGCGGAGCCTCGGGATCGGTGATCGCGAACACGGTGATCAGGTCCGCCACCGAGCCCTGGCTGATGAAGCGCTTGGACCCGTTGATGACATAGTCATCGCCGTCCCTGACCGCGCGCGTGCGGGCAGCCGCCGCGTCCGAGCCCGCTTCGGATTCGGTCAGCGCGAACGCGATCAGCTTCCGGCCCGACGCCAGGTCCGGAAACCAGCGCTGCTGCTGCTCGTCCGTGCCTGCGAAGCGGAGTGGAAGCGCACCCAGGCTCTGGACGGCGAGGATGAGACCCGTGGTGGCGCAGGCGCGGCTCAGCTGCTCGATGGCCAGGCAGGTCGTGAGCAGGTCGGCGCCGAGGCCACCGTGCGCCGCCGGGAACGGCAGGCCCAGGATGTCGTGGGCGGCCAGCAGATCCTTGATGTCCTGTGGGAACTCGCCGCTGCGGTCGATCTCTGCGGCGCGCGGCGCGACACGCTCGTCGGCGAGGACGCGGACCGCGAGTCGCAGGTCCTCCTGCTCCTCGGTGAGGCGATACGGGCCGGCTGTCGTGGTCACCGTCACGCCGGGCATCCTAGCCCACGCCGGGGTCCGGTCGACATGGCGCGGGCACGCACCGAGATTGCGCGCGGATGGATGGTCGGCCGGTACCTGCGGCAGTACGCTCACGTCGTCCGGGTGAGTCCGTCACGTCGAACGGCCCGGACGCTGGGGGTGTCGGATCATGGATCTGACGAGTCTGAACACGCAGCTGGTCCTGCTGCTGGTCGCCTCGGGTGTGGGCACGCTGGCCACCCTGGCGATCCTCGTCCGCCAGCGCGCGGAGGCGGCCGCCGCGTCGCCCGAGAGCCCGTTCGCGGCATCCACCGAGGGCGAGAAGATCTGTCCGAAGTGCGGGATGGGCAATCTCTGGACCGACGCCAACTGCGTCAGCTGCAGGCAGCGCCTCCCGGGCTAGTCGCTACTGCACGACCGGGAGCTGCCGACCCGAGGGGATCGCCGCCTGGGCGAGGATCTCCGAGATATCGAGTGCGGTGACGCCCTCGGCGGCACCTTCCTCGGCGAGCCCATCGCGAATCATGACCATGCAGAACGGGCAGGCCACGGCCACCGTCTCCGCACCGGTCGCCAGCGCCTGACGCGTCCGCTCGCGGTTGATCCGGGTGCCGACGCGCTCCTCCATCCACATCCGTCCGCCACCGGCGCCGCAGCAGAACGTCTGCCGGCCATGGCGTTCCATCTCCACCACCGATACGCCGGCCACCGCCCCGAGCACCTCGCGCGGGGCATCGACGACGCCGTTGTAGCGGGTCAGGTAGCACGGATCGTGATAGGTCACGTTGCGTTCCGGGAGACCGTCGGCGCCCAGTACCAGGCGGCCCTCGGAGACCAGGCGCGAGAGGAACGTTGAGTGGTGCTCCACCCGATATCGGCCGCCCAGCTGCGGGTACTCGTTGGCGAGGGTGTTGAAGCAGTGCGGGCAGGCGGTGACGATCGTGCGCTCCCCCATCCGATAGCGCTCGAGCGTCTCCACGTTGCCCCCGGCCAGGATCTGGAACACGTACTCGTTGCCCATCCGCCGTGCGGGGTCGCCGGTACACGACTCCTCCTGGCCGAGGATCGCGAACGACACGCCGGCTGAATTCAGGCACGTTGCGACGGCGCGCGCGACCCGTCGGTTCCGCTCGTCGAACGCGGCCGCGCAGCCCACCCAGTACAGGACCTCGAGCGCATCCAGCTGATCGGCGGCCGCGACGTCGGCCACGAGCGGCACGTCGAACGGCAGCCCGCGCGTCCAGTCCACGCGCGTCGCCGGCGGTTGGCCCCACGGGTTGCGCGGACCTTCCATGTTGCGCATGGCCGTCGTCAGCTCGGACGGGAACCGCGACTCCTCGAGGACCAGGTTCCGACGCAGGCCCACGATCTTGTCCACGTGCTCGATCAGGACCGGGCACGCCTCGACGCATGCGCCGCACGTCACGCAGTCCCAGACCGCCTCGAACGGGATCGCGGTGTCCACGATCGGCTTGGCCAGGGCGGTCGCCGACAGCCCGTCGTCGAGGCCGTAGGTCTCGCGCACCGTGGGGGAGTTCGGGATCAGGTTCAGGCCGTGCTCCGCTTCGCCGGCCATGTCCCGGATGCCCATGATGAACGTCTTGGGGTTGAGCACCTTGCCCGTATTCCAGGCGGGGCAGGCGGCCTGGCAACGGCCGCACTCGGTGCACGTGAAGCCGTCGAGGAGGTCCTTGCCGGTCAGGTCGGCGAGCGTCTTGAGCCCGAAGGTCGCCGTCTCGTCCTCGAGGTCCATCGCCGGGAGCTCGCCCCGCGGCGCGAGCTTGCGGAGATAGACATTGATGAAGCTGGTGACGATGTGGAGGTGCTTGCTGAACGGGAGATAGACGAGGAACGCGGACACCAGCACGATGTGCGCCCACCACAGGACCGCGAACGCGGTCTCCTGACCGCCGGCGTCGAACAGCCCACCGATCGGACCGGCAAGGGCGTTGGATACGATCGCGCCCGGCTTGGGCCCATGGCGGGCGGCCTCGAAGACCGACGCCCCAAGCTCGGACGCGACGACGCCGCCGATCATCGACAGGATGATCAGCGCGTCCCGATTGAAGGTGAGCCTGGCCGGCCTGGTGACCAGGCGACGGAACAGCGCCCAGGCGATCGAGACCAGCACCCCAACCGCGAGCATGTCCTGGAGCGCCGACACGATCGCCCACGGCAGGCCGTCCAGCGGGGCCTCGAGGATCGCCCGCACGAGCCCACCGGTGACCGCGTTGACGGTCCCGATCGTGAGCACGACAAAGCCCCAGAAGATCCCCGCGTGCAGCAGGCCGGCGCGCCAGTCGCGGAACATCCGGGTCTGGAGCACCGCGTAGCGGACGAAGCTCAGGAGCCGGGCGGGCGTGTTCGAGAGGATCGAGCGCGTATCCACAGGTCGGGCCGCGGCGAACACGCGCAGGTGCCGTGCCATTGCGAGCACGAAGATGACCACCGCCCCGTAGAACAGCGGGAAGACGAGCGGGTACCCGGGTACCTCCGCGAAGGCCGGAAACACCTACCGCGCGTCCTCGATCGCTGCAGGCTGAACGAACCCGGCGTGATCGAAC
The DNA here is from genome assembly GCA_036555445.1 of Candidatus Limnocylindrales bacterium. Lineage (GTDB taxonomy): Bacteria > Chloroflexota > Limnocylindria > Limnocylindrales > CSP1-4 > DATBLH01. The sequence goes on from DATBLH010000066.1 coordinate 19,395, forward strand.
GGGCCACCGAGCATCTCGAGAGCATGGTCGAGCACCGGCGCGATGGCGTCGAACGACTCGGCCGCGCCCTTGGGGCTGCCCGGCAGGTTCACGATCAGGCTGCCCCGGGCGACACCGGCGATCCCACGCGAGAGGTCGGCCATCGGGGTCTTGGCGCGGCCGGCCGTTCGCATTGCCTCACCCAGACCCGGGACGTCGTAGTCGATGACCGCCCGCGTCGCCTGGGGCGTGACATCGCGCGGGGTGAGGCCCGTTCCGCCCGTGGTCACCACGAGATGATGGCGACCGGTGGCCTCGCGAAGGGCGGCCTCGATGAGCGACTGCTCATCGGCGACGATCCGCCGCTCGACGCTGAATCCCAGCCCCTCCAGGCGCTCCGCGACCGCGAGCCCGGAGGCATCCTCGCGTTCCCCGGCCGCGCTCCGATCCGACGCGGTGAGCACGAGCGCCGATCTCACGAGCCTCGCCCTCGGCCGATGCGTCCGGCCATCCGCTCGCCCGGCCGCCGGCGCCGCTGGGGCGAGGGTGCATCGGCCGCCCGCTGCCAGTCCCCGCTCTTGCCACCCGACTTCGACAGCAGCCGGATCGAGCGGATCTCGACCTCCCGCTCGACGCCCTTGACCATGTCGTACACGGTGAGCGCAGCGACCGATGCCGCCGTCAACGCCTCCATCTCGACGCCGGTCTGAGCCGTCGTCGCCACCTCGGCGCGGACGCGGAGTCCCCCCATGGCCCGATCCGGGGTCACCGAAACCACGAGGTCGGTCAAGGGCAGCGGATGGCAGAGCGGGATCAGCTCGGCCGTCCGCTTGCCGGCCATGACACCGGCCAGCTCGGCGACGGTCAGCACGTCGCCCTTGGGGCCACCGCCGTCGATGACGAGGCTCAGGGTCTCGGCGCTGAGGGTCACGAACGCCTCGGCGGCCGCTCGACGTGACGTGACGTCCTTGCCGGAGACATCGACCATTCGCGGCCGGCCCGAGCGATCCACGTGGCTCAGGCGACGACGCTCGCTGCGGGGCGGCCCTGCGGCCATCGGATCCGTCCTCCTCAGTCGCGGTCGAGCCACCACAGATCGACGGCCGTACCGGCGCGCACGGACTCCGCTACCTCCGGCACGACGGCGAGGGCGTCGGCCACGGCGAGCGCGGACAGGACGTGACTTCCCTGCCCTGCCTGACCGCCCGCCAGCCGAACGCTGACGCGTCCCTTCGAGTCGCGGACCGGTGCGCCGGCAGGATCACGGTCGGCGACGACCCGGATGAACGCGCGACGGCCGGCGCTCTTCGACACGCGCTCCCGAAGCACGCCTCGATCGACCGGGCGGAGCAGGCTTCGCTGGCCGGCGAGGCGGCGGACGGCCGGCCGGACGAACAGCTCAAAGGTCACGAAGCTCGATACCGGGTTGCCCGGGAGGCCGAACAGCAGGACCGGCGAGCCTCGTCCACCCGGCCTGGGGGCGGTCCCGAACGTGAAGGGCTTGCCGGGCTGAACGGCCACCCGCCACAGGTCGATCTGGCCAAGGGCGTCGAACGCCGTCTTCACCACGTCGTATGGGCCAACCGAGACGCCACCGGAGACGATGATCACGTCGGCACCGGCGCTGATTCCTGCCTCGAGACGGCGCGAGACGTCGTCGAGCAGGTCACGGGCGATCCCGAGATCGATCGCATCCGCGCCGCTCGCCGTCACCAGGGCACGGAGTCCGGGCCCGTTCGCATCCGGGATGCCGGCCGGGCCCATGGGCTCGTCGGGTCCACGCACCTCGTCGCCCGTGGCCAGCACGGCGACGCGCACCCGCCGATGAACGGCGACTCGCGGGACGCCGGCACCCGCAGAGAGCGCGATCCCGGCCGCGGTCAGACTGCTTCCCCCGTCGAGCAGGATGGTGTCGGCCGCGATATCGCTGCCCGCCCGCCGGATCGAGCCGCCGATCGGGATCCTCTGATGGACGAGGCACGCCGCGGGCAGCGGCCCGGTGGCGTCGCGGCCACGAGGGCCCGATGGCTCGTCGTCGGGTCCGAGCGGCGTGGTCAGCTCGACCGGCACCACCGCGTCGGCGCCCCACGGGAGCGGCGCCCCGGTCGCGATCCGCAGCGCCCGACCGGGGCTGACGGGTGCGTCGGGCTGGCTGCCGGCACGCGCCTCGCCGACGACGTCGAGCCGGACCGGGTTGTCTTCGGTCGCCGTCGCCACGTCCTCGGATCGGATGGCGTAGCCATCCATCGCCGAGTTGTCCCAGGGTGGAAGGGCAGTCGCCGCTCGCACCGGGCCCGCGAGGACCCGACCCAGCGCGTCGGCGGTCGCGATCACCTCCACCTCGACGGTGCGATCGATCGTCCCCAGCACGCCCTCCCGTGCCTGCTCGACGCTCAGGATGTCGCCCACCGTCGCCACCGCCACGCTCATCGCAGGGACACCCCCGCCACCTTGGCACGTGCCTGGACCGCCGCCGCCACCGAGCGCAGGGTCAACACGCCGGCGAGGACTGTCCCGTCCAGGACCGGCAGCCCATCGACGCCGGCTCGACGCATCCGCTGCAGGGCCTGCCACAGCCCCTCGTCCGGTGCGAGGGCGCCCATCCCGGCCAGCGCGGTCATCGCCTCCTCCGCGCGCATCGTCGACCACTTCCCACGGCCGACCCGCCGCAGCTGCGACGCGCCGAGCACGCCGACGACTTCGTCGCCACGGATGACCGGATAGGCCGTCCCCGCTTCGCCGGTGAACAGCTGCTCGGCAAACGTGTCGACCGTCAGCTGCGAGGGAACGGTCGGGACGTCACGCTCCATCACCTCGTCCACGCGCACGTCCCGCAGGAGGTTCTCGACCGTGATCCGGCGATCGATCCCGCGCGCGGTCGTCGACAGCATCCACCCGGCAAGCCCGAGCATGACCCCATTGAACGGGTCGTTGTCGAGGACCACCAGCAGCCCGACCGCGACGAGGCTCCAACCGACGACCCGCCCAGCCGTCGCCGTGGCGTGAGCGCCGCGGCGCTCGTCGCCGGTGTGGCCCCACACCGCCGCATGGACCAGCCGGCCGCCGTCGAGTGGGAAGGCCGGGATGAGATTCACGGCGCCCAGGATCAGGTTGAGCAGGGCGAGCAGGATCATCACGATCCCGGCGGCCAGGGCCGCCGCCTGGTCGACGAACTGGAGACCGATCCCGGCGAGACCGAGCACGACCGCAACGGCCAGGCTCACGGCGGGGCCGGCCAGCGCCACCGCCGCCTCGTCACGCGGTCGTTCGGGCTCGATTTCGTAGGACGCGCTGCCGCCGAAGAAGTAGAGCGTGATCGGAGCCGTGCGGAGGCCGCGACGGCGCGCCACCGTCGCGTGTCCGAGCTCGTGGAGCAGGACCGAGGCCAGGAAGGAGAGCGCGATGACCGCCCCGATCAGCCAGCGAATCGCGATCGGGATGGCGGGTGCATCCTCCTCCAGGCGTCCCACCACGAGCACCGACAGGATCGCGAGGATGAAGATCCACGATGGGTGGACCCGGATCTCGAAGCCCAGGATGCGGGCGACCGGGATGCCGTTCATCCAGCCGCTCGCACCGGGACCGCGGTCGGGCCGGACGGCCGTCCGGAGCCGGGTCGCGCGGTCGTCCGCACGCCGAGGGCGAGGACGAGGATCACGCCGCCAACGGCGAACGCAGTCTCAGACCAGAAGCCGAAGGGGAACAGCTGGACCAGTCGCTCCGTGTTCGGGTCGAAGGTGTAGTTGCCGGCGAAGAAGATCCGGTGGAACAGCTCGAACAGGGTGTCGAAGGCGACCATCGAGAGGATCCCGGCACCCACGATCCCGACGCCGAGACCCGTTGCCCCACGGCGGATCGCACGTCGGAAGTCCGCGCGGGCGCCTGGTCGGCTGCGGGTGGCGAGCCACCCCCCGGCAAGGATCGCGACGCCGACCAGTGCGACCGCTGCAAACCCGGCGAACACGCCCCGCACGTCTCGCATGTGTCGCCGCTCGCGCTCGTTGAGGACCGCCTGGCCGCGGACGGTGACATCGAAAGCGGGCGGGCCGAAGATCAGGTCGGAGAGGATGGAGTCCGTCGCGGTTCGAAGCTCGTCCGCGGTGTAGCCCGTCGCGACCAGGGCGCCGGACCGGCCCTGCTCGAATGCGACCCAGACCGGGTTGAGGAACGGAACGAGCGAGACGGCGATGATCACCACGCCCGTCGCGAGCCCGATCGCCACGCTCGCGCCGCGGCCCACGCTGTCGGTCACGAACGCATGGTAGTGCGTTCCGCGCTCCGGCCGGACCGGGTCACTCCTCCTCGAGGGTTCGCGCCTGCTCCCACCAGCCGTTGATCGCGAGATCGGTCGGCGGGTCCACCTTGATCTCCCCGGCAGCCTTGTGGAGCCGCTCGCGGAACCCCTGGACGTCCAGCCGCAGGATGTCCCGGAGACCCTCGATTCGGGCCTGGATCATCAGTACATGTTCGCGCTGTCCGAAGCCCGCGAGGTTGAGCATCAGGGCTTCGTCACGCCAGGCGAGGACGTCGTTCGGCGTGGCGTCGACCTGGTCCGAGAGGTACTGACGGCGGGTCGGCGTCTCCGAGACCTCGAGCAGGATCCCGGTCGTGAACACGCCCTGGTGCTCCAGACGCGCCAGGTGCACGGGCTCGATCCGGGTCAGCTCGGTGATCGGAGGCATGACGCGATGATGCCATGTGCCCGGGTCCGCCCGCGGGGCTCGCAGCCGCGCGGATCGATGACCCGTCCGACGAACTTCGTCCTTGCGTCCGTCCGCGTCCTGCTGGCAGAATGCCGCGCACATGAGTTCGCCCGCGTTCACGATTCGCTGTCTGTGTTGCGCCTCTGCCGAGCAGGGCAGGTGGTGTACCTAGGCGCGCGGAAGCCCAGGACCCGCGCGCTGGCGGCCATCTGAACCCCTGCATCGGCAGGGGTTTCTTGTTGCCCGGCACGACACGAGAACGTAGGAGCACCACGCGAATGACCACCCTGCAGCCATTGCCAACACGCGCTCGAGCGATCACCACCCAGGAGCTGCGCGACCGACTCACCGACCTCCAGACGACCGTCGTCGACATCCGTCCGCTGGCCGCCTACAACGGCTGGCGCCTCGGCGACGAGGTACGAGGCGGCCACGTTCCGGGGGCGAAGGCGTTCCCGGCGAGCTGGCTGGAACACTTCGAGGACCACGATCTCCAGCGACTCGTCGGCCCGGCCGGTGCCTTCGAGCATCGGACGATCGTCGTCTATGGCGACCGCGACCAGGACGCCGCGCCCGTCGTCGACCGTCTCTTCGAACGCGGTCACCGGGACGTCCTGGCGTACGAGGAGGGCTGGCAGGCGTGGGCCGCCGATCCGGCGCTCCCGGTCGAGCGACTGCCCAGGTTCGATCGGCTGGTCCACACGGGCTGGCTCAACGCGCTGCTCGAGGGAGGACGCCCGGAGGCGGCACCCAGCGGCCGCTTCCTCCTGTTCCACGTGAACTTCGGCGTTCCCGAGGAGTACGCCGACGGGCACCTCCCGGGAGCGCTGTTTCTGGACACGAACTGGCTCGAGGACCCGGCCGACTGGAACCGACGGGGGCCGGCCGAGCTCGACCGGGCACTGACGGGCCTGGGGCTTGACCGGACGACGACCGTCATCCTCTACGGTCGCGACACCGAGGGTGCGGCCGACGAGAAGTGGCCGGGCCGTCGGGCCGGCCAGATCGCGGCGACGCGGGCGGCGCTGATCCTGCGCTACGCCGGGGTCGACGACGTCCGCCTCCTCGACGGTGGCTACGACCGCTGGGTCCAGGATGGCTATCCGATCGAGACGATCGATCGAACACCCACCCCGATCGATGCGTTCGGGGCGACGGTGCCGGTTCGCCCGGAGCTGATCGTCGATCTCGCCGAGGCCAAGGAGATCCTCGAGGACGTCGAGGGTGCCGCGCTCGTCAGCGTTCGCACGTGGCGTGAGCACGTCGGCGCCGTGAGTGGCTACAACTACATCGGCCCGGCCGGGCGGATCGCGGGCGATGTGTGGGGCAACTGCGGCTCGGATGCGTATCACATGCAGCACTACCGCACGGTGGAGAACACGATGCGGCCGTACCCGGAGATCGCGGACAACTGGGCGGAGGCGGAGATCACACCGGACAAGCGGGTGGCGTTCTATTGCGGCACGGGCTGGCGCGCGAGCGAGACCTGGTTCTACGCGTACCTCATGGCGTGGCCACGCATCGCCGTCTACGACGGCGGCTGGTTCGAGTGGAGCCAGGATCCGCTGAACAACCCGATCGAGGTCGGCGAACCTCGGGACGAATTCGCCGCCTAGGGCCCCACAACCCTTCGTTGCCTGTCCGCAACGCAGGGTCCGGGAGCCGACCAGGACGATCAGACCATGGCAGTCCTGTGGGGATATGGCCGATCTTGGAACCTCAATCCCAGGGGGAAAGGAGGTATCACGGATGACCACGCTGTACTGCTTCATCGATGGGCTGCGTGCGCGGATCACCGACCGCGACGAGCGCGGTCAGGGCCTCGCCGAGTACGCGCTCATCCTTGCCCTCATCGCCATCGTTGCCATCATTGCCCTGATCTTCCTGGGCCGCCAGGTCAGCCAGATCCTGAGCACGGTCGGCAAGTCGATCTAGGCTCGCCGCCATCCGCAACCATCGCGAGACCCCGGTCCGCTCGACCGGGGTCGTTCGCTTGTGCGGTCCGGTCGTTCGCGGCTGCTAGCCCTGCCTCTGGTCGCCGAAGACCGTGTTGTGCCAGGGCTTCTCCGGCTCGCCGGTGAGCTCGACCATCACGTGCTTCACCTGCGTGTACTCCTCGAACGAGTACAGCGACATGTCCTTGCCGAATCCCGACTGCTTGAAGCCGCCGTGCGGCATCTCGGACACGACATGAGCGTGTCGTTGACCAGCACGTGGCCGAAGTTCAGCTCCCTTGCCGTGCGCATCACCGCGAACACGTATCGCGTCCAGACCGATGACGCGAGGCCGTAGCGGGTGTCGTTCGCCTTGGCGATCGCCTCCTCCTCGCTATCGATCGGGAGCACGACGAGCACGGGTCCGAAGACCTCATTGCGCACGATGTCGGCGTCCTGGGCGACACCCGTGACCAGGGTCGGGCGATAGAACGCGCCGTCCGGGAAGCCCGGCACGTCCGGGCGGACGCCGCCCGTCTCCACGTGGCCGCCCTTGCCCCGCGCGCGCTCGATGAAGCCCTCCACGCGCAGCACCTGGGCGTCGGAGATCAGGGATCCGAGGTCGGTGCGCCGTCGATGAACATCGGGACGTCGTTCGCGACCTCGACGATCATTGCGCCAGTCCCTCCAGCGTGCGATCGTGGGCCCGGAGTCTACCGCCAGGCCACCGGGAGACCAGGGTGCCGTTCCTGCTCCTCAAGCTCGTCCACGTCGTGGCAGCGATCGTTGCCGTTGGCGCCAACGTCACCTACGCGTTCTGGCTCCGTCGCGCGGGCCACGATCGAGAGCGGCTCACGTGGGCAATCCGCGGGATCCAGGCGCTGGATAGCCGGCTCGCGAACCCCGCCTACATCGTTCTTCTGGTCACCGGTGCGTGGATGGTGCTGGGTGGCGCGTTCTCGTTCCAGACCGGCTGGATCGTCGCCGCGCTCGTCCTCTACGTGGTGCTCCTGATCGTGGGAATCTTCGTGTACGCGCCCACGATCCAGCGCCAGCTCGAGGAGGCCGAGCACGATCCGTCCTCGCCCGCCTACGCGGCGATCGAGCGTCGCAGCACACTCCTCGGGATCTCGACCCTGATCGCGGTCCTGGCGATCGTCGCGCTGATGGTCACCAAGCCGTTCTGACGACCGACCCGGGCGGCCCCGTCCACTGATCCTCGAGCGGCCGCTCCTCGAGGGGCACGTCCCAATGGGCCTCGAGGAGCTCGAACCGGCGCTGCTCCTCGGCCCGGTACCGGTCCTGGTCCGGGAACAGGCGGGCGGCGATCTCGGCCTCGGAATGCGACTCCATCGCGGCCCAGTCACGGTAGGTGATCGTCACCAGGACGTCCCAGTCGGCACGGCCGTCCCCGTGGAACCGCGGCACATAACGGCGGACCTCGAGGAGGCGACCCGACTTCACCTGCTCGCGAAGGACGGGCCAGTGGTTCCGTTCGAACAGGTCGACGAACTCGTCGTGGCTCCCCCATCGCGTCCGGTAGAAGTAGTGAACCGTAACCGGACCGGCCATCAGCTCGCCCGTCCCCCCACCAGCCGCGTCGCCTCGCCCCGGAGCAGATCCCATGCCCGACGGACATGACGCTCTTCCGTCCGCAGGTTGCCCACCGCGACGCGGATCGTGAATCGGCCGGCGAGCCGGGTGTGGGACAGGAATACCTCGCCGGTCCGATTGACCCCATCGATGAGGCGAGCGTTCAGATCGTCGAGCGCTTCGTCGTCGAGGCCGGCCGGCCGGAACCGGAGGCAGACCGTCGAGAACGGGGTCGGCGCCACGCGCTCCCACTCGGGATCGTCGTCGACCCAGGTGGCGAATTCCTGGGCCAGGTCGATGTGATGCCGAATCCGCCGTCGGAGTCCCTCGAGGCCGAACCAGCGCAACTGGAGCCAGAGCTTGAGCGCTCGGAACCTTCGTCCCAGCTGTGGCGTGTACTCGTTGTAGTCACGGACCGGGGCCCCGCGATCCAGCGTTCGCAGGTACTCGGGGACAAGGGAGAACGCCTGCCGGAGGGCATCCATCCGGGTGGTCAGCAGGAGCGAGGCGTCGAGCGGCGTGTACAGCCACTTGTGGGGGTTCACGACGATCGACTGCGCGCGCTCCCAGCCGGCGAACGGGGCTCGACGCTCGGGCAGCATCGCAACCACGCCGGCATAGGCGGCGTCGACGTGGAGCCAGAGCCCCTCGCGCTCGCTGAGGTCGGCGATCCGGGCGACCGGGTCCACCGATGTCGACGACGTCGTCCCGATCGTCGCGACAACGGCGATCGGGGCTCGACCCGCCGCTCGATCGTCGGCCACGGCCCGCTCGAGCGCCCCGGCGTCCATCTCGAACCGATCGTTAGCCGGAATCTTGACCACGCCAGACCGTCCGATCCCGAGCGTCATGCAGGCCTTCTCGGTGGCGCTATGGGCCTCGGTCGAGGCATAGACGCGAGGAGCGCCGACGTCAGCCCGTCCCGCCAGACCCTGTGCCGAGGCATCGAGCCCGGCCACCTCCCGGGCGGCGGCCAGGGAGAGCAGGGTCGACGTCGAGGCCGTGTCCGTGATCAGGCCATCGAACGCATCCGGAAGGCCGAGAGCCTGTCGCAGCCAGTCCACGACGACGCCTTCGAGCTCGGTCCCGATCGGCGATGTCCGCCACAACATCGGGTTCTGGCCGAGGGCGGCCGTGAGGAACTCACCCAGGATCCCGGCACCCGAGGCCGTCGTGGCGAAGTACGCCATGAACCCGGGATGCTGCCAGTGCGTCGCGTTGGGCTCGATCAGGCGCCGGTAGTCGTCGAGGATCGCCGCCAATGGCTCCGGCCGCTCTGGTGGGTCAGCGGGGAACAGCGGTGCCAGGGTTCCGGGCTCGATCGGCGGGAACACCGCGAACCGCTCGACGTTCGCGAGGTAGTCGGCGATCAGGTCGACCACGTCATGGGCGGCCGTCCGGAATGCCTCGGCATCGAGATCCGTGAGGCCGTCGACCTGGGCCGGATCGAGTCCGGTTCGAACTCCCGCCTCGCGGGTCTCGGGTTGGGTCGTCACCACCCGAGTGTATGCGGGCTCTACGCGTTCGGCGTTCCGCGCGGTCCCCGGATCCGGAGGGTCACGAGGTGCCCGTGGGTCGAGAATACGCGATCCCCGTCGAGCATCCCGGTCGCGATGTCGTACTCGACGAACGCGCCCAGCAGAGCCAGCGTGTCGGCCTGGAGCGGCTGCGGATCGCGCTCGTCGCGCTCCCACCACAGGTCGACGACAAGCCGGGCGTCCACCAGTTCGACGCGTCAACCCTCCACGACGAGTGGGTGGATTCGGCGTGGCGGACGATGTGCGGCAGGAGGTGGACGTCCGCCTCCTCGGTGATCCAGTCCGGGCGCCCCATCGCGTCGGCCAGCCGTTCGAGATCGGGCAGGAATCGCTCGCCGCTGCCGATGCCGTGGCCGGTTTCATCCGTGTCCCAGCGCCGCTCGACTGGCTCGCGGGTGCTCATGGACGCCGTCCGGCGGGACTCGTCAGCCAGGCCAGAGCGATCAGCACGATGAGCACCAGCAGCCAGGGAATGAACAGCACGCCGCCAAGCAGGAGACCTGCCACTCCGGAGCCAACGTCCCCCGTCACCATCGGAGCACAGGCAACGGCGACGTACCCGAGGATCCAGAGCACGAGAAGGAGGCGGACGGCGGTGTGCAGCACCAGGCCCATAGCCTGCCATGGGCCCGATGTCCAGGTCTTGAGACTCTCCACGAGTGGCCGCCCCGATCGCCGCATCGGTGAGCGGTGTCCGGGGTCAACGGGACCTTCGTCCGGGGGGTTACCGATGGCCCGGGTCGGCCCATAGGATCGAGACGGCAGCGCGCGTGATCGCCATCGGTCGTCGACGGCAGCGTCGTGCAGCGGGGGGCATCGGATGTCGTCGTCGGGCGGGTTGCGGGCGGGTCTCCTCCTGCTGCTCGTCGCCGCCCTCGCCGCGGTCGCCTGCACGGCCGTTGGAAGAAGTGGGCCGGACCCCACGCGCAAGCCGCCCCGGACCGCCGTTTCCAGGGTCAGCGCATCACCCGGTAGCTCCGCCGTTCCGACCGGCAGCCTCGCGCCATCACCGTCACCCACCGTTCCCCTCAGCGCGATCCCGATCGTCCGCGCGCTCGCCTATCGCGGCGTGGGCTCGATTGGCGAGTCCTCGGTCCGGCTTCCCGAAGGCGTGTACCGAGCCAGCTGGGCGATCACCGGCAGCGACGGCACGTGCATGTTCCGCGCCGAGCTCACGCCGTTCGGTGCCCGGTCGAGCGAGCTGACGTCCGTCGGCCTGGCCCCCCACGGAGCGACGATCGAGGGCTGGGACCACATCCGGGTCAAGGGAGGCCCGTACGACCTCGAGGTGACCGCCCCGTCGTGTCGATGGAAGCTCGACGTGGTCCCGATCGCCGGTCTCAACTGACAACTCGCAGCTAAGCGGCGCTTCGTAGAGTTCTTCGCGCCCCCGAGATCACCCGCCCGACTCCCGTCGGAAAGGACATCCGGGCGTGAACATCGGGAAGCGACTGTGGTACATGGCCCCGGTTGTGGCGTTGAGCCTGGTGGCGACAAACGTTGGCTTCGCGACGGCCGGCGAGCCGGGAATCCGCGAGGTCACCCTGACCGCCGCCGGGCGCGCGATGGTCGACCGGACCGTCGCGCGGCACCGCGGCCTCGGCATCGGCAGCCCTCGCGCGGACCTGCGCGTCTGGCGCCTCGGCCCCGGCGACTACCTCGTGGGGCGCTATCTGCCAATGGGCCTCAGGGCTAGCGTCGCGCGTGGGCCACACGGCTCGGTGACGGCCGGGCTGAGCTTCCAGGTCTCGGTGGCTCCCGCGGTTCCGCCGCGGACGCGTCTCGTCGCGGTGGCCTCGCCGACCTGGGCGTGGCGGGCGCAGGACTGCTTCACTCGCATCGGCAGCGTCGTGCTCGGCTACATCGACGCGTGCTACTCGATCCATCGGTTGGTCGGTGAATCCGACCCTCGCGACTACTACAAGCTCGAGCAGTACGGGACCGTCGGGGCTGGTGTCGTCCGGAAGATCTACAGCGGCACCCTGTCGGCGGTGAAGGGCCCAGGGAGCGGCACCATGCGTTGGGTCGACTGGAGTCCGCGTGGTGACCTGTCGGGCAGCTGCACCGGCATCCCGTTGTCGGTCACCGCGCTGGGTGTCTCGATCAGCGGCTCCGGCCTGATGTGCGAGCACTGGAACATCACGAAGGGCACCGATCCGGGGACATTCCGCGAGAGCTGGGAGTGCGGATGCATCTGGCCTCTCGGCCAGCCCTACCCGAACGACCGGGAGATCGACTACATGCAGGCGATCAGCGTTCCCAACGGCAAGCCGGCGATCTGGACCCTCTCGGCCGCGTACACGGCAGCGTGATCCATCGCACGGCGATCGTCCTGGTGGTGCTGGCAGCCATCGCCGGCTGCCAGCCGACCACGCCTGGCGGCCCGGCGCCACCGCCGACCATGCAGGCGGCCACGGACTACCTCTCGACGGTCGTGGACCTCGTCCTCGCGGGACGCCTCACAGAGCTGTGCAGGCTCGGGAGCGGAACCTGCGCCCACACGCTCAGGAACTCCGATCCTGGGGCGGTCCCACGGACGCGGCCGATCGTGGTCGGATCCCGGATCGAGCCGTCGGTCCTGCGGCCCGGCGGCGTCTGGAGCCAGGGTGGCCTCGTTCTTCAGCTATGCGGGCTGGACGGCCGCGGCCGGTTCTACCGGTCGGAGATCCTCGTGTTCAACGACGGTCGCCGCCTGATCGGCAAGGAACCGGTGTTCTGGGTGGGCCTGCGGATCGAATCGGGATCCACGGTTGGCGGCCCCCCACCGCCAGATCCACCGTGTCCGATCGCGCCGTGACCGGACAAGAACAAACGACGAGGAGCCGGGCGGGTGCCTCTCCGAAACCCGGCTCCTCGTCCCCCAGTGGTACGGGCCCAAGGGAGGAGGCCCAGCCGTCATCTTGGCCATTCGGCCTAGGCGGTATATAGCCCGAAAGTACCAGTGGGCCCGTCAACGAAGACCGTGACGGGCCCGCTGTGGTCAGCGGCGGCGGCGGTTGCGCACCGCGACCGGCGCCGGCGTGAGCAGGAACGCGATCCCGGCGACGACGCCGATGCCGAGCGCGATCGGCCACCCGGTGGAAGCGCCCGAGGACTGGCTGGCCGCGGTGGTCGCGTCGGTCGGCGGGAGCGTCGGGTCGTGCGGTCGCTTGGTCGGCTTGACGCCGGTCGTCGGCAGCGCCTCGCCGCCCGGCGTGGGCGTCGGCTGCGCGCAGGAGACCTCGAACGCGAGCTCGCTGTGGCTCTGGCTCGGGTCGTGACCGGGCTCGCTGTCCCAGACCAGGAGATAGCTCCCGTCGGTCAGCGTGTACGGGCCGAAGGAGAGGGTCTCACCAGCGAAGATCTTGTACTCGCCCTCGGCCATGACGGTGTCGCCGCTGTAGATGGCGAACGATCCCGTCTCCTGCTCGTCCTCACCGGCAACGGCCGTGAGCGTGACGTCGCAGCCCTGGGCGCTGACGCTGAATTCCGTGTCGATGGCGTCGCTGTTGTTGGTGGCCAGCGTGGTTGCCGGCAGCAGCAGCATCAGGAGGGCGATGCTCGAGACCACGAGCAGGCGCCCACGGGCGACGAGGTGACGGTTGGACATCGATTGGCTCTCCCGACGGCGACTGGGATGATGACGGTGTCGATGAACGACATCCCCAAAGTACCGGCGGCATGGGTCGACGCCTAGTACCAATGTCGTCGGCGGTCGAGTGGGGTCCGGAAGGGTCGTGTCGACAGGGGTGTGGACAATGGTCCCGTCGACGGTGCCGCCCGGCACCGGAACCTAGGGCGAGTGGGCGTGTGCGCCCGATTCCGACACCCGTTCGGAGGTCAGTCCGCCACCCCGAACCGTCGCGCCCAGGACGATTCCACCCGCGATCAGGACCGCGTTCTTGATGATGTACTGGCCCTCGAGGGTCGGCACGAACGGGAACGAGGAGAACGTTTCGCTCGAGAACAGTAGCAACGGCGTGAGTGTGCCGATCATCTGCACGTAGAGCAGCAGGAGCGTCACGCGCATCCAGCGGCCGATCAGGAGTCCAATCCCGATCGCGCACTCCCAGACCCCGAGAACCGGCACGGCGACGGACTGTGGGACCAGGCCGAACGACAGGCGCTCGATCGTGGCACCGGCCAGCTGCTCCGCCGGGCTGACGTCCGGAAACAGCTTCAGGGCTCCGAACCACAGGAACACGATGCCCAGGGCGAGCCGCAGGAGCAGGAGGCCGTGGCCGGCCATCCAGCTCGTGATCCGGCGATCGATTCGCTCGAACGGCTCGGAAATGATCATCCCGGACAAGGGTAGCCAAGCCACTCGGATCGAGGGCGTCGCTCCCCGATCACGTCGACCGCAGGTCCTTCCAGAAGAACGTCGTGGGCGCGAGCTCGCCGTTCGCGGCATAGGCGTGGTTCGGCATCGTGCCCAGCTCCTGCCAGCCCAGCGAGCGGTAGAACGCCTCGGCCGGCGTGTTGGCCTGGGTGTCGAGGATCAGCAGCCAGCGGCCCTCGGCCCGAGCCCGCGACTCGGCGGCCTCCATGAGCGCGCGGCCGAGACCGCGACGCCGCATCGAGCGGTGGACGAGGACCTTGGCGATCTCGGCGCGATGGGGCGAGTTCTGGTTGCGGGACCGGATCAGCAGCGTCGTGCCCACGATCGCGCTGCCGGATGGTCCCTCCTCCGGCCCTCGGGCAACGAACGCGGTGATCGTCCCGTCGGCAACGTGCGGGATGCGCTCGTGCCACCACGCCGTCGCCTGGTCTGCCGTGACGCCAGCCAGGAAGTTGACCGCCGCGCCGCCATCGACAGCGTCGACGAGGAGGGTGGCCAGACCGGGGATGGCATCCCGATAGCCGCCCGCATCGAGGGCCCGGATGTGCGTCGTCAACGGGTCAGTGGTCATGCCGGCCGTGGACGACAGCGTGTCCTCGGCCGCGGCCGATCAGCCAGCGATTCACGGGCACGGTGACGACGAAGGCGACGACGAGGGAGAACACGAGGCTGCCCCAGAACAGGCCGTCGCCGAGACCGGCAGCCATCGCACCCGGCACGGCCAGGATGATCGCGTTGTCGGTCAGCTCCATCACGGCGATCGAGATCGTGTCCGCTGCCAGCGCGAGCCGAACGGCGTCGCGAACGAGGATCCCGGCTCGGAGCAGCGGCCCGATCGTGAGCGAGTAGCCGAAGACGAATGCCAGCGCGATGGCCAGCGCGATCGATGGCAAGTCGTGCCAGCCAAGTGCCGTTGCGATCACGAGGCCGAGGACCTCGCCGATCGCACACCCGGTCAGGCAGTGGAGGGTGGCCCGAATCGCCGTACGGGTCAGTTGGTCCGTCGTGATTCCCTCAAACGCGAACGCCGAGCCGGCATGCCGGGCGTTTCGCCCGTAGACCCACGTCCGTGCGTGCTAGCGGCCACGCCGCCGCTCGACGGGTAAGCCCGCCGCGACCCAGCCATTGAACCCACCGACCATGTCCGTCGCCCGTGAAAAGCCAAGGTCGCGCAGGGTCGCCGCAGCGAGGCTGGAACTGTAGCCGTCGGCGCAAACGAGGATCACCTGTCGGCTCGGGTCCGACAGCGTCTTGTCGTCATGACCGGACGTCGGGTCGAGGCGCCAGTAGAGAACCGACAGCGGGACGTGGGCCGATCCCGGGATCACGCCGCTGGCGTGTCGCGCCTCCGCACAGCGGGTGTCGACGATCAGGGCACCGGATTTCGCGGCATCGAGCGCTGCCGCGGGCTCGAGGCGGTCGAGCTTCGCGCGAGCGGCCTCGAGTAGGCTGCCGATCGTTGCTGCTGGGCGTTCGCTGGTGCTCATCGACTCGATCGTCCCCTTGTCGTCAACCCCGACGCGGATCGTGGGGCAAGGCGGCCGAGGGCGCGGATCACGAGGCTCGCCGCCGGGCCGAGCGCGATCAGGGACACTGGGCTTGGATACGCGTCCTTGATCGCTCGGAATGTCGCTCCCGACGGGCCTCATCGGTGGCACCGATCGTTTGGCTCGTCATCGGCTACTCCTCGATCGAGTTGCCCGATTCCGTCGCGCCCGCGCTGCTCACGGCGCGCACCGGGCTGCGTGGATGGGTCTCGTACATCCGAACGAGCACGACGACCCCCGAGACAGCGGTCAGCGCAGCCACGATCCAGATCGCCCCCTGCATCCCCAGGCGGTCGGCGAGCACACCGGCGGCGACCGCACCGACCGCGAACCCGGCGTCCCGCCAGAAGCGGTAGACACCGATGGCCCCAGCGCGCCATGTCGGCAGCGCCACGTCTCCGATGACCGCGAGCAAGGTTGGATAGACCATCGCGGTGCCCCACCCGAGCAGGACCGCACCGGCGAGCCACGGGGCGAGGCCGGTCGACACGGCGATGAGAGCGAGGGCAGCCGACTGGAGCAGCATCCCGCCCACGATCAGCGCCTTCCGACCCAGGCGGTCTGAAAGCCCGCCGGTGACAAGTTGTCCCAGTCCCCAGACCGCGGGGTATGCCGCCGCGAGGAGTCCGATCTCGCCCACGGACAGACCGCCAGCGGCGTAGAAGATCGGCAACAACCCCCAGGCCAGCCCGTCGTTGAGGTTGTTGACGAGCCCCGCCTGACTTGCCGCAGAGAGGGCCGGCTCCTGAAACGTCGTTCGTACGACGACGCGGCCCGGGGAGAGCCCCTCGTCCGGGTTGTGGCGACGCGTGTCCTGGCCAGCCTCTTGGCGCGCGTGGCCCGCCGTCTCACGCACGAACAACGCCGAGATCCCCAGGCCAAGCCCGGCAAACGCAAGGCCGAGCAGGAACGGACCCGGCCGCAAACCCCAGCGTTCGGCGATGAGACCCGTGGCGAATGCCGTGAGGGCGATCGCACCGTAGCCGGCCGCTTCGTTGAGCCCCAATGCCAAGCCTCGCCGGGCCGGTCCGACGAGGTCGACCTTCATGATCACCGTGGTCGACCACGTCAGGCCCTGGTTGATGCCGAGGAGCACGTTGGCCACGACGACCCACGACCAGTCTGGTGCCCAGATGAGCAGGAGCGGCACCGGGAGCCCGACAAGCCAACCTGCGACGAGGACGGGCTTTCGGCCATAGCGGTCGGCCAGCGCGCCGGCCGCCAGGTTGGCGACCGCCTTCGTCAGCCCGAATGCGAGGATGAAGGTGAGAGCCGAAGTCAAGCCCCCGAGCCCGAACACCTCCGTCGCCAGGAACGGAAGGACCGTCCGCTCCTGGCCGACCATTCCACCGACCAGCGCGTTGACGGCCACAAGGAGGGCGAATTGGCCAATGTTCGCCCTCAGGCCGAGCCGGATGCCGGACGGGCCGGCCGGATGCGCACGCATCAAGGGACCGATTGTCGGCTCAGCCTCTACCCGTCCGTTGCGCGAGATCGATCGTTGGCCTGCGACTGGCCGTTTACCTGACGTCCCTGCATGATCCTTGCCCCTGAGTCTCACGAGCCCCGTGGCCGACACGGTGTTGGGCTACCGAATCACGAAGCCCCTCCGCTCGCCACGAAGGGGCCGATTCCCGTTCAGATCAATGGTCGGGGTGCCGCGATTCGAACGCGGGACCTCCTGAACCCCATTCAGGTGCGCTACCAGGCTGCGCCACACCCCGACTGACGCCCGAGTCTATCACCGGGTCCGGCCCGGGCGACCCTCTCCCCTAGCCCGCCGGGAGACCCATGCGGTCGGCCCAGCGGCGATAGTCGGCGAGCTCGTCCTTCGACTCGCGTGCGAGCAGATCGAGCAGGCAGCGCTGGACGCTCTTGCCCTCGTACAACGCGTTGTGGACCTCCTGGGCGATCGGCATCTCGACGTCGTGGCGACGGGCCAGGGCGAGCGCCGCATCCACCGTGTACGCGCCCTCGGCCACGCCCGGCAGGTCGGCCTCGATCTCCGACCACCGACGGCCCTTCGCCAGCTCGACGCCCAGGCGGTGGTTCCGCGATAGTCCGGAGCCACAGGTCGCGATCACGTCGCCGATCCCGGCCAGACCCGCGAACGTCAGGGGGTTGGCACCGGCCGCGATCCCGAGCCGGGTCATCTCGGCCAGGCCACGGGTCATGAGTCCGGCCTTGCCGTTGTCGCCGAAGCCCAGCTGGTCCACCGCGCCGGCCGCGATCGCGAGGATGTTCTTGAGCGCGCCGCACAGCTCCACGCCCAGGACGTCCTCGTTGACGTACAGCCGGAACTCGCGACGCGCGAGCCGATTCACGATCCGATCGGCGAGTGCCGGGTCCTCGGCGGCCACGACCGCCGACGCGGGCAGCCCGCGGGCGATCTCGAGCGCGAGGTTGGGCCCCGAGAGCGCGGCCACCCGGACCGGGGAAATCCCACCGGCGTCGGCGATGACCTCGGTCATCCGGAGCAGGGACCCGGGTTCCAGGCCCTTGACCACGGACAGGATGTCTGCCGAGGCCGCGATCCGCGGCGCGGTCGCGATGACGCTCGCGCGGAGGTGCTGGGACGGCACCGCGAACAGGACGAGATCCGCCCCCGCGACCGCCGACAGGTCTGCCGTGGGCCTCACGTTCTGCGGCAGCTCGATCCCCGGCAGGCGGCGCTCGTTCCGTCGCTCGCGCGCGAGCCGATCCGCCGATTCCCGGGTATGGGCGATCAGGGCGACCGGCTCCTGCCGCGCGGCGAGGAGGGCCAGCGTCGTCCCCCACGCCCCGGCGCCGACGACCGCGAGGCGCGCCAGGGGATCCGCGGCCACCCGGACGCTACTTCCGACCGGACTTGGCCGTCCGGCGGGGCGTGCCGGAACGACGAGCCGCAGATCCCCGACGCCGTGGCAATCGAATGGCGCTCCGCTCTCGGAACACGAGCCGGATCGGCGTGCCCGCGAACCCGAACGAATCTCGCAGGCGGTTCTCCAGGTACCGCCGGTAGCTGAAGTGGACCGACCCGGCGTCGCGGGCGAAGAACACGAACGTCGGCGGCGCGACCGCGGCCTGCGTTGCATAGAACACCTTCGGGCGGCGGCCCTTGACGACCGGGGCGGCGACCCGCGCGGTAGCGTTGGCGATGAGGCGGTTGAGCTCGCCGGTCGGGACGCGTCGCCGACGCTCGCCCCAGATGTCCACCGCCATCTCGAGCACCCGCCCCACCCGCTGGCCACTCCTGGCACTGATCGAGATCGCGGGCGCGAAGTCCAGGAACGGGACCTCGTTGTGGATCCAGGCGACGTACTGGTCGAAGGTCCGATCGGTCTTCTCCGCGACCAGGTCCCACTTGTTGATCGCGAGAACGAGGCCCTTCCCCTCCTCGACCACGTAGCCGGCGACATGCGCGTCCTGGGCGGTCAGCCCGTCCACGGCATCGATGACGAGCACGGCTACGTCGGCACGCGAGATCGCCTTCAACGATCGAAGCGTGGAATAGCGTTCGGCGGCCGGTCCCGAGGCCACCTTGCCCCGTCGTCGGATCCCCGCGGTGTCGATGAGCACGACCTCGCTCCGACCCCAGGCGAGCACGGTGTCGATCGTGTCCCGCGTGGTCCCCGGGATCTCGGACACGATGGCGCGCTCCTGGCCGAGGAGGGCGTTGAGCAGGCTCGACTTCCCGACGTTCGGCCTGCCCACGATCGCGATCGCGGTGGGCTCGTCATCCTGCGACGCTGCCAGCTCGGCGTCCCAACGCGCGGCGGCGACATCGGCGCCCTCGGGAAGCTCGTCATCATCCTCGCCGTCGTCGGCATCGTCGCCAACGACGAACGGCGCCAGCCGCCCGGCGGAGACCTCCCGTTCCCACGCCTCGGCCTCCGCCTCTCGAGCCTTGCGTGCCCGCTCCTCCTCGCTCTCGGGCGGCAGGGACCAGACCACGGTGTCGAGGAGATCCGCGACACCCCGGCCGTGGATGGCGGCGATCGGGTGCGTCTCGGACCAGCCGAGCTGATGGAACTCGGCGCCCTCCAGCTCGCGCTTCGGGTTGTCGGCCTTGTTCACGGCCACGAGGACCGGCGCCCTGGCGCGGCGGAGAATCGCGGCGGCCTCCTGGTCGGCCGGGGTGAGGCCGGCGGCAGCATCGACGACGAGGACGATGACATCCGCTTCCTCGATCGCGAGCCGGGCCTGTTCCTGGACCTTCTCCTCGATCGGGTCGCCGGGCGAGACCTCGAGGCCGCCGGTGTCGACGACGAGGAAGCGGCGCCCGTTCCAGTCCGCATCGCCGTAGAGCCGGTCACGCGTCGTACGAGCTCGGTCCTCGACGATCGCGGTTCGGGAACCGAGCACCCGGTTGAACAGCGTGCTCTTGCCAACGTTCGGGCGACCGACGATGGCGACGATCGGCAGACCGCCGGGTCCGCTCATCGATCGGGTACTCCGACGGGCGGAGAACTCATACGTGCCCTTCCGAGGACCCAGGCGACGCTACTGCGAGCCATGGGTCCGAGGATCAGGCGGCGCCGCGTGCCGGAGTGGCGGGCTGGCTCGGCAGCGAGGTCGTGCGGCCGGCAGGGGTCGCGGCCGCGGCAAGCGCGGCATCGGCGAGCTCATCGGCCCGGGCGGCGGTCTCAGGGGTTCCCGCCAGCTCGAGAATGCGACGCGTGACCGCGTGGAGGTCTTCGATCGGGGTCGACGTGCCACCCGTCACGCCCACGATCCGGGCGTCGCCGAAGGCGGAGGCATCGCCGAGATCGGCCGCGCCCTCGATCTGGATCGCCGGCGTCCCGACGATCCCGCACAATCTCGTGAGCTCCTTGGTGTTGGCCGAGGAGCGACCGCCGACGACGACCATGAGGTCGACCTCGCGGGCGGCTTCGACTGTGTCCTCCTGGCGCCGGATCGTGACCGGACACACGGTGTTCACGATCTTCAGTTCATGGCTGCGGTTGACCATGAACGCGGCCAGCTTCTCGAACTTCCAGGGCGGCTGTGTGCTCTGGGAGATGAGGGCCATCCGCTTCTTGCGCGGGATCTTCGCCTCCCACTCGTCCTCCTCGTCGACGACGATCGCTTCGGGTGCGAACCCGAGCAGGCCGACGACCTCGGGGTGCTTGGGCGTGCCGAGCAGGACGATCGTGTAGCCCTCCTCGACCAGGCGGGCGAGCTCCTTCTGCTCCTGGATCACCCAGGTGCAGGTGCCGTCGATGACCTCCAGGCCACGGGCGGCGGCGCGTTCCATGACCTCGGGTCGCACGCCATGGGCGCGAATCACGACGGCGGCACCGTGATCGACGTCGTCGAGGGTATCGACCGTGCGGATGCCAAGGCGATCGAGATCGGCGATCACGCCCTCGTTGTGGACGACCTGGCCCAGCGTGTGGGTGGCCTTGCCGATCGACGAGGCTTCCTTCGCCTTGTCGATCGCCTCGCGCACGCCGTAGCAGAAGCCGGTGCGCCTGGCGATTCGAACTTCCTGGACCGTTCCCATGGCACGTTCAAGTATCGCATGGGGTCTCGGTTGGGCCCGTTGCTCAGGCTGGGTTCATGCACGCGGTCCGTACAGACCCTTCCCCCGCGATGCAACTCTACGCATCGCGAAAAGGCGGGCGCGGGGCCGTCGGCAGCGGGGCCGTCGGCAGCGGGACGGTCGGCAGCGGGCCCGCCATCCGCCCGCCCACCACCGATGCGCGGAGTTGCATCACCCAGGAAGGACACGTCCTGCCGGCGATCAGCCGAGAAGGGATCAGCCGAGGGCGGGATCCTCCCCACCCGGTACCGCCTCGGCGTACGCGCCGCGCATGGCGGGCGGGAGCAGCTCGGCGATCCGGCCCATGAGCACGGCCGTGGCGGCCTGCTTCGACGTCCGGCCACGGGACGGCTGCACGAGCTCCGAGAGCCGGAACGGACGCCCGACCCGAACGATCACGCGACCACCGGGTCGCGGCAGCTTCCGTCCCCTGGGCCACACCCGGTCGGCACCGATGACTCCGATCGGCACGATCACGGCATCGGTTCGGAGGGCCAGCGCGGCGGCGCCATCGGCTGCCCGTTGGAGGCGGCCATCGGGGCTCCGCGTGCCCTCGGGGAAGATGAACAGAAGGTGCCCCTCGTCCAGGATCCGCTTTGCCTGCCGATAGGCGTCGAGGTCGGCCTTGTCCCGGTCCACCGGATGGAGGCCCCCGGCCGGGGCCAGCGCCCCCAGCACCGGCCAGTCGAAGAACTCGCGCTTGGCGAGCCACTGGAATCGCCGCCCCAGCCGGGGGGTGAGCCAGCCGCCGATGACCACGGCATCGAGGTTGGACGCATGATTGGCGGCGACGATCACGCCGCCGGTCCGCGGGATCGCGTCGACCTCGCCTTCGATCCGGACCCGCGTCAGCGCCCGCCCGAGGACCCGGGCACAGAGGGCGCCGAACCGAACGAGCAACGACAGGGAGTCGGTGATGTCGCGGACTCTCGGAGCTCCGGAGGATGTCACCGTTCCGCCGACCGAACGGCGGCGACCACCTGGGCCACTGTGTCCTCGAACGCATTGCCGTCGGTGCGCAGGATCAGCGCGTCGTCGGCCGGCCGGAGAGGGGCCACCGCCCGCGTGGAATCGAGGATGTCCCGCCGGCGAAGGTGGGCGAGGATCTCCACGGCCTCGGGAGAATCGGGAGCAAGGCCGCGTTCCTCGGCACGCCGCCGGGCCCGCTCCTCCACCGAGGCGTCGAGGAAGATCTTGAGGTCGGCGTCGGGAAGGACGACCGTCCCGATGTCCCGGCCGGCCATCACGATCCCGCCCTCGGCCGCCAGGTGTCGCTGTCGATCGAGGAGCGCAGCTCGGAGCTCCGGGACACTGGATACCGCCGAGACGGCTTCGTCCACGTCCGGGCCCCGGACGTCGTCGGTGTGATCGACATCGTCGACGAGGACACGTCGGAGGCGCCCCTGGTCATCGGGCGCGAACTCCACCTCATCGACGAGGGCCACGAGGGCCCGCGGGTCGTCGACCTCAACCCCCCGCCGGAGCGCCAGCCAGGTGACGGCCCGATAGAGCAGGCCGGTGTCGCAGAAGCGGTAGCCGAGCTCGATGGCCGCCGCGGCTCCCACGCTCGATTTGCCGGACGAACCGGGACCGTCGAGGGCGACGACCAGCCGCCTGTCGGTGGATGGAGGCATCGCCGGCAGGATACCGAGGGTGGTCGAGAGGGCGGTCGATCAGGCCCGCGCGTCTGGAAGCGGGGCGCCGAGGCGCGCGACCTCGGGTCGCTTCAGGGGCCGCACTCGACCCGCCGGCAGGTCCAGCCGGAGCGACCCGATCCGCACGCGCACGAGGCGTGCGACCGGTGCACCGACGGCCGCGAACATTCGGCGCAGCTGGCGCTTGAAGCCCGTGTGGAGGACCGCTCGATACCAGGTGAGCCCGGCTTCCGGTGGCGGGTCCACGAAGCCCGCGATCCGGCCGATCTCGGCGCGCGTCGCCGGGCGGAGGCCCTCCAGGCGTGCCAGACCCTCGTCCACCCGGATCCCATCGTGCAGCGACCACGCCTGGTCGTTCGTGAGCGGGTGCGGGAGGCCGATCAGGTATTCCCGATCGACCCCGTGGCTGGGATGGAGGACTTGCTCCGCCCACGCCCCGTCATTGGTGAGGAGGAGCAGCCCCTCGGAATCGAGGTCGAGCCGACCCACCGGGTAGATCCGGCCGCCCTCGGGGAGGAGGGCGCGCGGCACGAGATCCACGATCGTCCGACGTGCGTGGCGATCCCGAACCGTGGACGTCACACCGGCCGGCTTGTGAACGACGAGGTAGACGTGGGTCACGGATCCGGGAACCGGGAATCCGTCGACCGCAATGCTTGACGCCTCCGGATCGACCGACTCGCCGACACGTGCCGTCCGTCCATCCACGGTCACGCGGCCGGCCGCGATCAGCGCCTCGCTCCCCCGGCGCGACGCGATCCCGGCCGCCGCGAGGACCTTGTGCAAGCGTTCGGCCGGCATCAGCCCTCGGACGGTGGTTCGACGGTGACGGGCTCGCCGCCCTCTTCTGCGACCCGCGCCGCCACGTCCACGTCGAGCGCGGGCAGTTCCTCGAGCGAGGCCAGCCCGAATCGTTCGAGGAACTCGAAGCCGGTGCCGTAGAGGTACGGACGTCCTGGTGCCTGTGACCGTCCGAGCTCGACGACGAGGCGGCGATGGAGCAGCGTCCGCAGCGTGTAGTCCGAGTCCACGCCCCGGATCCGTTCGATGGCGGCCCGGGTCACCGGCTGCCGGTAGGCGACGATCGAGAGAGTCTCGAGCGATGCCGGCGAGAGGCGTACCGCGTCCGCCCCGATGTACCGCGCGACCAGCGGCCCGGCTTCGGGTGCCGTGGCGAGCTCCACCTTGTCGTCGGACACCACCAGCCGCAGGCCACGTCGCCGGAGGCTGACCTCGAGATCGCCGAGCCGGGCGTCGACGGCGGCGCGATCCACGCCGGCGAGAGTCGCAATCTCCCGCCGGGCGAGTGGCCGCTCGGCGACGAACAGGAGACCTTCCAGGGCCGCCTCGGTGAGCTCGATCGGGGCAGCGGCTTCGCCGGCGGCCTCGACGGATCCGTCCACGGCGGCGCCGTTGCTCCGGTCGTCGGACGTCAAGCGAACGACTCCAGGCTCTCGTCGATCGGGGTGTCGGCGCTCACCGCCGCCCCCTCGAAGCGGCGCGCGACGATGGGGCCCCAGGGCTCCGCCTGCTCGACCACGACCTCGCGACGTTTCATGAGCTCGAGCAGCGCCAGAAAGGTGACCGCGACGAGCACGCGATCACGGATTCCGCGCAACAGCTCCTGGAGCACCACGACTGGTGCTTCGGCAAGTGCGCTTCGGATCACGGCGGCCCGCTCCGCGAGGGTGATCGTGCGCGGCACGACTTCCGGCGGCAGGTCCGGGGGGGGCACGACGCGAGCGATCCCGTCCAGGGCGTGGACGAGGAGCTGGGGATCGAGCGGAGTGGCATCGGCGCTGCGGGCACCGGCCAGACCCGCTGCGTGCGCGATCCCGGGCTCCCTTCGGAACAGACCGATCCGGGCCAGGGCGTCGTCCGCCAGACGCCTGCCGGCGTCGCGATGGGCGCGATAGAGGAGCAGTCGAGCGCGCAGCTCCGCCTCGGGGTCGACGCCCTCGTCGTCGAGGGCGGCTGCCGGTCCCTCCACCCGGCGCGGCAGCAGGGCGCGGCTCTTGATCAGGATCAGCTGGCTGGCGATCGACACGAACGCGCTGACATTCGCGATCCGGTCACCGGCCAGCGTGGACAGCGCCTCGAGGTAGGCCTCGGCGAGATCGCCGAGCCTCACCGTCAGGACGTCGAGCTGTCGCGCCTCGATCAGCGACACCAGCAGGCCGAGGGGGCCATCGAAGCCCTCCACCCTCACCAGGGTCGCGGACTCCGGTCGGCGCGCCTCCCCGAACCGGATCGCCGACGTGCCGTCGGGGGCCATCTAGCTGGCCTCGTCGGCGAGCCGAAGCAGCTCGCCGAATTCGGGATCTCGCGGTTGTTCCTGCCAGCGGATGAGCTCGACCGTCCTGGCCGGGCAACCGGCGGCCTCCGCGAGCTGCGCGGACCGCTCGGCATGCGCTTCCAGCCGCGCGAGATCGTCCCGGAACCGCGGCACCAGCCGCGCGGGCCGCAGGACCCAATTCCCATACCTCTGGCCCAGCGAGTACGCGACGCGCGGCCACACGCCCACCCTGGCCTTGCCGGCATCGTGGAGGAGTCCGGCGAGCAGCGCCTCGGCGTCGGTCACGCCCTCACGCCGCAAGGCTGTCACCACGTCCAGGCCGTGGCGCCGATCCGCGAGGTGCATCGAGTCGAACAGCGCGAGCTGCGCCGGTGCCAGCCATTGCGTGAGCTCACCGCGCTCGGAGGCGGACACCCGGGCGCCCACGTGCGAGCGGAACTGCCGGGTCTTCGTCGCCCACCAGCCGAGCCCGGCGACCATCGATGCCTCGCCCGGATCAGAAGCCAACGAGAAGCCGGAACAGCGGGTCGACCAAGGTGTCAAACACGACGTTCAGGATCGTCCCTCCGGGCAGGATCGGCAGGAACGCGACGGCGATCAGGATGATGAACCCGTATTGCTCGAGGACCGGCCGCCACTGCATCTCGGTCCGTCGATCCATGAGCGCGAACAGGACCTTGGAGCCGTCGAGCGGCGGGATCGGCAGCAGGTTGAAGACCATCAGCAGGATGTTGATCCGGATAAAGAACTGGAGCATCCCGAACAGCAGGTCGGGCAGCTGGAGGTCGGTGGCGATCGCGTAGCGCAGCGGGATCGCCGCCGCGACGGCGAGCACGAGGTTCGATGCGGGGCCGGCGAACGCGACGATCGCCTCGCCCTGGCGTCCGCCGCGGAGATTGAGCGGGTTGACGGGCGTGGGCTTGGCCCACCCGAAGCCCACGAGGACGATCAGGATCGCGCCCATCGGATCGACGTGGGCGAGAGGGTTGAGCGTGAGCCTGCCGAACAGCTTCGCCGTCCCGTCACCCAGCCGATAGGCGGCCAGGGCGTGGGCAAACTCGTGGAATGGCAGCGCCACGAAGATGATCAGCGCCAGGGCGACGATCAGGCCGAGGGAGGGATTCAGGAGCAGCACGTGACGTCTCGATGCGGTTGAGGACGGGCTAATCGTAGCCGCAGGCAGCGCCGGGACTCAGAGCCGGGCGAGCAGCTCGGCCTTCTTGGTCTCGTATTCCTCGTCCGAGATCGCACCGCGATCGCGGAGGTCGGCGAGGGACGCGAGGGCGCGGGTGACTTCGTCCGGAGCCATCTCCTTGGGCGGCGGGGCGGGAGCCGGCCCGGGAGCGCGGAGCGGTGGGCCGGGCAGCGGCCGGCTGAACTCGCCCTCCAGCTCGTGCTTCTCGTTGAGCATCGTGCGCTTGAACGCCGGCGCCGCGTTGAGCATCCGGTAGCGATCGATCGCCACGTCCGCCGCGGTCAGGATGTCCAGGTCGCCGTAGTTCAGCATCCGGCCGACCAGGTTCTGCTCGAGGACCGCATCGTTGATCTTCTCCAGCGAGCTGTCCGCGGAGCGCTTGTTGATGATCCCCTCGACCTTGAGCACGCGGCGGTTGGTGATGATGTAGTCCTGCGCCCACCAGTTCCAGTAGATCTTGATCAGCCACGCGAGCGCGACCAGGAAGGCGCCCAGGACCACCCAGCCGAGGATGTCCCGAAAGCTACCGGTGATGCCCTGGCTGAACAGGAGGAGAACGAAGGCGGCGATCAGGATCAGCCACGGATAGCGGCCGTCGATGATCGTGGCCAGCCAGTGCTGTCGGGTGCGGAGGGCGATCCGCTCACCGTCGGCGAGCAGCGTGTCGGCATAGCGCGGCATTCCTCGGTCGACCTCCCTCAGGCCCGCGGATGGGTGCGGGCATAGACCTCGCGGATGCGTTCGCCAGTGAGATGCGTATACAGCTGGGTGGTGCTGATACTCGCATGCCCGAGCAACTCCTGGACCACCCGCAGATCCGCGCCGCCCTCGAGGAGATGGGTCGCAAAGGAGTGGCGAAGGGTGTGGGGGCTGACCTGACCGCCGAGGCCGGCACGGTCGGCGGCGGCCTTGACCGCGGCCCACGCCTGCTGACGAGCCAGCCGACGGCCGAGCCGGCCCAGGAATAGGGGCCCGCCACGGGCCGGCGCAACGTGACCGCGGGCGAGGAGCGCCGGCCGCCCCTGGTCCAACCACCGGCCGAGCCACTCGAGCGCGACGTCACCCACGGGTACGAGCCGCTCGCGATCGCCCTTGCCGATGACGCGGACGAAGCCGCCGTCCGTGGACAGGTCCTCTCGATCCAGCCGGAGCGCTTCCGAAACGCGGAGGCCGGCGGCATAGAGGAGCTCGAGGAGGGCACGTCCGCGCAGGTCGCCGGGTGCTTCGGGACCCGCGGCTTCCAGCAGTCGTTCGACTTCGGCCACGGTCATTGGATCCGGAAGGAGCCGCGGCTGACGGGGCAGCTCCATGCGTGACGCGACGTCGACCGAGATCAGGCCCTCTCCGAATGCGAACCGGTAGAAGCCGCGGATCGCGGCGGCCCGGCGGCGCAGGCTCGTGGGCGCCAGCCCCGGGTCATCGGGTCGGCCGCGCCGCGAACGAGCAGCGAGGTAGCGGACCGCCGCCTCCGGGGAGCGATCCCACTCGCGGGAAGAGCCACGGGCATCCGCGAAGTCGGCGAGGTCCGAGCGATAGGCGACGATCGTGGCCGGCGCCACGCCACGCTCGACGCGGAGATAGTCGAGATAGGCCCCGACTGCCCGATCGAGCGCGGAACGCCCTGCCGCCGTGGACGCGGTCATCGTCACCGCTCGGCGCGGTCCCGCCACGACTCCGAGCGATCGAGGAGCTCGCGGGCCTGTGCGAGGGCTGCCGGTGCGGTCCCCTCGCCCGCCCCGCCGAGCATCTGGGCGAGCTCGACGATCCGGCCCTCACGATCGAGCGCGACGACCTCGGTGACGGTCCGGCCGTCGCGTTCCCGTTTCGCGATCCGATAGTGCGCGTCCGCGTGCGCCGCGATCTGCGGCAGGTGCGTGACGCACAGCACCTGGTGGTTGCGAGCGAGCCGCCACAGGCTGCGGCCGATCGGGTCGGCGCTCCGGCCGCCGATCCCCGTGTCGACCTCGTCGAACACGAGCACCGGGGTCTCGTCCGCCGCGGCGACGACCTGCTTGATCGCGAGGGCGACCCGGGACAGCTCGCCACCGGATGCGATCCTTGCCAGCGGCCGCCCGGGTTCGCCCGGGTTCGGCGCCAGCCGGAACACGACCTCGTCCGCTCCCGACGCATCGAACGCAACCGCGTCGCCGTCGAGCTCCACGGCGGGCTCATCCGCGGCGGCTGGGTGCCGGCCAAGCTCGACCGCGAACACATCCTCGCCGAATCCGAGCTCGCGCAGGACCGCAGCGACGGCACGCCCGAGGCCCGACGCAGCTTCACGTCGCCTGGCCGACAGCGCCTCACAGGCGGTTGCGACTTCGACCAGCAATTGCGCGTCGGCCTCCGCCCGCCGCGCCCGCTCACCATCGACGCCCCGGAGCCGTTCCGCTTCCTCGGCGGCACGCGCGCCATGCGCGATCACGGCAGCCTCATCGTCGCCGTAGCGGCGCTCAAGGGCGTGGATCGTCCCCAGGCGCTCCGAGAGCCGCTCAAGCTCCGCCGGGTCGTGGTCGACGGCGCCGGCAAGGTCCCGGACCTCGGCGGCGACATCGGCGAGCTCGGCCTCGAGACCGTCGATCCGCGAGGCGAGGCCTTCGAACCGGCCGTCGAGGCGCGCGATCGCATGGACCTCCCGGCCGGCGATGGCCGTCATGTCCCGTGCGCCGCTGGCGTCGGCGGTCAGGGCCCGTTGGGCCGCGGCCACGCCGCGCGAGATCGCCTCTCCATGTCGAGCCGCCTCGAGCCGGGCGCGGATGTCGTCGGCCTCACCGGACTGCAGCCGGGCGACGGCGATCTCGTTGGCCTCGTGCTCCAGGATCTCCGCTCGGCGGGCAAGCTCGCGCGGATCGATCGTCAGCTCGTCCAGGGCGGCGCGGTTCGCACGCCACCGCTCCACGGCCGTGGCGACCGCCTCTCGCTCCGCACCATGGCCGCCGAACGCGTCGATGAGATCCCGCTGCCACCGGCCGTCGAGGAGGCGCTGCTGCTCGTGCTGGCCGTGGAGCTCGACCAGGGGACCGGTCGTCTCGGCGAGCCGGGCGGCGGTCACCGTCTCGTCGTCCAGGCGGGCCGTCGAGCGGCCGCTCGCGGCGACCTCCCGCACCGCGATCAACGGTTCCGGCAACCGGTCGAACAGGGCCTCGACACGCGCGGCATCGGCCTTGTGGCGTACGAGGGACGTGTCCGCGCGCGCCCCGAGCGCGAGCCCGAGGGCGTCGATCAGGAGGCTCTTGCCGGCCCCGGTCTCGCCCGTCAGGACGTTGAGCCCGGGGCCGAGCTCGAGTCGCAATCGATCGATCAGGGCGAGATCGGTGACGGTCAGCTGGAGCAGGCGCCCCGCTCGACCCACCTCGCCCACGGTCTCGGGCGTCATCGTCTCGGCGGTCAACTCGGGTGCCTCACGACGGGAGCAGCTCCACCTTCTGCCGGAACAGGTCCCAGAACGGTTGCGAACCATGGGGTTCGATGAACCGGATCGGTCGCTCGACCGCGCGCACCTCGACCACGTCGCCGGTCTCGATCGGGATGTCGTCGTAACCGTCGATCGAGACCAGCGCCTCGTGGGCGTCGACGACCCGGCATGTCACCGTCTGGCTCGGGCTGACTACGACCGATCGGATCGCCGAGAGATACCCGGCGATCGGGGTCACGATGATGTTGCGCGAGGTCGGGTCGACGACCGGGCCGCCCGCCGAGAATGAGTAGCCCGTCGATCCGGTGGGACTCGACACGCACAGGCCGTCGGCGATGAACGTGGCCAGGTGCGATGGTCCGATCGAGACCTCGAGACGGCAGACGCGCGCGAGCGCTCCGCGCGCGATCACGATGTCGTTGAGGGCCGGGTGGGGCTTCGTGTCCGAGGCGGCTCCAGCCTGGAGGATCCTGCCTTCGAGCGCCATCCGCTCGTCGATCCGGAACTCGGCGGCCAGGATCTGGCCCAGCGTCGCCTCAAGCTCGTTGGCCTCGACGCGCGACAGGAACCCGACCTTGCCCAGGTTGACGCCGAGCAGCGGCACGTCGACCGTGGCCACCGCACGGGCAGCCCGGAGCAGCGTCCCGTCGCCGCCGAGGACGACGAGCGCGGTGGTCGTCGGCAGCTCGCCGGTGAGCGTGGCCAGGTCGTGGGCCGGTGCGGCCCAATGGTCGATCCCTCGCAGGCGGCACCAGCCCTCGGCGCGCTCGCGCAGCTCGGCGGCATCCTCGATCGTGGGGTTGTAGGCGAACCCGATCCGCGTCACGAGGCCAGCTCCCGGATCCGCTCCTCGAGCTCGGCGCACGAGGGGCCCGAGGCCAGCCAGACGAGGAACTCGCGGTTGCCTTCCTGACCGGTGATCGGCGAGCGCATGAGGTCCCGGCTCCCGAGCCCGATCCCGCGAGCAGCCTGGGTGACGTCGCGGAGCACCTGGCGATGGACCTCCGGGTCGCGGACGACGCCTTTCGGCGCCCTGCCACGGCCGGCCTCGAACTGGGGCTTGACAAGGGCGACGATCGAGCCGCCCGGTCGCAGCGTGGACGCCACCGGCCCGAGGATGAGCGCGAGCGAGATGAAGCTGACGTCGATCACCGCGAGGTCGATCGGCTCCGGGAACGTCGCGGCGGTCAGCGAGCGGGCATTCGTTCGTTCCAACGAGACCACGCGTGGATCGCCCCGCAGCGCCTCGGCCAGTTGCCCGCGCCCGACGTCGACGGCATGGACACGCGCGGCGCCGCGCTGGAGGAGGACGTCGGTGAAGCCGCCGGTCGAGGCACCGACATCGAGGCAGACGAGACCCGCCACCTCGATCCCGAACGTATCGAGCGCCGCCGCCAGCTTGTGGCCGCCACGACTGACATACGGCTCGGGCTCGGGGACCTCGATCGGTGTCGAGGCGTCGACCAGGTCGCCGGGCTTGCGATCCGATCGTGCTGCATCGCCGATCCCGGTCCGGACCCGGCCGGCGAGGACCAGCGCCTGCGCCCGGGCCCGGGTGGGCGCCAACCCACGCTCGACGAGGAGCTCATCGAGTCGGACGCGGGCCGGACGCCTCCCCGTCCTCGTCTCGGTCGCGCGGGCGCTCACCCGCCTATCGTGGCATACGCCGCTTCGCCGCGGCTCATGGACAGGCGGGCGATCGAGCCTCGAGCGCCCTCAGGCAGTGGCCGCGGTCGGCCGAGGCGCTTCCGCCGGGCGAGCTCCGATGGCTGCCAGTGCCTCGCGGACCTGGCCGGTGATCCCGGGAACGTCGAGCCGGGTGACGCGCCGGAGATCGCCGACGGCGCCGTGGTCGACGAACCGGTCGCCCGGGATCCCGATCAGCCGCACCGCCGTCTCCCGGAGCGCGGGGTCCGCCAGTCGCGCCTCCTCGATCGCCTCGAGGACCGCGGAGCCGAAGCCGCCGGTGACCACGCTTTCCTCGAGCGTGATCACGAGCTTCCTTCCGCGCGCATGCTCCAGGATCACCTCCCGGTCGAGCGGCTTCGCGAAGCGGGCATTGATGACCCCGACCGACCAGCCATCGGCTGCGAGCTGATCCGCAGCCTTCTGTGCGCGCTCGACGATCGGTCCGAAGCCGACGAACAGCAGATCCGACCCGGTGCGGAGGACCTCGCCCTTGCCGATCGGCAGGACTTCGGGTGTGCGCGGCTGCAGGCCGAAGCCGGCGTCGCGCGGATAGTGGATCGCGAACGGGTGGGCCTGGGCGAGGGCCGTCCGAAGCAGGGACCGTAGCTCCTGCTCGTCCTTCGGCGACGCGACGACGAGGTGTGGCAGCTGCCGCTGCGCGGCCAGCGTGAACATCCCCTGGTGGCTGGTCCCGTCCTCCCCCACCAGGCCGGCGCGATCCACGGCGAGGATCACGGGTGCGTCGTTCTGGCACACATCGTGGACTGTCTGGTCGAAGGCCCGCTGGAGGAACGTCGAGTAGATCGCGACCACCGGCCGCATTCCACCCAGCGCCAGTCCGGTGGCCAGGGTCACGGCGTGCTGCTCGGCAATCCCGACGTCCACGAACCGCTCCGGGAATACCTGCTGGAACTTCGACAGCCCGGTACCGGTGGGCATGCCGGCGGTGATCCCGACGATCCGGCGGTCCTCGCGCGCCGCCTCGATCAGCTCGGCGACGAAGACCGCGGTGTAGTTCGGGTTCTTGACGATCGGCTCGGGCACCGCCGTGGCCGGGGCCGCGTCGTCGGCCATGGATTCGGTCGGGAGCGCGGCGTTGCCGGGCTCGACCTTCTCCGGCCGCACCGTGGTCCGATGACCGTTGTAGGCGTCCGCACCGGGCGACAGCGTCATCGGCGGCAGGGCCGCACCGTGAAAGCTGACTTGGTCGGCTTCCGCCGGCCGGTAGCCGCGTCCCTTCTGCGTCCGGACGTGGACGATCACCGGCCCCCGGAGGTCGAGCGCGCCCTGGAACGTCTCGAGCAGGGCGTGGAGGTCGTGGCCCGGGACGACACCGATGTAGGTGATCCCGAGGTCCTCGAACAACTGGCCGGGCTGGGCGAAGTTGACGACCGAGCGACGCAGTCGCTGGCTCAGCTCGAGCACGGTCGGCCCGACGACCGGGAGACGCTCGACGAGGCTGTCGTACGCGGACTTGCTCTGCTGCCACGCGGACGAGAGCTTGATCTGCGACAGGTACTTCGATAGCGCGCCGACGGTCGGGCTGATCGACATCTCGTTGTCGTTGAGCACGATCAGGAGCTGGGTCCTGCGCTGCCCGATGTCGTTGAGCGCCTCGAGGCTGAGGCCGCTGATGAGCGCCGCATCGCCGACCACGACCGCGATTCGCTCCAGCCCGTGCCGCAGATCGCGCGCCGTGGCCAATCCCTGGGCAATCGAGAGACCCGTCCCCGCATGGCCGCCGTCGAATACGTCGTGGGTGGACTCCGATCGACGCGGGAAGCCTCCGACTCCGTCGAGCTGGCGGAGGGTGTCGAATCGCTCCAGGCGACCCGTGAGCAACTTGTGGGGATAGGCCTGGTGCCCGGTGTCCCAGACGATTCGGTCGCGCGGCGACTCGAGGAGACGGTGGAGTGCGATCGTCAGCTCCACCACGCCAAGGGACGATCCAAGGTGGCCGCCCGTTCTGGCCACGGTGGTGATGATCGCGTCCCGGATCTCCGACGCCAGCTGGGCAAGCTGCGTCTCGGTCAGGCCACGCAGCTCGGCCGGGCCCTGGAGTTCCTGGAGGATCGACACGTCGGGCGGGTACCTCACGGCGGGTAGGACGCCCGGTATCCGCGGGCAGTGATGGCACTCCGTGGATTCGCGATGCTACCGCGCAGTAGCATGTTGATCGGAGGCGCCCGCCAGTCTAGCGCACCGGTTGCGAAGCCCGATCGCGACCCGCGATGATGGGTGACGAGGAGGGACATCCATGACCGACACCGGCTCCGCGACCAGGGACGCATTCAGCTCGGAGTTCGAGACGCTGGCCGGCTGGTCCGCCGCCGGCGCCGCGCTTGCCGGCATCGCCTATGCCGTGGCGTTCGTAGCCCTCGCCAACCGGTACCCGGTGGCCACCGGCGCGGCGCTGACGCTGGCGCCGCTGCTCGCGACTCCGCCGTTGCTCGCGTTCTACGGCCGGGTGCGCTCGGTCGACGCCGGCGTCGCCCTGCTGGCCCTGGTCCTCGGGTTGGGCGGCAGCCTGGGTGCGTTCCTCCACGGCGGGTTCGATCTCGCCAACGCGCTCCACGACCCAGGCCCGATCGGCAACTTCCCGAGCTACGCCGACCCCCGTGGGCAGCTGACGTTCGGCGCCAGTGGTCTCGCCCTCGTGTTCTTCGCCTGGCTCGCGGGACGGACGCCGGGGCTTCCCGGCTGGGTCCAGCCGATTGGCTGGGTGCTCGGTGTCGTGCTCGTCGTCACCTGGCTGGGTCGACTGATCGTGCTCGATGCGACGAGCCCGTTCGTGCTCGGACCGGCGCTCGTGGCCGGTGTCCTGAGCCCGCTGTTCTACCTGGGCCTGTCGCGCTGGCTGCTGACCGGGAAGGTGCCCGGCTAGCGCTCCTCCGTCGCCTCGTCGGGGCGGACTTCGACCGCCTCGAGGGCGCCGCCGGCACGCGCCACCATCTGGCGCACCCGGAGCTCGGCACCGGCGAGTAACTGCTCGCAATGACGCTGGAGGGCGACGCCGCGCTCGAACAGCTCGAGCGATCGTTCCAGCGGGAGGCCACCGGCCTCGAGCTCGGTCACCACCCGCTGCAGCTCCGCGAGAGCGTCGTCGAATGGGAGGGTCGTGATCTCGGGCGGTGGAGCGGCCTCGGTGGGTGGCGGCTCGGTCGTCATCGCCGCCAGCCTACGCGCTGTCGGGCTGATCGTGCTCGTCATCGCCGATATCCGCCAGGCGCCCGACGCGCGAGGCAATCACCCGCCCGATCCCGAGCCCGATCAGCGCAGCGACGACCGCCACGAGCGCGACCGCGGCAACCTCGGTCATGCCTCCTCGACCGTCGCCGGGACCTCTCCCCGAGCGACCCGGATCCGCAGGCTCGTACCCGCCGGGGCCTCGGACGGGTCGCGGACGATCAGCCCGTCGCC
>DATBLH010000073.1:0-22735 GCA_036555445.1 Candidatus Limnocylindrales bacterium
TCACGGTCGAGTCTACCTGACCTTGGTCCTATCGGGCCAGGGTTTCGTGATCGAGTGCGTTCACCGTGCTGCACGTACCAGCGGCAGCACCATCGGTCCAGGCTGGGGCCTGTCGTCCCGACTGACCGTCCGGTTCGACGTGATGCTGCGGTGGGCGGCGGTGACCGCCATGCGCCTGCGTGAGCTCGTCTGGCGGGTGAGGGGACAGATCGCGGGAGCGCAATCAAGCGAGCTGCGGCACCGGCTCGCGGCGCGGCCGCGCGTCCCGATCCTCATCGGCGGGTGGAGGCCAGCGGATGCTCCGCCTCGTGGCCAAGTAGGCCGCGCGGATGCCATAACCATTCGCTCCCAGTCGACGGAGCGAACGACGGCGTGGTAGCCGAGGGCGCCTGCTCGGTCGAAAGGTCGGGCGCGTTAGAGACGGGAGGTCGCCATGGCTCGCAAGCAGACCGAGCGCGAACCCTCGCGACCGGGCCCTATGGTCGGACCGCGGCGGCGACGGGCACGCCGGACGGGCTTCCGAACCACATGCGCCTCTCAGCCACGACGAGGATGGCCGCCACGATCCGCCCACTTGCGGCGAAGAACCACACCGCGTCGGCCTCGGACGACACCGAGAGCGCTGGACCCACCACGCTACCGAACGCGTCTAGCGAAAAATGGGCAACCGTGGCGACAGGACGCTGCCACCGCTGCGCACGACCGGGGAGACCTCGAGGGCGACAAGCGCCAGCACGAAGTGCACGCCTCCCCACGCGAAGCCGAGTGGAAATGCGTGGTGTGCCCTCGCCTGCCAGAGACCCATCTACGAGCGGATCACGGTCGTGGGCATCGAGATCGTGGGTGTCCGGCTGACCGCGGCGGCCTACGCGCACGGATGGCGCTGGCGCTTCCCGAGGTTGTCATGGCGCGCCCGACAGGATTCGAACCTGCGACCTTCGGCTCCGGAGGCCGACGCTCTATCCACTGAGCTACAGGCGCGGGCCTCGATCATAGCCGCTGAGTGCGGTTAGACCTTCGGCTTCTGCTCTCACGCTCTGCGGAGACGGCAGGTCCCGCACGATGCAGACCTCGATCACCTCCTAGGGCGTTGAACTCCGCGAATGGACGGTGGTGCCGGCCGCCGCCCAGTAATCGCGCAGCTCCGACGGCGAGACGACCTCGCCCTCGCCGGCCGCGGCGACCTCGAGTGCGCTTGTACGTCAGCCCCGCCGCGGCGTTGGCCGTCCGACCACGGCAGGGCGTCCGATCTGGCGTGCCGCCTCCGCTAGAACGATGCTGGCGACCAACCGATGCCCGTGCGCTTGGCGCGGGCACTTTCCTGCCGCCGGAGGGCGGGATGAGCATCCCGACGCCGATCAACACCCAGACCGCTTCGCCGAGCGCCCCGGTCGCGGAGAGGTGTCGAGCGACGGCGTCGACCGAGGCCTCGCGAGGTTATTCTCGAGATCCGCGCAGCCGGCTGACCGTCCCGGTCGGCCGTCAGACGTCGACACCAGGCGTCGAGCGTCCCAGGAGCTGCAGCGCGAGACTCGCCGCATCGGCAAGTCCCCCGTCCGCGACCACGGCACCGGCAGCACGGTCCGCCCCTCTCGCGGCCTGGCCGCCGATCATCGCCAGCCTGCCAGGGACGGCGTCTCGTGTGGCCGTGAGGACCTCGCGTGCGGGCCGCACGTCGTCCTCCGTCGGCACGCCGATCGCGACAAGGTGTGCCCTGGACTCCCGCAAGGCCGTCCGCCAGCTCTCGGTCGGGGTATCCGGGCCGACGTAGAGCGTCCGGATGCCGGCGCGGCGGGCGGCGATGGCAAACGCTAGGGTGCCGAGCTCATGCCGAGCGCCGGGCGGCAACCCTACCAGCATGTTGGGCCTGGCATCCGGCCGGCCGCTGGCGTCGTAGATGGCCGCCAGTCGTCGCAGGACAGCGTGGCTGACTGCGTGCTCTCCCGCGACGTCCAGCCGCCCGTCCGCCCAGGCGGCCCCAACATCCCGCAGCCCCGGAGCGAGGACGCTCTCGACGGCCGCCTCGAATGGCGCTCGCGATAGCGCCTCCGTGAGCACGTGCTCGATGCGAGCAATGTCGAGGTCGCGGGCCGCAGCAACCAGCTCGCCTGATAGCGCTGACTCGCCCGGGACCACGTCGATCGCGGGCGTCTCGAGCGGAGATCGGAGCGCGGCGACGTATTCCGCGGCCTGGCGCGGCCGCCACCCAGCCCCCACCAGCTCACGCATGAGTCGGAGTCGAGCGATCGCCTCCTCGTCATAGAGGCGATAGCCGGCCGGCGTGCGAACCGGATGGACGATGCCGTATCGCCGTTCCCAGGCGCGAAGCGCCGCGATGCCGAGGCCGCTCCTCGCCGCCGCCTCTCCGATCGTGTACATGGTTTGTCCATTCTAACACTGAACGAAGGCTTGACGGACCCACTCGTGGGACGTACAGTGACGTTCCGCAACCCTATACAAGGGCTGGACATGGATCGACGGCCGTGAGCCGTCACAGTTGGAGAATGGAAATGCGCTACGTCAACACCCTGGCCCTGCTGCTCGTGATCGTCGGCGGCGTGAACTGGCTCCTGGTCGGTGTCGCGAAGATCGACCTCGTGGCCGCAATCACCGGGACATCGTTCGGCGAGACGAACATCGTCTCCAGCGCGGTCTACGTGCTGGTCGGCCTGGCCGCCCTGTGGCTGCTCCCCGCCCTGGCCCGGACGGCCGGTCGTGGCGAGCTGGCCTGAGCAGGTCTGCGTCCGCGGGCGGGGATGGCCTTCCCCGTCCGCGGACGTGGAGGACGACCATGCTTAGTTGGTCGTGGGGCTGGCGGCCCGCCGCCGCAATCGCCCTGCCACTCGCCGTCGGGGCGATCGGCGGGATCGTGACCAGCGGTGCGATCCCGACGTGGTACCGGACGCTCGTCAAGCCGTCCTGGAACCCGCCGGACGAGGTGTTCGGGCCCGTCTGGATCCTGCTCTACGTGGCCATGGGCATCGCGCTCGCGGTTGTGCTGCGAGCCGAGGGGGGTCAGCGCCGCCGAGCAGCGGT
Source organism: Candidatus Limnocylindrales bacterium (assembly GCA_036555445.1). Lineage (GTDB taxonomy): Bacteria > Chloroflexota > Limnocylindria > Limnocylindrales > CSP1-4 > DATBLH01. Next base: position 3,037 of record DATBLH010000073.1, read on the forward strand.
CCTGGCGTTCGCCATCCAGCTGAGCCTCAACCTCGCCTGGACGCTCGTCTTCTTTGGGCTCCGCGAGGTCGGTCTCGCCGCCGTCATCATTGCCGCCCTATGGGTCGCCATCGTGGCGACGATGGACGCCTTCAGCCGCATCAGCCTCGCCGCGGGCCTGTTGATCCTGCCCTACCTCGGATGGGTCAGCTTCGCCTCTGTCCTCAACGCCGCGGTGTGGCGGCTGAACGCCGGATGACAGGCCATCAGCCGCTGCCATCCCTCGGGCTCGCCTCCGATCGCCCGAATCCTTGTGCGATGCGTGCGCTCAGGCTGGCCTAAGTACAGCGTAAGACTCCGCCCGGTTCGATCGGGTCTCATTCGGGGGCCACAACCCTCAGCGGTCAGGCCCGAGCACTGGCGGACCGCGCCCGCCGACTCAAGGTCAACGTCTCCGCTGCAGCTCGGGAGGGCGTGGAGGCGGCGGTCCGAGCGGCGATGGGACGAGGCGAGCGCGATGCCTATCGCCGTCATCCCGAGCGACCCGATCCGTTCTGGCCCACGGTCGAGGCGTGGACCGAGGAGTGACCCGCGGCGAGATCTGGTTCACAGACGTGGGCCGCAAGCGACGGCCCGTTCTCGTGTTGACGCGGCCAGAGGTCATCGATGTCCGCGCGTTCGTAACCGTCGCGGAGATCACCACGTTAATCCGCAACATCGCCGCGGAGGTCGCGTTCGACCATCAGGAGGCCGGCCTCGACCGGCCATCGGTCATCAACTGCGACGGACTGTCCACGATCACCAAGGTGTGGCTGACCACGTACGCCGGATCAGTGAGCGAGGACACGATGGAGCGGGTCTGCGGGGCAGTCGGCTACGCGATAGGCTCCTGATGGCTGCCGCGACCGCGCGTAGAGCGTAAGACTCCCCGCGTTCCGCTCGGGGTCCCACTTGGGTGGCCACAACGCTCAGGCGGTCAGGCTCCGGAGGCCGACGCTCTATCCACTGAGCTACCGGATCGTTGGCCTATGCGCCCGGAGAGCGGAAGACGCGGCGGTCGTTGGTCCGAATCGACCGGCCCTCAGCCGCAGCCGAGGGCCGTTCTCGTGAGCGCCGCTGACCCCGGAAATCGATATCGCGCTGACGATGGCCGACCTACACGCGCGGTCGACCGCCGAGTGATTGATCAGAACGAGCAGTTGCCCGGAACCGGGACCTCGATCCGTCGGACCGCGCCCGCCGGCAGGATCTGGACGGCAATCGTCTGAGCGCTGGACGTACCCTCGTTGCGGAGAATGTGCACGTGCCCGTCGCCCGCATCGACGATGCCCTGGCCCGCCGTGCAGACGGTCCCGGTGCAGGTCTGGTGGTCGCCGTCGTAGACGGTGATCGCGGCGGTCTTGACGGTCATGAGGCTGGGGCCCGGATGGGTGTGCCAGCCCCTGTGGCCACCGGGGACGAAGACGTTCGAGACGACGATGGGTGAGGGTTGGTTCAGGGCGCCACGCGCTGCCAAGACACGGCGCCGTTCGTGATCCATGACGGCTGCTCCAAGGCAGCCCCGTCGGGGTCGACAAGGAAGGCCGTCGTACCATCGCCTCCGGGTGGACGGGTGAGGATCCATTCGTCATCCGGTGACCATTGCACGCCCGTGGCATGCGACGGGCCAAACGCCTGCGCTGACAGGCCGATCGGCACGCACGGCCCACCGCTGAGCTCCACGACGCACATCCCCTCCTGATCGTTGAGGGCGACCATCCGCGTGCCGTCATTCGAGATATGGCCGTACCCGACATCGATCGTGACCTCCTGGCCGGTGGTCAGATCGAGCACATGCGTCTCGATCGGCGGGGCGTCGTATTCGCCACGCTGGTACAGGAACCGCCCCCCGTCAGGGGTCCAGCCGGACACTCGAATCGGGCCGGAACCGTCGGTGAGTGAGACTGGCTTGCGGCTCAGGTCCGCAAGCGATACCAGGTGGAAACGCAGGTCGGGCCCCGCCTCTTCAATCACCATGAGCTGACGTCCATCCGGTGGACGCCAGTACACGGCGGTAGCGGCAAAGTCGACCGCGAGCGGCGTGGCTTCGCCCGTGGCCGTGTCGACGATGAAGACGCCCGGCGAGCCGTCCCGCAGCGCAGAAGCCGAGATGAATCGGCCATCCGGCGACCACGCAACACTGTCCGAATCGAGCTCAGTGAAGGCCTCGGTCGTCAACAGCTTGTCGGGTTTACCTGGGTCGACCAAGACGAGCAAGTCTCCTTCGCTTGCGGCACGAACGAAGACGAGTCGTGTCCCGTCGAGAGACCAGCGCGGTTCCGCGTCCTGCTCCGGTCCGCTGGTGACCTTGCTGCTCGCGCCGGTGATCGGGTCGACGGTATAGATATCGCCGTCGCCGGCATACGCCACGAGCCCATTGGCCGCAGGGCCGAACGGCGCAGGAAGTCGAGGCCGGCTACCAACGTAGGCGGCCACGGCCGCGATGAGGAGGGCGAGGACGGCCAGCAGACCGATCGTCCGCCACGGGAGCGGCTTGAACGTCTGCCGGGCGAGGGTGATTACGCTCATGGGAAGCCACCTTTCAGGGAAGCTCCAGCGCGGCCGCTGGCGCATGCCCGCGGTCAGCCGAAGGATGTCGTCGGTGAAGTCGGGCACGCGCGGCGTCGCGGTGTCGGCGAGCCAGATCGCCAGATCGCGCTCGAGGTTGTCTGCGCGCTTCATGCGATCACCGTCCGGGGTTCCGCCGGCTGGCGCTCGTCGGCCGCGATCGCGGCGCGGAGCTCGGTCAGGGCTCGATGCAGGCGCGATTGCGCGGTGCCCGTGGGGATTTCGAGGGTCTCGGCGACCGCCGAGGCCGACATGCCGACGTAGTAGTGCAGAACGAGGACGGCCCGCAGGTCGGCACCGAGGCGGCGGAAGCCGCGCTCGAGCTGATCGCGATCGGCGACGTTCCCGGTCTCGTCGGCGATGGTCGGCGGCATCAGGGGTGAGAGCTCGACCTCGATTGGCCGGCGCTTCCGACGGCGCACGGCATCGAGGCACGAGTTGATGGTCAGGCGATGGAGCCAGGCCTCGAACTTCTCGGGATCACGCAGCCCGGGAAGGTCACGCCAGGCCCGGATGTACGCTTCCTGGACCGCGTCCCGCGCGAGGTCGTAGTCCCGGAGGATGAGGCGGGCGACGGACTCCAGCTGCGCGATGGACCCGCCAACGAGCGCCGCGAAGGCGTCATGATCGCCTCGGCCCGCTCGTTCGACGAGATTCCGCTGGTCCATGGTCACCCTCGGCGACGCGGCCGAGTGGCCGCGCTCAAGGGTACTGGCGTCGGGAAGCCGCGAACTTGTCTGTCAACCCGTTGGCCCCACGCTCGGAGCTACAGGCGCGGGCGAGGTCTGGTTGGCGGAAGTCGGGCGCAAGCGCCCCCGCGGCGGGCGGATCACCCAACGGGGTGCCTAGGAAACCCGCGTGTAGATCAGCTCGAAGTCCTTCTCCCACGTCGTATGGTCGTGGGCGATCTCCCAGGTTCCGTCGATCTGCCGGCCATCGTCCGTGAAGGTCCCGGTGAAGCGCTGGGAGAACGTGAACGGCGAGAAGTCCGCCCTGGTGCGCTCGAGCTTCCAGAGTCCATCGCCGAAGCTCATCGCATAGACGCGGGCCACGCCGCGTTCGTCGAAGTAGTGCTGGAGGAAGGTCCCGCGTCCCTCATCCCAGCCGATGACGGCCAACCCGTCGGGGGCCTCGGGGATGGGAACGGTCCAGCGTTCGAGCACGAACGCCTTATTGCCCATCCATTCGAAGTTCACCCGTGCACCGACGTCGGGCAACTCGTCCGGTCTCTCCTGACCCGGCATCACCATCGCCAGGCTCCAGTCGCCGATCAATGGCTCAAGGCGCGCGTTCTGCTCGTGCGTGGTGTCAACCACGGGACTCCTCCTCTTGCCGTGTTCGCCCTGACCGTCCCGCAGACGATCGTCGCGCTTCGAGCCACGGGAGCGCGAGCTCCAGGCTGAGCCGAACCGCCTCGTCAGAGGACATGCCACGCGCACGAAGGGCGAAGAACGTGGGTGGCCCGATCACCGATGCCACCACCGCGACGGACCGCTCGTCGTCCGAGAGGTCGCCCAGCGCGGCTCGCATCAGCTGCTCGATGTCGGCGTAGTACTGATCCACGCCACCGCCCCAGGCGCGGATCAGCTCCGGCTCGCGCTCGTATGCGCGCCACCACGGCTCGCTCCGCTCGTAGAACGCCGCGAGCTGGTGGGCGAGCAGCACGAGGCGTTCGCGAAGGTCGCCGACCCCGTCGAAGATCTCGCGCGTCGGGACCTGGAGCTCGGTCAGGACGGCCTCGAACACCGCGCCGGAGAGATCGGCCCGGTCCGGGAAGTGGTTTCGGACCGTCGCGGGAGCGACGTCCGCCGCCCGGGCGATCGCGAGGTTGGACGCACCGGCGAGCCCTCGGTCGCGATAGATCTCGAGAGCTGCCGCGACGATCCGGGCCCGGGTGTCGGCCTTCGGACCGGCCCGCCGACCCAGGTTGTACGAGCGCGGCATGATCACCACAACAATTCTATTGACTACGACTGACAGACAAATGATACTGCGACGCGGATGGCCGACCGTACGGGACGCAGGAGGGAATGATGGACGACGGAGGAGACGCGGGCCGCCTGGCTTTCGCCGTCGGTGCCGTGGCTGCGGGCAGCGCCGTCTGCCTCGCGATCTATTTCGCGGTCCGGGGGCCGTTCGGGACGATCAACGACCTGGGCAACGCGACGACGGGCGTGCTCAGCGGCTGGCTGGCCTGGCGCCTGCGGCATCGGGTCGCCGGTCGCGCCCGTGTCGTCGTCGGGGTTGCGCTCGCCGGTGCGGCGATCACGGTCGTCGGGTCGGCCCTCGTGGTCTCCGGGAAGACCGGGTTCCTGTTCGCGGGGCTCGTCTCGAGCCTTGGGCTCGCGGGCATCGGCGCGTGGCTGATCACCCTGAACCGCGCGGCTGGCGAATCGGCAGCGTGGAGCCCTCGGCTTCGAAGCCTCGGCCTTGCCGCGGGTTGGCTCATGGCGACCGGCATCGTCCTTGCGCCGGGGATCGTCCTCGGTCTCGACGACGCGACCACGGCGCCCACGTGGGTATGGGTCGGGTTCGTGAGCTGGCTTGGCACCTACGTCGCCTCCCCCGCCTGGGCGCTGTGGCTGGGCACGATCGAAAGCCGAGTGCGCCACGGTCTGCGAAACGCTCAGCCGGGAGCGATGGTGGCCGACTGATGGACGCGTTGTTGATTCTGCTTCGGATCGTCCACGTGGGATCCGCGATGGCCTGGTTCGGCGGAGCCGTCATCGGCTCCTTCTTCCTCATGCCCGCCGCCCAGGCACTGGGCCCGGCGAGTCAGCCGTTCATGGACCAGCTGATGAACCGCCGGCGGATGGGCGTCTTCTTTCCGATCGTGGCGACCCTGACGGTGGTCAGTGGCGCCGCCCTGTACTGGCGCGACTCCGGCGGCCTCTCAGCGGCCTGGATCTCGTCGCCGTCCGGTCTCACGTTCACGATCGGCGGGTTGGCCGCGATCGTCGCGCTCATCGGAGGCTTCGTCCTCATCGGGCCGAGCATGGCCGAGGAGACCGCGGTGCGGAATGAACTGGCTCGGAGCGGCCCCGTGCCGACCGACGACCAGCGCAAACGGCTCGACCGAGCCGGTCGGCGCATGCAGCTGGCGAACCGGATCGACCTGCCGCTGATCCTCCTCGCAGGGCTGACGATGGCGGTCGGCGCTACATGTAGGTGGACGAACTGAGAAACCCATTGGCCACCGGCATGAGCGCTCGTGCGCTCCGTGCGGCAGGGGTGATCCACGTCGCCCTCGGTGTCGGTTTCGGTCTCGGGGCGGCGATCTCACTCGACCACCTTCGTCGCCAGGGCGAGTTGCCGATGACGCCCTGGGGCTTCCGGGCGCTTGCGGGCGGGCCGTTCGACGATCTCACGCCGGGGGCGTTCACGACCCTTGGCTGGGCGCTCGTCGGGGTCTGCGTCCTGGACGTGTTGGCCGGGACCTGGCTGTGGCAGGGCTCTCGCCGGGGCGCCGTGCTCGGGGTCGCAACGGACGCGGTTGCCCTCGCACTCGGAGCCGGGTTCGCGCTTCCATTCCTGCTCGCCGGTGTGCCGATCCGCACCACGCTCCTGTTGGCGGGTCGCCGAAATCTCCGCTAGGCCACTCTATCGCCTTTGACTTATATAAGTGCAACGCGGTACATTGTCGCCGTGCACGCGTTCGACGTCCTCGGCGACCCGGTCCGGCGGCGGATCCTGGAATTGCTCTCCGACGGTGAGCTGACCTCGGGAGCGATCACCGCCGTCGTCCAGGATGAGTTCGGGATCTCGCAGCCTGCCGTCTCGCAGCACCTCAAAGTCCTTCGGGACAGCGGGTTCGCGATGGTCCGTCCCGAGGGCACCCGCCGGCTCTACGCCGTGGACGCAGCGCCATTTCGCCAGCTCGACGACTGGCTCGATCACTTCCGTCGATTCTGGGATCAGCGGCTCGACTCGCTCGCCACCGAGCTCGCCCGCGGCAAGCGGGAGCGCCGACTCCGTGCCGGCCCCACCAACAGCCCGAAGGAGACCACCCGATGATCGACATCGTCCGTGAAATCGAGGCCGTACAGCGCGAGGTCGGCACCGGCACCGTCCCGGCCGGGGAGGGCCACACCGTGCGGCTTCATCGGACGTACGACGCTCCGATCGACGACGTCTGGGACGCGCTCACGAACCCCGAACGGATCGGTCGCTGGTTCCTCCCGATCACCGGCGACTACCGGGTTGGTGGGCGCTACCAGTTCGAGGGCAACGCCGGCGGTGAGATCCTCTCGTGCGACGCCCCGACCCGCCTCCGCGTCACGTGGGTGTTCGGCGAGGAGGCCGACCCCAACGCGTCCGTCCTCGAGGTCCGGCTTGCCTCCGACGGCGACGGGGCGACGGCCCTGGAGCTCGAGCACACGGCCATCGTCCCCGACGAGTTCTGGACGGGCTACGGTCCGGGTGCGGTCGGGGTAGGGTGGGAGCAGGGACTGCTTGGCCTGGCGCTCCACCTGAGTGGCGGCTCGGTCGGCGATTCGATGGCCTGGCAGCTGTCCGACGAGGGTCGAACGTACGCGACCCGGAGCAGCGAGGCGTGGGGCGCTGCGAATGCTGCCGCGGGCGCCGACCCGGACGTGGTCGCCCGCGGCGTCGCGAACACGATCGCGTTCTACGCACCCGAGCCAACCGCCGAGTAGGTCCGCGACGGGGCCGACCGGCCGACCGCCGGGCCGGCCGGCGATGGGCGGGCCGGCTAGCGATGGGCGCCCGTGGTGAGCGGACCGATTGACAGCCCCGCGGGGACGCCCCAGATCTCGCCCATCCGTGTTGCCTGGGCCTCGAGCTCATCGCGCTGCGAGGGGCTCAGGTCCGCAAGCGGCTCGACCGTGATCGCCAGCTTCTTCCCGGTCTTGCGATGGCCCCAGACGCCGGCCACCAGGCCATCGACGAGCAGCAGCGGTACCGGGCCGGCCTGTCCGCCCGCCAGCCCCCGCTCGGCCGCGCGGCCGGGGAACACGAGCTCGCGCGGCTGCCACGCGATCGTGTACGCATCGAAATAGGGCAGCAGCCGGACACCCCTCGGCGGTGGCGCGGCGAACAGCCCGTCATCGGCGAGGATCCATGAACGGGTCCCCTCGACATCGACCTCGGCGATCTCGGTGCCGAGGGATGCGAAGGCATCGTCTGCCCAGCGTTTCGGCGCTGCGACCCATCGCGCAAACCACTGGGGCGTCGACGGACCATACGCGCGCAGGTAGCTCCGGAGGAGCGCACGGATCGCCTCGTCGCGGCCCATCGGCGCGAATCCCGTGACCATTCGACGCAGGCTCGTCCACGTGACCTTGGCACCGCGATTGGGGCCGAAACAGATCACGCCCTGGGCCACCGCGTCGTAGAGCGCCAGGCGCCATCGCGGCCACGCAGATTGGAACGCTTCCATCGAGCGCTCTGCCGCCCAGGCTCCGACCCGGGACACGATCTCCGCCTCGAGCTCGTCTGCGGTCAGCTCGGCCTGTTCGAGCGCTGCCGCCATCGCGTCCACGATCCGTTGCGACTCCTCGCCGGTCAGGCGGACGCCTTCGGGAAACGTGCCCGTCCGCGAGGGGACTGCGGCCAGCGCGGCGGTCCACATCCCGAGGTCCTCGGCGGCGAACGCGTGAACCGTGCCGCGCAGCCCGTAGGTCTTGACCAACCGGTGCTCCTGCCACAGCGCGGCCGCAACGTCGGCCCGCGTGTCGTGTGCCATCCGGATCGCGATCGAGATCTCGGCCGCGCTCATCACCTGGGCATGCGCGCCGCAGATCGCTGCCGCGATCTCCGCGGGATGGGCGCTGGCCGATGGCGTCGCCAGGAGACTGCGCTCCAGGCGGCGAGCGGAGACGTCGGCCCAGCGAAGGTGCTCCATCAGCGGGGCGGGATGCAGCTGAAGCTCCGGACGTCGTCGATTCGTTGCGATCCGTTCATGGCATGCCTCCATTGCTGACAGGACTCGTCGGGAATCGGTTGGTAAGGTCGCCGTCATGAGCACTGCCACCATCCGACCGGCCTATGCGATGTGGCCGCAGTACAACCAGCGCCTCCGGGACGTTGTCGCGGCGATGACCGAGGAGCAGCTGGCGATCAGGCAACCGGACAGGATCACGGCCAACCACGAATCGCCCGAGGCCTGGCCGATCTGGGCCACGGTCGGCCACACTGCCTGCCAGCGCGTGTTCTGGCTGTGCGACTTCGCGGGTGAGCCCGGCGCCGAGACCACGCGGTTCACGGATGCGGGGCACTACTGCCCGGGCGACGACGACCTGGAGCATGCGCTGAACGCCCAGGAGCTCGTCGAGGCGCTCGATGCCTCGTTCCGGATCGTCGAGGGTTGCCTGGATCGCTGGACGCTTGAGATGCTCGACGAGGTGCTCCGTCGCCCGGACTGGGACGGCTCCTGGGTCCACACCCGGGGCTCGGTCCTGCAGCGCGTGTTCAGCCACGACGTCTACCACTGCGGCGAGCTGTCGCAGACGCTCGGGATCGCGGGGCTGCCGCAGATCGACCTCTGGGACTCCGGCGAGACCTGACGGACGCCCGAGTGCGAAGTCTCACGACGACGCGCTGAGCACCTCGCGCAGCTTGGCCGCGAACGCATCGGGCTCTCCGGTTTGCCCGTACTCACCGCCGAGGAAGCCGCCGTGGTCGCTCGGGAATTGGACCGGCGTGGTCCCCAGCCGTTCGGCCACGGCCTCTCCCGCACGATGCGCGAGCTCACCCTCGGATCCGACGCCGACGCCCAGGACGATCCGCGTCGATGATGCCCGGAGGGCATCGAAGTCGGGCCGATAGTGGGTGCAGGTGACGATGTTCTGCCCCAGGAGCGCATCGTTCCGGGAGCCGTCGTCCTCGGCCGGCAATCCGAACATCGACGGGTCGACCGGCCGTTCCCCGAAGTCTGCCGGCACCGGACCCCTGTGACTGACGAGAGCGATGAACTTGGCCATCGCCGGTCCCATTCCGCTTCGTTGGTACGTCTCCCGGATGTCCCGGGTCGCGGCCAGCGCCGCTTCGCGATCCTCCACCATCTGGGCCAGCGGCGGCTCGTGCGCCACGAGGATGCGCACGTCCTCCGGATGTCGAGCGACCAGCGCGAGTGCATTGACGGCACCGCCGCTGCTCGCGAACAGGTCCACCGGAGCGGCACCCAGCGCCGTGATCACTCGATGCACGTCGTCCGCGTGCTGGTCCGGCGTCGACTCGCTGGTGTCGTCGTCCTTCGTGCTGCGCTCCACGCCACGCGGGTCGTAGGTCACCACCGTGCGATCCGTGAAGTGGCTCGCCAGAGTGGCGAATCCCGCCCCACCCATCGGCGACCCGATCAGGACTAGGGCAGGCTCCGAGCTCGTGTCGCCGGTCCGGACGTCATAGGTGAGCACGGCGCCCGGAGCGTCCAGGGTGTGGCTGTTGGGATCGCTCATCGGGGGCTCCTCTCACGTGTTGCGGTGTCGCTCGTGAAGACCGGCCGCCGGGCCAGGACTCATCGGTCGATCGGCTGCCCGGCGGAGCGTCAGTCGCGGCCCTTGATCGTGGCCACGTCGGCCTCGTTCCCTGCGGCGTCGGCAAGCGTCCACCAGGCTGGTGCGTACGTGTCCCGGACCAGTCGGCCGCCGGCGGCGAGCGCCGCCTCCACGCGAGCCTCGCCCAGCTCGGCTGGGACCCACGCGGCGACGTGGATCGCTCCGCCACCGTCGGGACGGAGCTCCTGCATCTCCTCGAACCAGAACGACGGCCCGCGACGACGGGGATCGACCAGGTCCTTGTCCGGGCTGTCGGCGCGACGCTCGTATCCCAGCACGGCCTGCCAGAACGGCATCACCTCTGCGGTCGCGGCGGCGCCCGGGACGACGAGCACGCTCTGGACCACGGCCGGTTCGGCCGACGCGCCCTGATCGCGAGCGATCGCGGAGATCTGACGGGCGAGCTCGACATCCCGGCTGCTCATCCCGTAGTAGTCGTCACCGTATGTGAGCAGGCGCACGGTGACACCGTCATGTCGCAGGTCGACGTCGGGCTGATTCGGACCCAGCCCGGGCAGCTCGGCGATCGCCTGCACGAGCCGGGCACCTGCCGCGAAGGATCCCGTGCGGAAGTAGGCGCAGGCGCCGTCGCCGACAACCCTCCAGTCCTCGCAGCCGTCGGTCTCACCGAAGGCACGCGCGGTGATCCGCTCGCTCATGAAGGGCACCTCACGTCAGTCGATTCCTCGCGCGTCCGGGTGTGGGTTCGTCGCGAATCGTGGCCCGCGTAGATGACAGTCTGCGGCAGGAATGGTCGACGGCCACACCGTGCGCGGAGGTGCATGAACGCCTTGATCAGGCGTCGCGGGCCCGGCGGCCGCTTGCCCCGTCGACAAGCCGGACCATCAGCATCGCAGCCTCCCCATCGGAGAGCCCTTGAGTCGAGAGGGACCGCCAGGTCTGGAACGCCACGGCATGAGCGATCGCCGCACGCCGCAGGCGAGATCTCCGGGGCCATGCCTCGTCCAGCACGGCCGCGACCCGCTCCGGGTAGGAGGTGATCCCCTCCCGGATGGCCGGGGGCAGGGCATCGAGGTCCCGGAGCAGGTTGGCCCGCATCGTTTGGGACGATCGGTACCAGCGAAAGAGCGAGGTCAGGGCCGTCGAGAGCCGTGCCCTGGGATCGCCGATCGCGGCCCACACCGCCGGGTCGGGCGCCGGGTTGGCCGCACGCCACTCGGCGCTGCACGCAGCGAACAGCGCGGCTTCCGTCGGGAAGTGGCGGTACAAGGTTGCCCGGGTCACCCCCGCCCGTTCCGCGACCGAGCTCATCGTTGTCGCGGCGGGCCCGACCGTTCCATGGAGGGCGATCGCCGCGCTCGTGATGCGTGCCCGGGTCCGGTCCATCTTCTCGGCCCGCGCCCGGAGTCGATACGGCCGCCGAGATTTCACGATACGTTCGCGTTCACCCATTGACATCCACCTGGCTGACTCCCATGATGTCCATTCACGATACAGCATCGGATCGTGAAATGGAGGGACTCTGGCATGCTCACGTCATCGGTCGCGCAGCTGACCGTCGTCCAGCCCACCACGCAGGAGGTCACGCTCGTTCCGGGGTTCACGGCCACGATCAAGCTGGCCGGATCGGCGACCGGAGGGATCTCGATCGTCGAGCACACCTTCGCCCCGGGCGTCCTCGTGCCTCCGCACCGTCATCGTCACGAGGACGAGATCTCGTGTGTGATCTCGGGTGAGATCGGGTTCCGCTCGGACGGCCGCGAGATATCGCTGGCTGCCGGTGGCTACATCGTGAAGCCGCGAGGGGAGTTGCACGCGATGTGGAATGCCGGCTCGACACCGGCACGCATGATCGAGATCGTCACGCCCGCCGGTTTCGAGGGCTACTTCCTCGAGCTCGCCGAGGCGACCGCTGCAGCGGGACGGCGCCCAGACCCATCCGTGATCGGGCCCATCGCGGAACGCTATGGGCTGGTCTTCGACTTCTCCGAGGTCCCGGACCTGGTTGCCAGACTCGGGCTTCGGTCGCCGTCCGGATAGCCCGGCGCGTGCGCGGACGAGATGACCCGATCTACCGAGGACGCCCCTCGCGGAGCGCCTCGATGGACTTTGCGATCCGGCGTTCGCGCGTCTCGTCGGTCTTGGCGCCCGTCACCTGGAGCACGTGCCAGCCCTTGTTGCTGTTGGACAGGGCCTCGAAGGTCCGCCGTGCGGCCGGCGCCGCGTCGAGCGCTGCGGCGAGCTCCGGCGGGACGTCGACCTCGCGCGGTGCCGTGTCGAGCTCGATCCCGACGTCGACCTCGTCGCCGCCCTTGACCCCGGCAGCGGCACGGTGCTCGGCACTCACGCCGACCATGTAGGTGCCGCCCATCACGGCGACGGTGCTGCGATAGGTGTAGCCGCGGATCGTGACCCGGATTGGAGGCCGCTTGCCGGCCCCCAATCCCTCCACGATCTCGTCGGGGATCCGGATCCCGGTCGCGGTCTTGTCGCCCTGGAGGATCGTGGTCCGGAATTGCATCTGCGCGGCTCCCTCCTAGTCCGCCAGGAACGCGGCCAGAGCGGGGCCGATGACGGTCGGGTCCACGTTGTGCTCCTGGCCGTCGAGGATGCGGGCCTGGCCGTTGGGGAGGACCCCGGCGAGCTCGTTGGCGGTTTCGCTCATGAATGGCATGCTCGCGGAACCGGCCAGCACGATCGTGGGCACCGCCACGGCTGCGGCCGTCTCGAGCGGCAACGAGTAGTCACCCATGATCCGCCCGTCGTACGCGAGGGTGTGGGCGATCTTCTCCTGGTCCGCCCACCACGGCTGGGTCCGCGCGAACGCGGCGAAATCGGCGGGGAGGCGGACCACCTGGGTCATGAAGTACTCGACGGCATCTCCGCGGCGACCCTCGCCAACCATGCGCTCGTACTGCTGGACGGTGTCCCTGGGCGGTCGCGCGTTGGGGTCGGCGATGAACGGCGGCTCCCAGAGGGCGAGCTTGCGGACCCGACCGGGGAGGGCCTTGGCCGCCATCAGGGCCAGTGCGGCGCCGGACGAGGAGCCATACAGATGGGCGGAGCCTCCGGCAGCCTGGATGACGGCGTCGATGTCCTCGATCTCGCGCTCGATCGCGTACGGCTGGGTATCGCCGCTCGGGCCGCGGCCTCGCCGGTCGTAGTTGTAGACGGTGAACCTGGACGCGAGGACCGACGCGAGGCCCGCGTTCGATTGGCGGTCGACCGATCCGCCGCTGACAAGGACGATGGCCGGGCCCTCGCCCAGCCGGTCATACGCGATGGTCGTGCCGTCCTTGGACGTGACGCTGTTCAGGGTGGAGGTGTTGTCGGTCATCGGAGACTCCTTCGTGGCACCGCTCGGAGCGACGCTTCATCAACTGGTCGGAGCGGAACGCGCGGTCTCGACATCGATCCACCCAAGATCGGCGATGTCGCAGGTTCGGGGTCGGGCGACTATGGTGTGGGCGCCGCCCGATCCTCGCAACCGCGCCATGTCGAGAACGCCTGTCCGGCGCCGACGTTCCGGTTGAGAGCTCCCCATTCGGGCGCCACCTGCAGGAGCACGCCGTGAAGTACATGCTGCTGATCCACTCCAACCCCGCGGCCTGGGAAGCGCTCCCGAAGGAGGAGAGCGACCGGGTCCTGGGCGACCACTTCCGGATGATCGACGAGCTCACGAAGTCCGGGGAGCTGATCCGGCCGGTCGACGGCCTGTCCTTCGACCGGACCTACGTCGAGGTGCGCGACGGCGCCCCCGTGGTGACGGACGGCCCGTTCGGCGAAGCCAAGGAGCAGCTCGCCGGCATCTTCTCGGTCGACGTCGAGAGCCTCGACCGCGCGATCGAGATCGCGGGTCCGCTGGCGCAGTACTCGGTCGTGGAGATCCGGCCGGTCATGGAAGACGCCGGGACCGAGATGTGACATCGGAGATCGGCGTCGAAGGTCAGCTGCGCGAGCTGGCGCCGCAGGTCCTCGGCGCACTCGCGCGCCGCTTCGGCCACTTCGACCTGTGCGAGGACGCGGTCCAGGAGGCGCTCCTGGCCGCATCGATCCAATGGCGCGACCAGGGCGTGCCCGACAACCCACGGGGCTGGCTGATCACGGTGGCGTCCCGTCGGCTCACGGACCAGCTCCGGAGCGACGAGGCCCGTCAGCGGCGGGAGGCCAGCGCAGCGGCGGTCGAACCGGACCTCTCGACGGCTCCGGATCCCGGCGAGGACCCCATGGGCGAGGAAGACGACACCCTGACCCTGATCTACCTGTGCTGCCACCCGGCGCTGTCCGCGGCATCCCAGCTCGCGCTGACGCTCCGGGCGGTGGGCGGCCTGACCACGGCCGAGATCGCGCGCGCGTTCCTCGTCCCCGAATCGACGATGGCGCAGCGCATCAGCCGCGCCAAGGCGAGCATTCGCGAGGCCGGCGCCCGGTTCCGGATGCCGCCACCGGAGGAGCGGCCGGAACGGCTCCGGGTGGTGCTCCAGGTGCTCTACCTCGTGTTCAACGAGGGCTACACGGCGACGTCCGGCCCGGACCTCCACCGGAGGGAGCTGACCACCGAGGCGATCCGGCTCACCCGCGACCTCCATCGACTGATTCCCGACGATGGCGAGGTGACCGGCCTCCTGGCGCTGATGCTGCTCACCGACGCGCGGCACGACGCCCGAACCGATCCCGCCGGCAGCCTCGTTCCGCTCGCCGACCAGGACCGGACGCGATGGAACGCCGAATTCGTCCGTGAAGGCGTGGCCCTGATTGCTGGAACGCTCGACCACGCGCCACTCGGTCCATACCAGCTCCAGGCGGCGATCGCCGCGATCCACGATGAGGCACCCAGCCCCGAGGCCACGGACTGGCGCCAGATCCTGGCGCTCTACGAGCTCCTCGAGCGCTTCGGGCCCAACCCGATGGTGACCCTCAACCACGCCGTCGCGATGGCCATGGTCCGTGGGCCGGAGGCCGGACTGGCAATGCTTGCTAGACTCGACGACGACACCCGCATGGCGAGCCACCACCGGCTCGCGGCCGTTCGCGCTCACCTCCTCGAACTGGCCGGCGACACCGACGACGCACGCACCACCTACCGCGTGGCCGCACGTCTGACCGCCAGTGTTCCCGAGCGGCGCTACCTGGAATCACGGGCAGCGCGCCTTGCCGCCACGGCACCGACCGATGAATCGGCGCGGACGATCAGGTCTAACGGTTGAACTGAACGCCCAGCTTGACCAGGAGTTTCCAGTGACTGTCTCTTCCCAACGCCGATCCATCTCGATCCCGGATCTCCGATCCACGATCCATGGCCAGGTGATCGCGCCCGGCGATCCCGACTACGACGCATCCCGGAACGCGATGTCGGGCGAGTTCGACCGCCATCCGGCGGTGATCGTCCGCGTCGCCGACACCGACGACGTCATCACCACGGTTGCGGCCGCCCGCGAATCCGGTCTCGAGCTCGCGGTCCGGAGTGGCGGGCACAGCGGCGCCGGCCACAGCACGACCGAAGGCGGAATCCTCCTGGATCTCGCCGGGCTGAACACGCTGGACATCGATCCGGCGACGCGCACGGCATGGGCCGGCAGCGGGCTCACGGCCGGTGAGATCACGGCGGCCACGGCCGAACACGGCCTGGCGGTTCCGTTCGGTGACACCGGATCGGTGGGCATCGGCGGGCTCACCACCGGTGGTGGAATTGGCTACCTCATCCGCAAGTACGGGATGACGATCGACTCGCTGCTGGCCGCCGAGCTGGTTACCGCAGACGGCCAGGTCCTGCGCGTCGACGAGCAGAACCACCCGGACCTGTTCTGGGCGATTCGCGGCGGCGGCGGCAACTTCGGGATCGCGACCCGGTTCCAGTACCGGCTCCGCGAGCTGCCCGGGATCGTGGGCGGCATGCTCGTGCTGCCGGCGACGCCGGATACGATCGCGGGCTTCATCGCCGCCGCCGAGGCCGCCCCCGAGGAGCTGTCCGGGATCGCCAACGTGATGCCGGCACCGCCGATGCCATTCCTTCCCGAGGAGGTCCACGGCACGCTCGTGATCTTCAGCCAGCTCGCCTACGCCGGGAATGACGCCGACGCCGGCCAGCGCGCGCTCGCGCCGTTCCGCACACTTGCCACCCCCCTCGCGGACCTGATGCGGCCGATGTCCTACCCGGAGCTGTTCCCGCCCGAGGACGACTCCTATCACCCGACCGCCGTCGCCAAGATCCTGTTCCTCGACCGCGTCGATCGGGGCGTCGCCGAGACGATCCTCGAACACCTCAACGCGTCCGACGCTCCGATGAGAGTCGCCCAGCTCCGGGTGCTCGGCGGCGCGATGGCCCGGATCCCCTCCGACGCGACGGCGTTCGCCC
This sequence comes from Candidatus Limnocylindrales bacterium, assembly GCA_036555445.1. GTDB lineage: Bacteria > Chloroflexota > Limnocylindria > Limnocylindrales > CSP1-4 > DATBLH01. The sequence goes on from DATBLH010000073.1 coordinate 19,453, forward strand.
ATCGACGGAGCCGGATCATGGCCGCCCTCGCCGCGTTCTACGAGGGCCCCGAGGACCGCGTGCAGAAGCAGGCATGGCTCGATCGCTTCTACGAGGCGATGCGCCAGGACGATCCCGGCGCCTACGTGAACTTCGTCAACGACGAGGGTCCGGAACGCGTGCGGGCGGCCTACCCGGGTGCGACCTGGGACCGGCTGGCCGAGATCAAGGGTCGCTATGACCCCGAGAACCTGTTCCACGTCAACCACAACATCCCGCCCTCCTCGTAGGACGGGGGCCGCGGAGGTCGGCTAGCCGCCGATCTCCGCGCGCTCGGTGACCAGCGCGGCGACCACGAGCGCGGCGATCAACCAGGCGACCACCACGAGCAGCGCCGTGTTCGGGTCGAGCGTCGGCACCAACTGCTGGTTCCCACCGGATGTCGTTCCGGCCGTGGTCGCGGCGCCGGCCGCCGAGAACGGGAACCACTGGACGACATCACCGATGAAGATCCCGGCGAACTGCTCGCCGATGAACGCAGCGATCCCGACGCCGATCCCGGCCAGCTGGCTCTTCGCGACGGTCGCCACGGCAAACCCGATGGCCGCCTGCTCGACGAGGGTGATCCAGCCGCGCCCCAGCAGCTCCGGGATCCTGCCCAGCGTTGCGGTGTCCCTGACTCCATCGGTGGGGACGCCGGCAAGGATGGCTCCGACATAGGCCGCGATCACGGCCAGGGCGTAGCTGATGAGCATGCCGACCGCGAGGATGAGCGCGATCGAGGCGAACGTCCACAGGAGGTACCAGCTCCTTCCCTCGCCCCGCGCGACCGCCGTCTTGAGCGTCCCCCACGACCACTCGGAGCCGGCGATCGCCGCGCCGTACACGAGGGCCAGCAATCCCCCGAGGCCGAGGACGAACCCCAGGGCCAGCTCGTAGGCGGCGGGGAAGGTCACCAGCAGGATGGCGTTGTCGCCCTGACTTCCACCTGCCTCGATCTGGCGTGCAGTGGCGCCGACGGCCAGGAACACGAGCAGGATCAAGCCGATCATCAGGCCCAGCGTCACCAGGCTCGCCGGCCGTCGGACCAGCTTGCGCAGCCCGGCCAGGAAGACCCTCATTGCACGCCGCCCAGGCCGCCCGTGTCGTCCTCGGGCGCCGCCGTCAGCTCCAGGAACACGGATTCGAGATCGCTGCGCAGCTCGATCCGGGATGCATAGATCCCGGCCATGGCGAGCGCTCGATTGAGCTCGGCAGCTCGATCGGGATCGAAGCGGACACTGAGCCAGCCATCCTCGGACGGGACGGTCCCCGACGCGCCGGGTCCGGCGACCCCGTCGAGGACCGCCGATGCGCGGGCGGCATCGCCTGGGGCCACCTGGATCCGGATGGACCCGCCGATCGCGAGCAAGCTCGCGATCGGCCCTTCGCTGATCAACCGCCCGCGGGCGATGATTCCCACGATCTCGGCGAGCTGCTGGACCTCGCCCAGGATGTGGCTGGATACGAACACGGTCTTGCCGACCGCGGCGAGCCTGCGCAGCGTGTCGCGCATGCCCACGATGCCGGCCGGGTCGAGACCGTTGGCCGGCTCATCGAGCAGGAGTAGTTGCGGATCGCTGAGCAACGCCGCACCGATCGCGAGGCGCTGCTTCATGCCTAGGGAGTAGCCGCCCACGCGATCCCTGGCCCGATCGGCCAGGCCCACCACGTCCAGCACCTCGTCCACGCGCCGGGCGGGTGTCGGCGCTCCGGTGGCGGCCAGGGCCCGAAGGTTCTCGCGACCCGACAGGTAGGGATAGAACGCCGGCGACTCGATCAGCGCCCCGACGTCGAACAGACGGCGCCGGCTTCCACGGCCGAACGGCTGTCCGAGCAACTCCACGCTGCCAGCATCAGCGTGGATGAGGCCGGTGAGGATTCGCATCGTGGTGGTCTTGCCGGCTCCGTTGGGACCCAGGAAGCCATAGACGACCCCGGTTGGCACCGCGAGGTCGAGGCCGTCGAGGGCGACACGGGAGCCGAAGCGCTTGGCCAGGGCATGGGTCGCGAGCGCCAGCGTCGTGCTCACGCGGTCACCACCATCGAGGGCAGTCTATCCGCCGGCCGGGGTTGCGCCCGCGTCCGGCAGATGGACATGGGCCGCCGCAGAATTCGCTGATGGCCCAGTTCGACCTGCCACTCGACGAGCTCCGCGGTTACCGGCCGCCGCGCGATGAGCCGGCCGATTTCGATGCCTTCTGGTCGTCGACGATCGAGAACAGCCGGCGCGTCCGGAGCGAGACGCGGTTCGCGGACGTGGACACCCGGCTCCGAACGATCCGCACCGCCGACGTGACGTTCTCCGGGTTCGCCGGCCAGCCGATCCGCGCGTGGTTGCAGTGGCCGAGTGACGCTGAGGGACCGCTGGCGACCGTGGTCCAATTCCTGGGCTACGGCGGCGGCCGTGGCAAGCCCACCGACTGGCTGTTCTGGGCGTCGACCGGTTTCGCCCAGCTCGTGATGGACACCCGGGGCCAGGGCGGCGGGTGGCTCTCCGGCGACACGTCGGACATCGTGGACGGAGGGACCGGCTCCCAGTCGCCGGGCGTGATGACGCGCGGCATCCTCGATCCGTCCACCTACTACTACCGTCGCCTGATCACCGATGCCGTGCTCGCCGTCGACAGCGCGGCCGAGCATCCGATGGTCGATCCGGACCGGATCGTCGTGGCCGGGATCAGCCAGGGCGGAGGCCTGGCCCTCGCCGCGGCCGCCCTCGCGCGGCGTCCGGTGGCGGCCCTCGTGGACGTCCCGTTCCTGTGCCACTTCCGGCGCGCGCTCGAGGTCTGCGACACCGATCCGTACGCCGAGATCCGGCGATTCCTGCGCGTCCATCGCACCGAGGAGGAGCGGGTGTTCCGCACCCTGTCCTACGTGGACGGGCGGTCCTTTGCGGCGCGGGCGACGATCCCGGCCCTGTTCTCGGTCGGCCTCGAGGACGACATCACACCGCCGTCCACGGTGTTCGCCGCGTACAACGAGTACGACGGCCCCAAGGAGATCCGGGTGTGGCCGTTCAGCGGGCACGAGGCACCGGACGTCCAGCAGCAGCTGGAACAGCTCGAGTACCTCGCGGGACTGGGCCTGCCATAGCCGGCGAGCCGCGCCGTGGCCGCACAGAAAAACGGAGCGGCTCCCGAAGGAGCCGCTCCGATGCTGTCCCGGTGAAGGTATCCACCGAAGTGGACGCTTCTGCCACGCGTCAAGGGCATCTATCACGTCGGCTGTACCGACTACCCTGACCCTACCTACCCATGACCTT
>DATBLH010000077.1:0-19614 GCA_036555445.1 Candidatus Limnocylindrales bacterium
AAGGCTCCCGCCTGCCTCGAGTGCCACGTCGCCCACCGACCGCTTGAACTGTTCGTCGAACTTCTCGAACTGGCCGTACCCGAAGCCGGTGATCGGCTGGTCCTCGACCATCTGGATCGCGGCATCGAACGTGATCAGCCGCGAGTCGACGGTGTCCGCATCGGCAAGCCGTTCGGACGCGAACTCGAACTCTGCCGCCAGGGGGCCGATCGCCAGCGCGAGCGCGACGACCATCGCGCCCAGCGCGAGCTTCGACGTGGCTCGCCGATGCACGAGCCACAAGCCGGTGAACCCGACGAGGGCACCCAGCCAGCCACCTCGCTGGAAGGACAGGAAGATGGCGAACAGACCGGCGGCAACGACGGCGATCAGCAGCGGGCGTGGCCGGCGGCCGGCTCCGGCCAGGGCATAGTGAGCGACCAGGAGGCCGAAGAAGACGAGCGTCACGGTGAACGGACCTGGCCCACCGAACGTTCCCACCGTCCGCTCGCCGGCACGACCCAGCCACTGGGCCGGCAGGGCGCTCGGGGCGACCCAGGACAGGACGCCGATCGCGGCCTGGACGGCGACCGTGATCGCGCCGGCGATCGCGAGGCGCTGGAGGTCGCGCTGCCCGGGCGCCAGGGCTCGGATGAGCCAGAACATGAGGAACGGAACGACCAGCCGGTCGTAGAACGCCATGAGCATCCGGGTCGGGTTGTCGGCCAGGAGCAGGATGTTCGCCACGCCGAGACCGAGGAAGGCGAGGATCGCAACGTCGACGATCGTCGGCCGCAGTCGCGACCGGATCTGACCCAGGACGTGGTACACGAGGACCAGCCCGAGCATCGCCACCACCATCAGCCGGTGGAGGAGCCAGAACGCGGGGTGGGGCGTGACCGTGTCGACCTCGAGGAAGTACGGGACGCACAGGACCCATAGCAGCACCGCTGCGAACGGATAGCGGACGAGGATCGCCGCCGCGGGCAGCGCGCCGGCCGCGGCGACGGCGACCTCCGGCCGCCCGGTGGCGACGAACAGCCCCACGGCGAGGGCGAGTCCGGCGAGCACCAAGAACACGAGCACGATCGCCCCGCGGTCGACCGCGGTCGGAGTCGTCTCCGGGTCAGCCTCCCCGAAGATCATGGGGGCGCCGAACGGCCGGCCGGCGGGACCGAGCTCGAGGCTACCGGCCATCAAGCTCACCCATCTCGCGATCGTTGTCGTCGGCGTCGCTGTCGGTCCGGCCCTTGCCGCGGCGCCGGAAGCGTCGGGCGGCCCGCGACAGCAGCTCGCGATCGTCGTCGCTGATGCCGAGGCGGACCAGGATGAAGGCATAGACGGCGACGATGGCCAGTCCGCCCACGAGGACGCGCAAGATGGGGTCGATCCCGGCCAGCGCCATCGCGACTCCGGCCCCCACGGCGAACGCCCCCAGGCCGGCCAGGATCGGCTTGACGAACGATCGTTCCCAGGGGAGGAGCCGGAGGAGGTACCAGACCTGTGCCACCCGGAGCAGGTTGACGGCGAGCGTTGCCCCGAGCGCCGCCATCGCCGCTCCGATGAGCCCGAACGGCGGGATGAGGAGCACGTTGAGCGCGAGGGCCGTGCCCGCGGCGACCGTGGAGTTCACGAACTTGACGCGGGTGTGGCCGGTCATGTCCAGGAGTGAGCCTGAGGTGCCGGTGGCCGAGTTGGCAAGCGCCTCGAGACCGAGGATCACGAGTGCCGGGGCTCCGGCAGAGAACCCGGACCCGAACACGGACAGGAGGGCTCCCGGGAACAGCACGATCACGATGAACAGTGGCAGGTTGAGGCTGAACGTCCACTTCGAGGTCGTCTGGTACAGGTGGCCGAGTCCGGGCCTGTCGCCCCGGTCGTGGAGGTCGGCGAAGATCGCCATCGAGGACTGGACCACGGACGTATGGAACAGGGACGCCAGCAGGTTGACGTGGGCGGCGATCGCGAAGATGCCGACGTTGGCGAGCGTGCTGAACGCGGACAGCACGAGCGTCTGGAGGTTCGTTCCCACCGTGGTCACGATGTTCGAGAACCAGATTGGCAACGAGAAGACGAGCATCTCGCGCGTCTCGCGCCGGACCGGCCGCGGGGCCTGCCGGAGATGGGCGTAGCGGACGACGAAGAAGGCGAGGATCAGGGTCGCCGCGCCGGCCGCCAGGGTGGCCGAAGCGACGGCCTCGAACGCGCCGAGGGTCGCCAGGCCGATGAAGCCCATGATGATCGCGAACCGGATCGGCGGCTGGCTGAACTGCTCCGCGAGGATTCCGAACTCGATCTTCTTCAGACCCTGGAGCGCGGCGCCGAGCTGTCGATTGAGGACCATGAACGGCACCAGCAGCGCCGCGACGGGCAGCAGCGCCGCGACCTCCGGGTTGCTCAGGACGTATTGCGCCACGGGGACGGCGGCGAACACGAGCGCGGCCGCGATGGCGAGGCTGACCAGGGCTGGCAGCCCGATGCCGACCTGCAGTGCGCCCAGCATCCCCGCCCGATCGCCGCGCCGGTCGAAGATCGAGACCCAGCGGATGACCGCGGAGTCGAGGCCGAGCACGGCGAAGCTGGATGCGATCGTGACCGCAGTCAGGGCCAGGTTGTACAGGCCATAGCCCTCGGGCGCGAGGACGCGCGCCAGGATCACCGCCAGGACGAACCTGGTTCCCCAGGCGAACAGCTTGCCGGCGAACACCACGCCCCCGCCCTTCGCCGCGAGGCGGAGGTCCCGGCCGCGACGATGCGCGTCTACCCCCGCGAGCGGGGTCGACCCCACGGGGCCGTCGACGACGAGGCCGGACGGGAGCCCGGCCGGATCGGGCACGCTGGTCACGAGCGAGACGAGTAGGGGGCCGCGGTCAGCGGGCCCCGCGCCGCGAGGTCGCGCCGGCCCGGCCGAGGCCGCCCCGGATCGGGGTCGGCGGGGTGGTGCCGGCCTGTCCCGTCTCGACGGCAACCGCCGACACCTTGCCCGAGGGCGAGATCTCGGCATCGGTGAGCGCGATCCGGGCGTGAGCCAGGAGGTCCTCGTAGCCGATCTCCTCGCCGGCATAGGTGACCACGCCTGCCGCACCGTTGGCATGGACGGGCTGGCCGGCCTCGTCGATGTCGAGCGCCGGTGCGGCCATCCGGACCCGCAGACCCTCGACGACTTCGACCGCTTCGTCGGCCGGCACGTCGGGGAGCAGGAACGCGAACACGCCATCGCCCAGGTGGGCGACCAGGTCCTCGGTCCGCAGGTGGCCCTCCAGGAGTGCCGTCAGCCGCCGGTGGGCCTCGGTCTCGACGTCGGGCGACAGGCCGGTCAGGGCACCGTGGTGGTTCGCGTTGACGAGTGCCATCGTGACCGGCGCGCGACTCCGCCTGGAGCGGCTCATCTCCTGCCGCAGCCGGAGCAGGAAGTAGGTCTCGTTGTACGCGCCCGACTGGCGATCGATGATGTTCACCTGGGCAGCAAGCTTCGGCGGCGCAGACAGGAGCTGGGCGGCAAAGGCGAGGCTGATCGCGAGCGCGAGGCCGGCCCCAACTCCCAGGCCCAGGTTGAGCGGGATGTTGGGCAGGACCGGCCGATCCGGGATGCCGGCCGCATCGAGCGGTCGGAGCTCATACGCGTCGTAGAGGTCCTTGGTATACGCGATCAGCGATTCGCCGGCCTTGTTGGCATAGCTCTGCGCCAGCTCCGGGGTGGGACTGCGGACGGTGATCTCGATCGTGTTGGTCCCGGTGACCAGCCGCGCCTCGAGGTCGATCCCCTTCTTGTCATCGCGGCCGAGGGCAAGTCCAGCGTCCACCTGGTCCTTGATCGTCTTGCTGCGGGCGACCTCGACATACGTCGACGCGATCTCGGACTGCCGACTGAGCAGGCCCAGGGCCGTCAGGACGTCAGCGTTGAAGGCCGTGACCGGGGTGACGAGGTACGTCGACGACGCCTGGTAGATCGGGGTCTGGCCGAGCGTGAACACGACCACTGAGCCGAACGTGATCAGGAATGTCGGAACGACCAGCCACCACCGGACGAGGATCATCCGGAGGAGCGATCGGAATTCCACGGGAATCGCGCCTCCTAAGGGTCAAGAGTCGATCAATGGTACGCCAGCGGTCCTCACAGTCCGTTCCTGGTCGGTGCCCGGAGGCACCGGCACGGCCGGACTGCGATCAGGCCGCTTTGTCGACAGACGCGGCGCGCAGGGCGTACGTGATGCGATTGAAGCCGGAGCCACCGAAGCCCTCCTTGAACCGGAACAGGCCCCAGTTCACGACCCGTCCATGGGCCTCGGTCGAGATCCCGAGGTTGAACCAGCGGTGGCCAGACGTGGCGCCCCAGTCGACGAGGAAGTCGATCACGGCGCTGAGGGCTCGGCTCTGCTGGTGGCTGTAGTCCTGGGCGATGTAGAAGGCATGGAACACGGCGGGGTTGGCGACGAACACGACGACGCCCGCCGCGACGTCGCCTCCCAGGGTGCCGATCGCCAGCCGGATCCGGTCCTCACCGCACAGGTCGCGAAGGCGCTGGATCTCGGCCAGGTCGTGCGTCGGGCGCGCGCCGTGCCGCTCGAGGTTCTCCTCGAGGATGGCCCAGAAGCCTGCGTAGTCGTCGGACCAGTCGACGGAGACCCCGTTCCGCGCGGCGGCACGGACGCTGCGTGCGGTATCGGATCGATAACGGGCCCGGGCAGCTACGGCCCCGTCGGCGAGCGAGATGGTCGTCGACAGCTCGGCCGCCACCGGCTGGAATCCGAGCGACCACAGGACGAATTCGACCTCGTCGCTGGGGAGCAGCCGGAACGCCTGCTCGGAGAGGCGCATCCGGAGGCCGGCCATCCCGTTCTCCGCGGCGTGGTCGACGATCGCGCGGACGACCCCGGTGACATCGGCGAGACTGGCGTCCGCTGCCAGGACCGGGCCGCCGTAGGTCGTGCCCGGATGGGAGATCGACCAGCATTCCCCGTCGACGGCGCCGACGGCCGCGGGATAGACCGCGAGCAACCGCTCGTCACGATAGATGAGCAGCGATTCGTCGAGGAACCTGGCTTCCGCGTGGTACGCGAGGAATCGACGCTGGTGGAACAGAGTGCCGTTCCGCGAGCGCTCCACGAACGCGTCCCATTCCGCCGCCAGGTCGGGCGTGAAGCGAACGACGCGAAGTGGTGGCCGATCGCGACCGGCTTCCTCGCGCGGTGGCACGAGGTCCGATTTTCCCCAGATGCGAGACATTCAGAACCCCCGGCGCAGGCGATGAGCCCGCGGATGAAGACGATGCCGCCGCTCTCGCGTGGAGCGTCGGGCCGTGCCCGAGCCTAGCCCACGAGGGAGGGTGTGACGAGAGGGCCGCTCAGGCCCAGGATCGGTTCGCGGTGACGATCGGCACCGCGACCGGGGCCCGAACGCCGGGACCCACGAGCACGGGCCGCGAGTGGTCCCGCATCGACTCCTGCGCCGCCTCGAGGATCCGGACCGTTCGGACGCCGGAGACGCCGTCGGCCACGGGCTGGCGACCCGTCGTGATCGATTCCACGAGATCCTCGACCTCGACCGCGAGCGCCTCCCGATCGTCGAGCCGTGGGGCCTGCATGTCGCCCGAGCGGTACGAGACGAGCTGGCTGTAGATCTGCTCCGGGTCGTTCCAGGGTGCGATCGTGACGCCCTTGTCGTAGATCAGGAGCTTCTCCGACGGCGACATGTCGTCATAGACGATCATCCGGCGCGAGCCGCCGACGATCGTCCGCCTGATCTTGGCCGGAGCCAGCCAATTGACGTGCACGTGGGCGAGGACGTCGGGCCCGTAGCGCATCGTGAGGTAGGCGATGTTCTCCGTCCGGCTGCCGGCATGGACCGCGCCGACCGCGGACACCTCGACCGGGAGGGTGCCGCCGAGGACGTAGTCGATGATGCTGATGTCGTGCGGCCCGAGGTCCCACAGGACGTTGACGTCCGACTGGAAGACGCCGAGGTTGATCCGCACCGAGTCGACGTAGTAGATCTCGCCAAGCTCGCCCGACTCGATCAGTTCGCGCATCTTCCGGACCGCGCCGGTGTACACGAACGTGTGGTCGACGGCCAGGATTACGCCCTGGCGCTCGGCGAGGTGGACCAGCTCTTCCGCGTGCTCGACGCGGGTCGTCATCGGCTTGGTCACCAGCACGTGCTTGCCGGCGAGGATCGCCGCCTTGGCCAGGTCGTAGTGGGTGGCCGAGGGCGAGCTGACGACGACGAGCTCGACGTCCGGGTGATTGATCAGCTCACGGGCGTCCGAGGTCACCTTCTCTACGCGATAGAGGCTGGCGATCTTCGCCGCGCGTTCGACCTGGGCGTCGCACAACGCGACGACCCGGGACTGCTCGTGCCGAGCGAAGTTGCGGACCAGGTTCGGTCCCCAGTACCCGCAACCGATGACCCCGACACCGAGGACCCGTGATGCAGCCGCGTTCATTCAGGCAGCTCCCCCTGAGTTGGAGAACATGACCCATGGCGTTCGGGCGACGATCGAGACGTCCCGCCCGAAGCTCCAGGTCTGGATGTATTCGACGTCCAGCTCGACCATGTCCGCATAGCTGAGCTGGTTGCGACCCGACACCTGCCACAGACCGGTGATCCCGGGCCGGGCGGCGAGCCGCTGAAGGTGATGAGGCTCGTAGTGCGCCACTTCGTATTCCAGGGCCGGTCGCGGGCCGACCACCGACATCTCACCGCGCAGCACGTTGATGAACTGCGGGATCTCGTCGAGGCTCATCCGGCGCAGCCACTTCCCGACGGCCGTGACGCGCGGATCCTGGGTCAGCTTGAACACGTTGTCGTGACGGACGGCGTCTTCGGGCGCCGTGATCTGGCTGACGACGTAGTCGCGATGCATGTCCTCACTCGCGCGATCGTGCATCGAGCGGAACTTCAGACACGTGAACGGAACGCCCCCCAGGCCCAACCGTTGCTGGCGGAACAGGACCGGCCCGGGCGACGTCAGGCGTACGAGCGCCGCGATGAGCAGCCACGCCGGCGCGCCGAGCACCAGGACCAGTGACGCGACGACGATGTCCAGCGCGCGCTTCCGGATCGACCCGGAGAATGCGGCCGGTGCCGGCGCCGGGTACCGGAGGACCGGGCTCGGCTCGGCGAGACGCACGCTCATCACGAGCGGTGCGGGGCGGACTTCCCGAATGCTGGCGGCGCGAGCCACCCGCCTCGGGCGGAGGAGCGACCGGACGCCACGGCCCGTTGTCGGGTCCGCGATGCCGGGATCTCGACCGTCCTCCCCGTTCCTGTTGCTCTGGGACCTGCGGTCCGATTCCACGAAATGCCCCCGATGGCGCTCAGCGCGGTTCAGCGGACCCCCCGGCTGGTCCTGTGAGTTCCGACGAGCGCCGATCACTGATGCGAGGTCGCCTGGCAGATGATGCGAACGAAATAAGTCCGAACGCGATGACAAGTTCCGGGTCACCTGACTGTGACGCACCAGTAGTACCGAATCAAGGAGGTACCCCAGTACCGTGGTGCGTCCTTGCACCGTGTCCTGGGTGCTGACACCGGAGCCGGTGGTGCTGGGTGCGTCCGGCGTCGTCGGCCGGAGGTCGGGGCTCGCGTGGCGAACGGTCAGCCGAGCTCCATCGGCTTGCCGCGGATGCCGTCCGGGACGCGAAGGCCCAGCATCCCCAGCAGGGTCGGAGCGACGTCGTAGATCTGGAGGCCGTCCAGCCGCCGGCCGCCGCCGGGATGCTGCGGGTCATAAAGGACGAAGATGCCGTGCTGCGAGTGGTTGGCATCGTCCGGTCCGATGTCGTTCTCGAACGTCCAGATCGACCGTTGTCCGATGCTCCCCACCGACCGCCAATCGAGGTCGCCGAAGTACACGATCAGGTCCGGCGGGACGTTCCGAACCTCGCGATAGATCTCCTCCGGCTTGAACGCTCGTGATCCCAGCGGTCGCCCGTCCGGGTCACCGAGCGCCGAGACCAGGTCCACCAGCCGGTCACGCTCGGACTCGTAAGCGGCGGCGGGGATGACCCCGTCCGGTTCGCGGCCGGCGATGTTCATGAACAGCCGGCCGTAGTAACCGCCGTCGCCCCACGCGCGCGTCTCCGGCCAGGCCACATCCACCTTGTCGAACGCGGTCAGCTCGCTCGGGTAGCTCGGCAGGTGCAGGTAATCCTCCTCGATCAGCCACTCGTTCATGCAGACGCCGCCGAGCATTGCCTGCCCGCCGTGGTCGGAGACGACGAGCACGATCGTGTCGGGCGGGACCAGCTCGAGCAGCTCCGCCAGGCGGCCGTCGACGTGGACGTAGTAGTCGTGGATCGCCGTCTCGAGCGGGTGACCCGGTTCGTGCTTCGGATGACCCGGATCCATGTACTTCCACAGCGCGTGATGGATCCGGTCGACCCCCATGTCCACGGTCATGAAGAAGTCGTACGACTGGCGGGACAGGAGCTGCCGGCAGATCTCGAAGTGCTGATCGGCCATCCGGTAGATGTCGCGCAGGATCCGCTCCTTGTCCGGCGAGCGGAAGTCGGGCACGTCGACGAGGAACTCGCCATCGATCCAGCCCGTGATCTCGCTCTTCAGGCTGTACGGGAAGGCGTACTGGCTCTCGGGGCCGGGCGTCAGGAAGCAGCTCACCACCTCGCCGTTGACCGGACGGATCGGATAGGTCTGGGGCACGCTGACCACGCCCACGCGTCCGCCGGCGCCGCTGACGAGATCCCACACCCGCGGATATCGAACCGAGGTCGCGTTCGCGATCGACAACCGCGAATAGGAATTGTCGACGCGGTTGCGGAAGCCATAGAGGCCGAGCTGGCCAGGATCGCGTCCGGTCATCATGGACGCCCAGGCGGGGACCGTGATCGCCGGGATCGTGGACTCGAGGCGGCCCCACAAACCCTGACCCATGAGCCGCGAGATCGTCGGCAGGTCGTCGCGCCAGGCGTCGAACACGAGCCGCGGCTCGGCTCCGTCGAGCCCGACGACGAGGATCCGTCGTCGCTCGCCGTCTCGCTGGTGGTCGGTCATGCGCTGTCCACCTCGGGAAGGATCACGTTGGGACGCCGCCGGTCGCGGCCGGGAGGATGATTGCAGACACGCTCGTGCATGCGGTCAACGGCGTCACCGAATCAGGGTCCTGCCGTCGACATCATCGTCGTGGAGACGGAGCGCCGAGAGCACCGTCGCGCCAGCGTCCTCGAGCGTCGCGCCCTCGTGGGGCCGCGCGCCCGACGCCAGGAAGAAGGCGTCGGCGTGAGTATGGGTTCCCTCGAACTCGGCGGCAGCTGCGGTCAACGGCAGACGGCGGGAGGACTTCAGCTCGTAGCCCGCCGCCGGAAGGCACACCAGGTGCGGCGACTGGCGCGACCGGGACCCGTGGTACGCGTCGCGGCGACGGACGACGGCCGCAATCGGATGCGTCCCGGTCTCGGGATCGACGATCGCGAGCAGGCCTTCCGCCAGTTCCGCTGCAAGCGCCGTCGCGGCGCCCGTCGCCACGGCTCCACCCGTGAACATGCCGGCGGCGTTGAGATACACCCGTCCGGGATCCATCGAAAACGCCCGGCTCGTGCGATCGATGCGTCCGTTCGCATCCAGCGTGAGCAGGCCCTGCTCCGTCAGCCACGCGTCGAGGTTGAAATATCGCTGGAGCGGCCCGAATCCGTGGTCGGAGAGGGCGAGGATCGCGGCATCGGGATAGCGCTCCGCGAGTCGACCCACGAACGCATCCACGGTCCGGAGCCACGATCGATATGCCTCGCCGAGACGTCCGTCTCCTCCCGCGAGACGCGGATGACCCAGGTGATTCAGGCGGTCGGCCTCGGTGAACGCGAGGATCGCGAGCGACCACGATTCCTCGCCCAGAAGCGCCTCCATCGCCGCGATCCGGCGTTCCAGGACGTGGTCGACGTGGGCAGCGAATGCCGCCTCATCGACCCGGGCAAGCCCGACGTCGACGTCGATCACGTACCCGTCGCGCTCCAGCCGCTCCGCCAGCGCCTTGGGATGACAGGCGCGGTCGAGCCGTGGCGCCACGAACCCGGCCACCATCGCCCCGGCGATCCTGCGCGCCGGGTATGTCGCCGGCAGGTTCACGACCACCGAGCGCAGGCCGTCGGTTGCCGCGCGGTCCCACAGCGTCGGCATCCGGAGATCGTCCGCGTTGGGGAACGTCACGTCGTAATCGGAAGGGTCCGGGTGGGTGAACCCGAAGATCCCGTGGCGTCCAGGATTCGCGGCGGTCATGAACGTGGACCAGGCGACCGACGAGACGGGTGGCAGGCTGGAGGCGATCGGGATCGGCCCGTCCGCGGACAGGGCCGCGAGTGACGGCGTAAGTCCCTGACCGATGGCATCGCGCATGGCACCGACGGAGATTCCGTCGAGCCCGATCACGATGCAGCGGGCGGATCCGGGCAGTAGCCGGCGGAGTCCGGTTCGGACTGCCAACGCTCAGCGGTGCCCGGCCGCACCGTCCGGCGGCCGGTTCGGGGGAGGTGCGCCTATACTGCCCACGCTCGCTAGGGTACAAGCCGGGGTGTGACCGTCGTCGCGCGGACGACCGGGATCAGCGGGCTCAGCATGAGGTGAGGGCGTTCGATGACGCATGGGGTGACGGTCTGGTTCACCGGCCTGTCGGGGTCGGGCAAGACGACGATCGCGAAGCGCGTGGAGACGATCCTCCACGACCGCGGCGTCCATGTCGAGCGACTCGATGGTGACGTGGTCCGCCAGAGTCTCACCCGCGACCTGGGCTTCTCGAAGGAAGATCGCGACAAGAACATCGAGCGGGTGACGTTCGTCGCCAAGCTGCTCACCCGCAACGGCGTGATCGTGCTGTCGTCCTTCATCTCGCCCTACCAGGCGCAGCGGGACGCGAGCCGGCGCGAGATCGGATCGTTCCTCGAGGTCTTCGTCAGGACGTCGCTGGACACGCTCGTGGAGCGCGACCTCAAGGGCCTGTACAAGAAGGCGATCGCGGGCGAGATCCAGGGCTTCACCGGGGTCAACGACCCGTACGAGGAGCCCGAGCGGCCCGACCTCGTGTGCGACACGGACGCCGAAACGATCGACGAGAGCGTCGCCGCGGTGCTCACGCTGCTCGAGGATCGCGGGTTCGTCGCGGAGGGAGTCGCGGCCTCGGTCAGTGCACCCAGCGCGGCCCGTCACCACGTGCCCGGACCGTCGATCCCGCATGGCGGCGTCCTGGTCGACCGGGAGCTGACCGGTGATGCTCGAGCGGACGCGCTCAAGCGTGCCGCCACGCTGCCTCGGGTGAAGCTCGATGAGCGCGAGCTGGCCGACCTCGAGATGATCGGCATCGGGGCGCTGAGCCCGCTCACCGGGTTCATGCGCAAGCTGGACTACGAGACGGTCGTCGAATCGATGCGCCTGTCGGACGGACTCCTGTGGGCGATGCCGGTAACCCTGGCCGTGACCACGGAGCAGGCCGAGTCGATCGCCGAGGGCCAGGAGATCGCCCTCGTCGACGAGCGCGATCGGATCGTCGGCCTGATGCAGGTCACCGAGAAGTTCGGCTATGACCGGGAGCACGAGGCGGCGAAGGTGTTCGGGACGACCGAGGCCGCGCATCCGGGTGTCGCCCGCCTGTACGAGCAGGGCGACGTGCTCCTCGGCGGCCCGGTGTGGGTCCTCGACCGACCGAACGAAGGTTCATTCGCCGAGCATCGACTCACCCCGCTCCAGACGCGGAAGCTGTTCGACGAGCGTGGCTGGAAGAGCGTGGTCGCGTTCCAGACCCGCAACCCCGTGCACCGGGCGCACGAGTACCTCCAGAAGGTCGCGCTCGAGATGGTCGACGGGCTCCTCCTCCATCCGCTGGTCGGCGCCACGAAGTCGGACGACGTGCCAGCCGACGTCCGGATGCACACGTACGAGGCGATCCTGGACTCGTACTACCCGGCCGATCGATCGCTGCTGTCGGTGTTCCCGGCAGCGATGCGCTATGCCGGTCCACGGGAAGCCGTGTGGCACGCGATCGCCCGCAAGAACTACGGCTGCACCCACTTCATCGTGGGCCGCGATCACGCCGGCGTGGGGACCTACTACGGGACCTACGACGCGCAGCGGATCTTCGACACGATCCCCGCCGACGATCTCGGGATCACGCCGATCAAGTTCGAGCACTCCTTCTTCTGCAAGGCATGCGGGAACATGGCCAGCCCGAAGACCTGCCCCCACGGCAAGGAGGATCACGTCGTCCTGTCGGGGACGAAGGTCCGCGAGATGCTGACCGCCGGCGAGCTGCCACCGGTCGAGTTCACCCGGCCCGAGGTGGCCAGGATCCTCGTGGATGCCTATCGCGAAGCGAGCGCGGACGAGCCGGCGAGGGCCGCCTCCTAGACGGTCCCCACCATCCCGGCGTCGTCAGCCGACCGGGATCAGCAGGACGTCGTCGACGTAGACGACGGCACCCTCACCCTCGAGTGCGAACGCCACGTTCGCGCTCGACGCGCGCGCGGGGGACCGGATCGTCGTCAGCAGCTTGTCCCAGCCGGCCGTGGATGCCTCCACGGTCGTGATCTTCTGGAAGCCGACGCTCGTCCCCGCGGCGTCCCGCCAGCGGATGCGGGCGCGGAGCGTGAACGGCGTGTCGGTGCGCGGGACGTTCACCCAGAACGCGAACGTGTACGAGCGCTCGGGGTCGATCGACGGCAGCTGCTGGTCGACGACGACGCCGTCGACCGGCGCCTCGAGTCGCATGGAGCGGCTGCCGCTGCGAAATGTCTCCTGGCTGAGGCTGGTGCCAGGATCCTCGGCCCAGATGTCGGCCACGCCGTTGTTGTCCTCGTCGACCTCCATCCCCGGGTTCGCGACAAGGTTCGGCGGACCGCCACGCACGATCCGGACCTCGTAGATCCGGCCATCGTTCTCGCCCGTGTCGCGCGAGTTGTCGATTCCGCGATCCGCGATGTACAGGCTCGACGGCCCGCCCGGCGTGCTCCCCGGCCCGTAGGCCAGACCGGCCGGCGCCAGGGCATTGAGGAACGACAGGTCGACAACGCGCAACGGGCGACCCTCGGGGGTGACCTCGAGCAGGTTCGACCGACGGTCGTTGCTGACCACGAACAGCGTGCCCCGGTCTTCGGCGTACTCGAGACCCTCCGGCGTGGGCTGCCCGAGCGAGCGGGTGTCGAACTGCGAGATGTCATCGTCGCCGTCCGGAGAGGTTCCGTCGAACACGCCGTTCGGCCCTGGGAGGAGCCGGTAGACCTCGGCTCCGAGGCCGTCGCTGATGAATAGCGTCCCGCGCCCGAACGCGAGGCCCTCGGGGTCGTAGGAGCCGAACAGGCTGGTATCGAACGACGACAGGTCGTCGTCGCCGGTGCCACTCAGGCCGTCGGGTCCGGGATCGACCACGAACACACGGCGGCCGGTGTCATCGGAGACGAACCAGCGGCCCGTGTCGGGATCGACGGCGAGACCGGCGGGCTCGGTCGTGTAGCTCGCGAGATAGGTGCGGCTGAGGGTGCCCGCCGGGGTGGCCCCGTAGACGTTCGCCCCGGCGAACCGATCGGTCTCGTCGATCTCCGCGTCGCTGACCAGGATCCCGGCACCCGGGAGATAGGCCAACCCCGAAGGGTCCGAGCTCGTCGGCGACCATGCCGAGGTCTGGATCGTCTGGACCAGGACGGCATGGACGTCGCTCGCCAGCGAGAGGCCGACCGGGGGGTCCGGTTCATGGAGTCTGACCTCGATGATCCGATCGCGTGCGGCGCGGTTCTCGGCTCGATCGAAGTGATCGAGGACGTACAGGCTGGTGATCGTGTCCGCTTCGGTCGGGTCGCCGCTCGGTCCGAACACCATCGCCAACGGATCGCCGACGCCGAGCGGCGAAAGGTCGTAGATCGCCTCGAGGATGCCGTCCTTGCTGAGCTCGAACAGGCGTCGCGACTCGGCGCCGATCACGAACAGGTCGTCGGTCGCCGGATCCAGGGCAAGACCCCGGAGCTGGGCATCCGGCAGTGCACCCAGCGGCAGGACACAGACGCCGCCATTGCGAAGGGCCGGCGTCGTGCGGCCGAACTCGTCGGTGTCGGCCCCGATCCGCACCACGCGGGTCTTGCCGATGTCCAGGACATACAGCGTGCCATCGACGGGGTCGGTGGCGCTCCCCGCGAGTGGCCCGAGCTCGAGCCCGCGGAGGTCGAACTGGGCGACCTGCTCGGGCCGTGGATCGATCTGGCCCGCGGCCGAGGCCGGGATCGACAGCAGGTCCTGGTTGACCGGGTCGAGCGCGACGAGGCGCTCCCCCGCAGAGTCGAACACGACATTCCGGGCGTCCGGGATGCGTGTTCCAAGGGGAACGGATCCGGTCGGATCGCCGAACAGGCTCATCATCCCGATCGTCGAGGTCGCCGTGTCCGGGGCTTCCGGGTTGGGCTCCGGGAACACCATCAGGGTCTCGGTGCGCGGCGAGTAGGACAGCCCTCCGGGTCGGCCCACGCGGGAGCCCTCGGCGCTGATCTCGCGCGCGATCCGGGCCGGCCTGGTGACCGGCGCGGGTGCGCTCGGGGACCTGGAGGCGGCGTCCTCCGCACAGGCCGGCAACGGGCCCGAGGGCGTCCAGGCAGGACCGCGGCTCAGGGTTGGCAGCGGAGAAGCCGTAAGGCTGGTCGAGGGCGACGAGGTCGCGAAACCGGTCGACGCGTCGCGGGGCCCCTGGCCCAGGAGGAGTGCGGTGCCGACGACGATCACCGCCGTCAGGGCAAACGCAACGAAGGCCAGGGCCGGGATCCGGCCGCGACCCCGGAGGTCGCGACCCCGATGAGCGAGGCCACGATTGCCGGGTGTCGGAGCCCCGGCGGTCGCGGGTCCGGAGGTCATCCGCCCCCGCCCGTGCCGAGAGGCTCACCGTCGGGGTATAGGCGGGCGTACGCCGCTCCGGCGGCCCGCCCGATCGATTCCAGGTCGGGCGGGCCGAGGGTGCCGCGCCAACGCTCGTCGAGCCGGATCTCGCCCAGACTGTTGAGTCGCATCTGGTTCCCGATCAGGTGCTGCTCGCGAGCGACGACGTCCGTGACCCGCACACCCGGGTCGACCCCGCAGAACGCGAACAGGGCGGCCATCGTGGCATCCGGATCCGCGCACAGCTCCTCGTAGCGCACGGTCGTCTGGCGGTCTGCCGGCACGGACCGCAGGTTGCGGACGATGATCTCGTTGGTCCGCGCCCAGTTGCGCGCCGCGTGGGCAGGCGTCAGGTGCGGCTTCTTGCCCCGGCGCAGGTTCGATTCGACCACCCCCCGAACGTCGCGCACGAGGTGGACCACCCGGAGGTCCATGATCGGTCCGAGGTGTCGCTGGAGGTGCAGCACCCGCATCCGTTCCTTGGATGCATCGATGAACACGCGAGCCCCGGCGACGTCGAGGACGACATCGGCGAAGTCCCGGTTGCGCCTGGCGATTGCGCGCATCCGCGACCGGTGCCCGGGCAGGGCTCCTACCAGGAGATCGCGCACGCCTTCGAGGGGTGCAACCGGAAGGGAACCCTCGAGCACCTTGCTGCGCAGCCCGGGACCGAAGTAGTCGAAGCCGAGCCCGAAGTCGGCGAGGTCGAAGTCGGCGTACCCCCGAGCACGCATTCCGTGAGCGACCGCGCGCCAGAACGGGCAGTCGATCATCTTCCGCTGGCAGGAGCACTCGAATGCGTCCATCCTGCCCCGTCGACGGACCCCTGAAACGTCGCTCGTGGTGGCGATCTCGGGATGCGCCCCGAGCAGGAACGACAGGAGCGTGGACCCGGCATACGCGGTCGACGCGAGGACGACGAACGAGCGCTCCATGGGTCCAGCACTCTACCCCGGGTCGCCGTGCACGGTCTCCGGCAGGGCCGTTGGCGGTGCGGCGAGGCACCGTTGGGGTCGCCATCGGCGCGGCATTCGTTATCCTGAGCCGGTGACCTCTCCGGGGACCGTCGTGCGTCCTGCTCGCTCCACACCGGTTCCCTCCCGGCCATCCGCACGAGTCCGATCGGTCGTGTCCACATGGGCGCCGGTCGTCCTGTGGATGGGCGTCATCTTCGTCCTCTCGTCCCGAGACGGACTGGACACCGGGAGCGGCCGGTTGCGATTCGACGTCGCCAAGCTGGCCCATCTCACCGTCTACTTCGTCCTCGGCATGCTCCTCGATCGCGCCCTCGACGGGCGCGGCCTGCGGCGCCAGGCGTGGTGGGTCATGGTCCTGCTCGTGATGTACGCGCTGACCGACGAGATCCACCAGTCGTTCGTTCCCGGCCGGACGCCCTTGCTGTTCGATATCGGCGTGGATTCGATCGGCGGCCTGGCCGGGATCGCCGCCTGGCGACGCTACGTGTCGCCGTGGCTGGCCCGACGGGCCGCGAGGGCCTCGGCCTCGGCCGCAGATCCGCCGATCAGCGGATCGCCAGCAGCAGGATCGGACACGCAAACAGCGCGCCCGTAAACAGCACCAGCCGGGTGCGCGTTCGGAGCACCGCGTCCTGGACCGCGAACACCGCCCGCCGCATCGGACGGTACGCAACCGCAAGCAGGAGCACCGTCCAGGCAGTCACCCCCACGGCCACCGCGACCACGACCCGAGGCGCGTCGTCATTCTGGAGCAGGATCGCGACCACCAGCGTGTCCACGAGGGTCGTGATGTTCGCGCCGGCGATGTACGGCAGCGTCTGCTCCCTTCGCACATAGCCCTTGGCGACGACCGGCACCAGCAGGGTCAGGGCGACCGCCACCGAGAGCGTCGCGAGAGCGACGAGGAGCCCGATCCCGAACATCGTCCACGGCCCCACGTACCAGCGAGATCGCTCGTCCTCGCCATCTCCACCGACCGACGGCAACAGCTCGTCGACCAGGCGGAAGCTGACGAGGAGCAGGCCGAGCCCGGCCACGAACAGCAGCCCGGCGCCCAGGACCGTGCCCGGATCGAGGACCGTCTCGATGAGGTCGATGATCGGTGCCGAGATCGCCTCGGTGGCGTCGAAGAACACCGACGGCGGCGTCAGGTCCAGGCCGTTGAGCGCACCGGAATCGAGGAGCCCGAGACCGATGAGGCCACCCGGGATGTAGGCAATCGCGGTCATCGAGAGGGCCAGGATCCCGATCGAGATCGGCGCCCGCCGGCCGGAGCTGCTGCCGCGGAGCGCGTACAGGACGCCGACCACGAGCACGACGAACGAGGCGCCCAGGCGCGACCCGACCACCATCGCGTACGCCTCGTCGACGTTGAGAAAGCCGCCGTCGAGCAGCGCCAGCGACGACGCGGCGATCGGGGATCCGGAGAGGACGAGCAGAGCGCCCAACCAGCCCAGACCGACCGCATTGGCCAGCGTGTCCACGGCC
Organism: Candidatus Limnocylindrales bacterium; assembly: GCA_036555445.1. Classification (GTDB taxonomy): domain Bacteria; phylum Chloroflexota; class Limnocylindria; order Limnocylindrales; family CSP1-4; genus DATBLH01. Next base: position 17,298 of record DATBLH010000077.1, read on the forward strand.
CCACCGAGGGCGGGGGCCAGCCCGCGCGCACCGTCCTTCATCAGCCCCAGGGCGATCAGGAATACCCACAGGGCGATGGCGCCGATGACGACCCGGCGCGCGATCGCCAGCCCCCGCCCTTCGGTCCGCGAAGCGCGCTCGGCCTCGGCGCCGATCGCCTCTTCGTCCCGGAGCGCGACGCCGGTGGGGTCGAGATCGCCCAGCATCGCGATCCGCTCGCGCTGGTCGTCGTCGAGACCGCGGCGCTCCGGAAGCTCCTCGTCGGTCACCTGGCTCGGCTCCTCCGGTGGACCGTCAACGGCCTGGACTCAGGCATGGGCACGGTACCAGCCCCGGGTCCACGCCGGACGGCGCCAGGACCGTCAGGCGCGCGCTGCGTTGGCCTGGTCCACGGCCTCGCGCAGACGGTCGCCGACGGCATCGGGCACGTGCAACTGGGCACGGGCCTCCGGGTACGGCCCCTTGTCACCGTGGTAGTCGGTGCCACCGGTCGCCAGCAGTCCGCGGGACTCCGCAAACGCGGACATCCTGGCGATCGTCTCGGGGTTGAACTTGGCGTAATGGACCTCGAGTCCGGCGAGCCCCCACCCGATCAGCTCGTCGATGATCTCCGGCCGGTCGGGCGCGAGGGGAAAGTGCGCGAGCGAGGGGACGCCGCCCGCAGCGCGGATCGTCTCGATCGCGGCCTGCGGACCGAGACCGACCCTGGGCACATAGGCGGGCCGGCCGGGCGATAGTGCCAGGTCGAACGCCTCCTCGACCGTTGTCGCGTGGCCGGCCCGGATCAGGGCCCGGGCGAGGTGCGGTCGTCCAGCCGAGGCGACGTCCTCCGGCATCACCGCCGGCAGGTGCTCCTCGATCGGCATCCCGAGCCCGGCGAGGACGCGGACGATCTCGGCGAAGCGCTCGCGTCGCTTGATCCGCTGGTTCTCGAGCTTCGCTTCCAGCTCTGTGTCGTCGGGGTCCACCCCGAAGCCGAGGATGTGGAGCTCGCCCTCCGGAAGGTCGGGGATGTACGGCGCCACGCTGTTGATCTCGATCGCCGGGATCAGCTCGGGTCCGGTCTCGGTGGCCGCCATGCCCATGCCGGCGGCGCGCAGCTCGCGGAAGCCCGCCAGGGTGTCGTGATCGGTGATCGACGCGAGCCGGAGGCCGGCAACGCGCATCTGGTCGTAGAGCACCGTCGGGGCGAGCACGCCGTCAGAGCGGCTCGTGTGGCAGTGGAAATCGACGGTGCCGTCCATCGGGCTCACGCGGGCTCAGGCCTCCTGCAAGGTGAAGCGGCCGAACGGCCGCGCCCGGAGCTTACCCGGACGAAGGCCGCCGTGGGCGTCGCGCTGTGCTCGCAGGCACCAGTTCCCGTCGTGGGCGCTCGCAGGACAGCTCCGCGATGAGGGTGCAGACTGGAGGTCAACCCGTCGCCGTCCCCGGACGCACGTGTCACCGCCGGAGGGACCCCCATGCCCCAGCGCGCCCCGGCCGCCGATGCGCTCCCCCGCCGCCGGACCCGCCGCCATCCATGGCTCGTCGCCGCCGCCCTCGCCGGCCTGTTCGCCGGCCTCCTGGCCCCGAACGCCCAGGCGGCCGAGCCGGTCAGCTGCTCGAGCTATGCGCAGCCGCGGATCTTCCTCGAGGCCCAGGAGTGGTGGAATCCGATTCCCGTCCTGGGCGGTCAGGGGCACGTCCACATGGGCATGTGCTGGCCGGTGGCCCAGACGATCGGCGGCAGGATCACGTTCCACGTGAGGATCGTGTTCCACAACAACATCGGCACCCTGGACATGGTCAAGCTCCAGGACGACCGGAGTCACCTGCTCGCCCGTCGATTCCTCAGCATTCGGCCACCGGACGGGCAGGACACGACCGTCTGGCAGACGTTCGTCATCGACACCCGTCGGGTGCCCGACGGGCGACGCCTGTTCCGCTGGTACGCGCGCTTCCGCCAGCCGAACGGGAACATCCAGTTCGCTCGCGCCGGCTGGGTGCTGAACGTCGAGAACGGCCGCGTCAACGTCAACGGCGCTCCGTCCGGCTACTTCCAGGGCTCGGGCTGGTACAAGGAGGCGCGCCCCGCGTCGAACTGGGGGTACCAGACCGCGATCATCAAGAGCGGGATTCCGCGTGGGTCGGTTCGCGGGATCTGGCGACCGCGGGTGTCGATGGGCTGCAACGGATGCCGGCCTCAGAGCTTCTGGTTCGCGACGATCGATCCCGACTTCCACATGGGCGACCGCGGCTGGATCTTCGCCAAGGGCGCCGGCGACTTCTCGGGATCCCTCGCGATCAACACGACCCACCTCGCGAACGGACCGCACAA
>DATBLH010000050.1:0-6083 GCA_036555445.1 Candidatus Limnocylindrales bacterium
CGCTCGGCGGCTTCGGCCGCCTTGACCGCCGCGTTGGCGGCTGCCTGGGCGGCCTCTGACGTTCGTTCGGCGACTCGCCAGGCCTCTAACAGCTTCGAAGTCGCCAGCCTGGCCGGCGGCTCCGGGGCCCTGGTCTCCTCACCCATGGCGTCCCTCCAGGCGATCCCGCGACGCCGACGGCGTCCGGCGATCCGCCGCGGTGAGGTCGCCGGTCATCGAGGGTAGTTGCGTTTGGCTGCCACTGCAACGACCGATCGGTCCCTGCAAGATCGCGGAGGTGTATGGTCGCCATCCTGCCGAGCGGTCGACGGTCGGCGGCCCGATGGTCAGAGGAGGACCAGCCCATGTCTGCGGAAGAGAACGCACGGGTCGCGAAGGAGCTTTCGGACGCCTTCGACGCCAACGACTTCCAGAAGATCGACGCGTTGATGGACGACGACATCGTGTGGCACGAGATCGGCAAGGCGGAGCCGCGTCGTGGCAAGGCCGCGCTCCAGGCGCTGGCACCCGGCAGCGGCGAGACGGACTACGAGATCACGGGCGAGAGCCACGACATCCTCGCCAGCGACGATCACGCGATCCAGCTGGTCAACGCCACCGGAACCCGGGGCGGCAAGACGCTCCACTACCGGACCGCGGAGATCTACCACATCCGCGACGGCAAGGTCGTCGAGCGCTGGGCGTTCTCCGACGACACCGCCGCGATCGCCGAGTTCTTCGCGTAGCCGGTCTCGCGGGACATGACAAGGCGCGCCGGTCCCTGAACCGGACGCGCCGTGTTGGCGGTGCGCCGCCCGTCAGGGCGGCGCGGTGGCTAGAGGGTCGAGCGCCGACCGCTCGCCAGCTGCGCGACGAGCACGACAGCGGCAAGGATCAGGAGCAGGTGGATCGCCGCGCCCCCGATGCTGCCGATGAGACCCAGCAGCCAGAGGACGAGCAGGATCGCGAGGATCGTCCACAGCATGGTTTGCTCACTCCTTTCGCCCGCGGAATGCGGGTTCCTCTGAGCCACCGTACGCGGCGCCCCACGCCGCCCGCGATTCTGTCATCGAGCGCGGGCCTATCAGCATCCTCGCAGCGCGTGCGGCGAACGATCCGGATTCGCGATTGACCGCCGGGGGAGCGCTACCTCCCTGATCGGGCGGCCAGGTCTCGTCGTCCCGGCGTGGGCGTGCGTGGAGAGCGCGCCGCACGGGCTCGGATGCCACCCGACGCGGCGTTTGCGTTCACCTGGCGCGCGTATGCGAATCGGCGGCGTCCGGATCGGCAGCGTCCGGATCGGCAGCGTCCGGATCGGCGGGGCCCGGATCGGCGGGGCCCAAAGGTCGGCCGGCGCGCTAGCGTGCGCCGGCAACGAGCTCGGTGAGGCGCTCCTCGCGCGGCGTGCGATCCGTACGAGGTCGCAGCATCCGGCGATAGATCCGCTCGTAGGCGTCGGTCATCCGGGACGCGGAGAACCGCTCGATCGTGCTCTCGCGAATGCCGCTCCGGTCGAGCTGGTCGAGCATCCGCACGGCGAGCTCGGCCTCACCGACGTCGTCGACGAGATAGCCGTCCGTGCCGTGGCGGAGGATCTCCGGTAGGGCGCCCGCGCGGCGGGCGATCACCGGGGTCCCGCAGGCCATCGATTCGATGGCGACCAGCCCGAACGGCTCGGGCCAGGCGCCGAGCATGAGGGTCGCGCGCGCACGCGCGTAGAGAGGATCGCGGGCGGACGGCGGCAGCTCACCCAGGAACTCGACCTGGTCGTCAGGAGTCAGGGAGTCCCGGATCTTGCGATACAGCGCGTGCTCGGTGGCGTCATGGACCTTGGCCACCACCTTGAGCGGCATCCGGGCGCGGCGGGCGAGCGCGATCGCGTCCTCGATCCCCTTCTCCACCGCGACCCGGCCGACGAACAGCAGGTAGTCGTCGGGCTCCGGAGCCTGCGGCATGTCCGCGAGGGCGAGGCCGTTGTGGACGACCCCGGCCCAGTTGGCGCCCGGCGCCCAGCGACGCTGGCTCTCGCTGATCGCGACCAGGGGAATGTCCGCAAACTCCTCGATCAATTCCGGCATCCCGACGCCATCGAGCCGGCCATGGAGCGTCGACAGCACGGGCACCGGGGCGTGACGCGCGAGGAGGAAGCCGAACGCCTCCAGGTGGGAGTGGATCAGGTCGAACTGGTCCGCTTTCGCCCAGCCGCGGGCGGCCGCCTTGAGCATGTGCGCGGAGACGTCGCCCTGGTAGCCGGTCCCCCACAGGGCCTGCGGGACCACCGGTTCCACCTCGGCCTCCACCCAGGAGTCGCCCGATGCGAACACGGTCACCTGGTGACCGCGACGGGTCAGCTCGGTGGCGAGAGCGGCGACGACCCGCTCGGTGCCGCCGTAGGCGACCGGGGGAACGGAAGCCATCGGTGCCGCGAGCAGCGCGATCCGCAGCCGCTCATCGTCCCGGCGTTGATGTCCATTGCCGCTGGTGATGCCGTTCATACCGTTGCCGTCCCCCACGCGTCCACGCTCCTTGCTGCTGTCCCTCCGCCCTCACCCGCAACCTTCGGAGATCGAGTGCATCAGGGGGATCGCGGGATGACCCGGCGACCTTGCGGGGGCACTCCGGAACTGGCGGTCGGGATCCCCACGGCTCTCCGGGATGGAGCAGGGAACTGTCGTGTCGACAGGCGACCCACGCCAAGGCGGAGCATAAGTGTAGCCCAGGTTGACGAATCGGCCATCGGAGGATGCTGGCCCCGTCGCGCTCGCGATGGTCTCGTGGGCGCGATCCCCGCGTAGCGGCGGTGGGAGGTGTCGCCCTGCACCACCATTTGTACCCGCCATCTAGCCATTGGTACTGGGCCCCCCATATCGTCAGCGCACATCGCCGCCGTCCCGGGGCTCGGATGAGTGCCGCCCGGCGCAACATCTCGGGGGTACCGCAATGCACAAGGGCCTACGTCGACGTGCCCTGATCCTCGCTTCGTTCCTCGTTGCGAGCCTGTTCGCCTCGGCTGTGACCGTCAGCGCGTCAACGTTCGAGTGCACGGGCACGTGGTTCTTCGCCTCTGCCGGCGTGGGCACGGTGTTCGAGGAAGGGGACGCGTGGCAGGGCGCCACCTTCACGTTCATCGAGGACGACAACGTCATGCGCGTCCGCGCAGAGACGAATGGCGATGTCGTGGGACGGTTCCCGATGGGCTTCCTCCTGGGCGATCGGGCGACGATCGAGTTCGCGGCGCCGGTCCGGATCACCGGGATCCTGTGGCACGACAACGATCCCAATCCCGGCGAGGCCGGGTGGTCCGTCAACGGCATCGCGGGTCCGCTGACCGGCGACGGCAACGGGATCATCACCCCGGTCAACCTGGTCACCGACACGCTGAACGTCGACGCCGGCGGCGACTCCGGCGGGATCGACTTCTGCGTGACCCCGGTTCGGCTCCAGGGCTGCACCCCGGGCTACTGGAAGAACCACATCGACTCCTGGACGGCCACGGGCTTCGCCTCGAACCAGACGCTCGAGTCCGTGTTCAACGTCCCCGATTCGCTCGGGATGGACAACGTCACGCTCGTGAGCGCGCTCGGCGGTGGTGGTGGACCCGGGCTCACCGGTGCCGCCAAGATCCTGTTCCGAGCGGGCGTCGCCTCGCTCCTCAATACGGCTCACCCGGGTGTGGCCTTCGCGGGATCGCCCGCATCGGTCATCGCCGACGTGAATGCCGCCCTCGCCAGCGGCTCGCGCTCGACGATGCTGGACCTGGCAACCGAGCTCGACAACGCGAACAACGCGGGCTGCCCGCTCAACTGAGCGTCGCTCGCGCGGCCCGGGGCGGATGCCAGTCCGCCCCGGGCCTCCACAGCCCCTCGTTCCTCGACGCCTAGAATCCCGGGCTTGGAGCGGATCGAGGACAGCCATCGCTTCCAGGTCCCGGTCGAGCGCGGCTTCGCGTTCATCACGGACCTCGCCAACTGGCCGGCGTACTGGCCGGGCTACGTCCGGCTCGTGCCGGGTTCGCACTGGGGAGCGGCCGGCGACACGGCGCGCCTCGTCACCCGCCTCCTTGGCCGCGAGCGCGAGCTGGTGATGACGATCACGACCTTCGAGCCCAACCGGCTCGTGGCCTACCGCAGCACGCAGGACGGCCTCCCCGATGCCACGCACGAGCGGGTGTTCACGCCCGTCGGCGATGGCTTCGACTATCGGCTCGTCGTCGAATACCAGCCGCGTCCCGGCCTCCGTGGCCTGTTCGACCGGTTCGCGCTGCCGCGGGCGATCCGGCGCGCCTTCAGGGCCACCTTCCGCGACCTCGCCCGAGAGCTGGGCTGACCCTGCCGGCCGCGGGCGCTACTGGACGCAGAACCAGTTGCCCTCGGGATCGAACATCTCGATCCAGAGTTCGCCGGCGATGCCGGTCGCCTCACGCTTGTACGTGGCGCCGATGGCCTCGAGTCGCCCTCGCTCGTCGGCCAGGCGCTGACGACGCTCCTCGTCGGTCAGGTTCACTTCGCGCCCGCCGACCGCGTTGACGTCGATGTGGACACGTTGATTTGCCTCGCCTCCGTCGTATCGCTCGAACAGCACGCGTGGACCGCGGCCATCGGGATCGACGACCGCCGAGATGTCGTTCCATCGGTCCTCCGGGATGTTCATGGATTCGGCGAAGGCCTCCCAGGAATCGAAGCCCGGCGGAGGTGGCTGGACGATGTACCCGAGCGTGGCCGCCCAGAACTCCGCGAGCCGGGCCGGGTCGTCACAGGCGAAGACGATCTGGATCGAGTGGGCCACGGTGAGACTCCTTTCGAGGTTCGCGCGTACAGCCGAGTGTGCCGAAGTCAGGCGAGCTCGGCGATCCGGCCGGCCAGGAATGCCTGCTCCGGTGCGTTCGTCGTGAGCGCCGCTGCCTTTCGGTAGGCCTCGGCCGCCTCGGCGTCCCGTCCCAGGCGTCGGAGCAGCTCACCGCGAGCGGCGTGGAGATAGCGATAGTCCTCGAGCGGTTCGGCCAGCCGGTCGATGAGCTCGAGGCCGGCCTCCGGGCCGTGGACCATCGAGACCGCCACGGCGCGATTGAGCTGCACCACCGGTGACGGGGCAGCCACCGCGAGCGCGTCGTAGAGCACGAGGATCATCGGCCAGTTCGTGGCGTCCGGCGTCGCCGCCTGGTCGTGGATCGCCGCGATCGACGCCTGAAGCTGGTACGGCCCCGGCCGCCGCATCCTGAGCGCGCGCTCGACCAGTGCCTGACCCTCCTCGATCCGAGCTCGATCCCACCGGCTCCGCTCCTGGTCCTCGAGGAGGACGATCGATCCGTCCGTGCCCACCCGTGCCTCGCGGCGTGCGTCGTGAAGGAGCATCAGGGCGAGCAGGCCCAGGACCTCGGCCTCGTCGGGCATGAGCGTCAGCAGCACGCGGGCCAGCCTGATCGCCTCGGCACACAGGTCGCGCCGCACGAGCTCGTCCCCCGAGGACGCGTCGTAGCCCTCGTTGAAGATCAGGTAGAGCACGCGGAGCACGCCGTCGAGCCGCTCGGGGAGGAGGTGGTCCGGCGGCACGCGGTACGGAATCCGCGCGTCCCGGATCTTCCGTTTCGCCCGGACCAGGCGCTGGGCGAGGGTGGGCTCGGGAAGCAGGAACGCCCGCGCAATCTCGGGCGTGGTGAGGCCGCCCAGGGTGCGCAGGGTCAGCGCCACCCGCGCCTCCATCGCCAGCGCCGGATGGCAGCAGGTGAAGATCAGCCGGAGCCGGTCATCCCCGATCGGCATGCGCTCCTCCGCGGCCAGCACGAGCGCCTCGGGACCGAGGGGCTCGTCGCCCGCGGCCGCCTGGCGCAGCTCCTGGCTTTTCTCGACCAGCCGTCGCGCCCGGCGCAGGCGGTCGATGGCGCGATTGCGGGCGGTGGTCGTGATCCAGGCGCCCGGGTTGTCCGGGATCCCGTCCACGGGCCACCGCTCGATCGCGACCAGGAAGGCGTCGGCGACCGCCTCCTCGGCCTGGTCGAAGTCACCGAGGAGCCGGATCAGGGTCGCGACGGCCCGCCCCGATTCCTCACGGAACAGGCGGTCGACGACCTCGTGGGTGGCGGGTTCGGGCGGCAAGACCCCTCAGGA
>DATBLH010000036.1:0-9681 GCA_036555445.1 Candidatus Limnocylindrales bacterium
CTTGTTCAGGTAGTACTCGATGATGTCCCGACGGCCCTCGGCGTCGGGTGGGTAGACCTCGAGCGTCCGGTCCAGCCGCCCGGGCCGAACGAGCGCCGGATCGAGGACCTGGGGCCGGTTGGTGGCCCCGATCACGAACACGACCGGCTTGTTGCGCACCGGGCCCCGGATCAGGCCGAACCAGCGGAGGAGCTTGAACCGCCAGCGGTCCTCGACGTCGTTGGTCAGCGAGTCCATCTGGTTGAGGAGACTGTTCAGGCCGCCGCTGCCGCCGCCGAACATCCCGAAGCCGCCCATCCCGGGCACGCCCCCCATCCCGGAGCGTGCCTGCCCGATCGAGTCGAGCTCGTCCATGAACATGATGCAGGCGCCGCGCTGGCCCTTCTTTGCGTACTTCCGCGCCAGCCCGCGTGCGTCCCGGAAGAGCTTGATGACCATCATCGAGTCCATGCCCCAGAACATCCCGCGAAGCGAGCTCGCGTCGATGTACACGAACGGCAGCTCGGCCTCGGCCGCGATGCACGAGGCGAGGAACGTCTTGCCGGTGCCGGGCAGGCCGGACAGCAACATCCCCTTGGGCATGTCGCCGCCGCGGAGCTCGAACTCCTTGATCCCCTGGAGGATCCGCACCGTGCTGCGCGCGTGCTCGAGGAGGTCCGGCTGACCCCGGTAGTTCTCGAACGAGAGCCCGATCTGCGGGTCCTCCGGGGTCACGGTGTACTTCCGGGGCCGGGACAGGAACCACATCATGAAGCCGAAGTAGAAGGCGATGTAGGACATCGCGAACAGGAGCTGGACCGCGAGCGCGGGGGCCGAGCCCACGAGCCCGAGGGCGTTGCCGAAGATCCCCTGGGCGCCGATGGCGGCGAGCAGCACGCCGAACAGCACGAGGAGCACGATCAGGCGCTTCTTGTTGTGCTCGACGACGTAGGCCGTCGTGGTCAGGCCCTCGCGGACGGGCCGAAGCGGCGAGCCCGGTCGGGGCAAGCGGGGCACGCGGACGCGACGGCGTCCTTCGTTGACGGTCGGGGTCTCAGCGCTCATCTGAACTCCACGATCTGGTCGTCCACGAGACGGGCCGTAAGGGGGGTCACCACCAGGCGACCCTGGAGGTCGAAGCCACGGATGACGAGGGCACTGATCGCCTGGTTGCCCACCGCGATCGTCCCCTGGTGCTCGACGCTGCTGATTGCGCGGTATTCGTCCATCACGCGCCGGAGCTGGTTGAGGGCATGGTCCGGGACGACGTTCGGGATCAGGGCGGCGTCCGCGGTCAATCCCTCCATGAGGACGGCCACCTGGAACGGCGCCGGTTGAACACCCGGGAGGGACTGGTAGGGGCTCGCCGGGAGCTGCTGCGCCTGGACCGGCGGGGGCTCGATCCTGCTCACGAACAGGGCGGCCCCGAGGGCGATCCCGATACCGAACGCGAACAGGGTCACCGCGGGTCGCGGCCGGTAACGCTCCCACCTGGACCAGCGGACGGCGGGGGCGATCGGGACCGGCGGGGGTGTTGGAGGCAACGTCGCGGGCTCGATCGGCCCGGCGGCCTGGGGCTCGGTCGGCGCGGCGGTCTCGGGCTCGGGGTCCGTCGGCGGAACCGCGTCAGGCTCGGGATTCGGGAGCGCCGGTGCCCGGCTCATTGCGCGATCGGTTCCGGTGGGTCCGCGAGGATCGCGAACTGCCCGACCGTTGCGACGCGGAACCCGCGCAGGATCTTCTGGCCACCCGGATTCGTGAATTCGACCGCGTACTGGTTGAAGTGAACGCCACCGTCATCCGAGCTGCCGAGGAACGTGAGCGACGTCACGGACGCATCGGTCACGCCGAGCCGTGCCGCCTCGATCGCATCGGTGGGTTGGACGGAGACCTGGCGAAGGGTGTTCTGGTCGTTGGACAGGAGAGCGACCATGAACCGGCGTGCGGTGATCGTCTCGCCCGTGGTCGCATCGGGCGGAAGCTGCGGATCCTGGAGGCCGCTGACGAAGGTCGGCACCAGGAACCCGAGCATGCCACCGACAATGATGGTGGCAACGATCGAGCGCGCCCGCTTGAACACGGCCATGGCTCAGTCTAGAACCCTTCTGCGCAGAATCCCATGTACCCATACGGTCGATCCGCGCTGATCGGATCAGCACCGGTGCGCTGAGGCGCCACCTGACCCGTCATTCCTGCTGGCCGGTATCGACCTCAAGCACGCCGCGGAGCTGGGCGAGGGAGGTCGTCAGCCGGAGGATGTCCGGCCTCCGGGCGTCGAGATGGAGCTCGGCGGCGAGGCCGTTACGAACCTGCTCCGTGGACACGCTCGTCACCGGGACGCGGTTGGCATCGAGGAACGCCGTGATCCCCTCGAGCGACGTCGGAGAGTCGACGACGACCCGGATCGCGACCTTCTCCCTGACCAGTCCGTGGAGTCGATCGGCGACGAGGTTGAGCGGCCACAGGGAGACGAGCACGATCAGCATGCCCACCACGGCCAGGCTCAGCTGGCCGGCACCGGCGGCCATCCCGATCGCCGCGGTCGCCCACAGGCTGGCGGCCGTGGTCAGGCCTCGGATCGTGAATCCGTCCTTGAGGATCGCCCCGGCGCCGAGGAAGCCGATCCCGGACACGACCTGCGCCGCCACCCGCGATGGGTCGACCGGTGCCTCGTCCGGCGTCCCGGTGAGGCCGACGAAACCGTGGATCGACAGGATCGTGAACAGAGCCGACCCGAGGCTGACCAGGAGATGCGTCCGCATCCCGGCGGGGTGGCCGTGCACCTCGCGCTCGACGCCGATCCCGGCGCCCAGGACGGCGGCCACGACGAGCCGGATCGCGAGGTCGATGTCGAGCGTCATCCGGGATGTCTACTGCGACCCGGCCCGGGTTGCAAGTCGGGTCCGCAGACCGGTGCCTCGGGATCAGCTGGTGAGGGTGACCTTGGCGATGTGCGGCGGGCCCTCGGGGTCGAGGCCCCTGACCAGGCTCAGGTGGAGCGCCAACAGCTGCGCCGGGACGATCGACACGACCGGCGTGTACTCGGCCGCGATGCCCGTCGGCAGCGCGATCGACCGCCGTGCCGAGCGCCGGATCGCCGGGTCGTCGGAGACCGCCAGCACCTCGGCGCCGGCCGCGGTCAGCCGTTCCAGGAGCGGTCCGGTCTCGGCAGCCGCGGGTCCCGACGGGACGATCGCGAACACCGGCCAGCCGGCGGCCACGAGGGCCAGCGGGCCGTGTCGGAAGTCGGCCGTGGAGTAGGGGTCGGCCAGGACCTGGGCGAGCTCCTTGAGCTTGAGCGCCCACTCCCGTGCCGTCGCGTACTCGAATCCGCGACCGAGGACGGTGCACATCCGGATGCCGGCGAGCTCGGCGGCGATCGCTTCCGCCTCGGGTTCGGTGCGGAGAGCCCGATCGATCTCGGCGGGAAGCCGTTCGAGAGCGGGCGGGACCGGTGAGCCCGCGAGCGCTCCGGAGAGCATCGCGACCGCGACCAGCTCGGCGGTGTACGTCTTGGTGGCCGCGATCGATCGCTCGGGCCCGGCTCCGATGTCGATCACGTGCTCGGCAGCAGCGGCGAGCGGCGAGGTTGGGTCGTTCGTGATCGCGATCGTCGGCGCACCCTGACGCCGGCCGGCATCGATCACGCCCACGACGTCCGGCGAGGCCCCGGACTGGCTGATCCCGATCACGAGCGTGCGGCCGAACCGCGGCTCCACGCCGTAGAGCGAGCGGATCGACGGGGCCGCCAGGGCGACCGGCAGGCGGTGGGCGACGCCGAGCAGGTACTGGGCATAGATCGCGGCGTGGTCCGATGTCCCACGCGCGGCGATCACGACGTGGTCGGGGTCGTGGTCGCTCACCGCGCGCGCGATCCCGGCGATGCGCTCCCGACCGCGGTCGAGGAGGCGGGCGATGACGGCCGGCTGCTCGAAGATCTCGTCGCGCACCGTCACGCGGTGTCACCCAGGGCATAGGCAACCCGACCGGCGACGATCGTCGCGCACACCTCGAGAGCCGGCGTCAGCAGGGTGACGTCGCCGATGGCGCCGGCACCCAGGTGCCCGCGGTCGGGCAGACCGAGCAGGCGGGCCGGCACCCGGGTGACGGTCTCGAGGGCCGCGGCCGCGGTCGCACCAGTGAACGCGGCCACGTTTCGGAGTGCCGCATCCAGGCCGATGACGCTCCCGGCCAGTCGCCCGCCGGATGTCGCCGCGCGGTCGTCCACCAGCACCTCGATCCTTCCGAGTTGATAGCGGCCCGGAGCCATCCCGAGGGCCGCGATCGCGTCGGTCACCGCGGAGACCCGCCCCGGGCCGGCCATCCGCCACACATGGTCGACGATCGCGGGATGGAGATGGACGCCGTCGGGAATGATCCCGATCGTCACCCGGGCGTCCGCGAGGAGGGCGGCGGCGATCCCGGGCTCGCGATGGCCGAGCGGGGTCATCGCATTGAACAGGTGGGTGGCGTAGCGGACGCCGGCGTCGATGGCGGCGCGTCCGGTCTCGTAGTCGGCATCCGTGTGACCCGCGGACACGACGATTCCGCGCGCGACAAGATCGGCGGTCAGCGCCAACGCACGCGGCAGCTCGGGTGCCAGGGTGACCATCCGAACACCGCCATCCGGTGACCAGCCCGCGGTCGCGGCCGGGTCGGGCTCTCGGAGAACGGACGGATCGTGGACGCCCGGTCGTGCGGGACTGAGGAACGGACCCTCGACATGGAGACCGAGCGGCGTGGCGCTGGTGCCACCCGTCGGATCGGACCACTCCCGGACGGCCGCCATGGCGGCGGCGTGGACCTCGTACGGCGCACTGACGATCGTCGGCAGGAACGCCGTCACGCCGTACTGCGGAAGCGCAGCGGCGACGCCGGCAAGCGAGTTCGGATCGGCTGTGAGGTCGTGGCCGGCGGCGCCGTTGACCTGGAGGTCGATGAACCCCGGGGCGGCGATCAGTCCTTCGGCCTCGACCTCCGTCGCGCCCGCGGGGGCCGCCGCCTCGGCCTCGGCTCCCAGCGCGCGGATCCGGCCGTCGACGATCAGGATCGACGCCGGCCGCTCGTCGCCGGCACGGCTGGCGCCGCGAACGAGCAGTGACCGGCCCGATTCCATCACGCGATCAGCCCGTGCCCGCGCGGGTACAGGCCGGCGAGGGCGACCGGCAGGTGTCCCCGGAACGGGACCAGGCCCCACAGGGCGTCGACGAGGGCGGTCATGGACGGACGAAGGATGCCGTACGAGCACGCGTGGGTTCGGGTCGCCGGGTACGCCGAGATGTCCCATGGGGTTCGCAGGGCGACCGTGATCGTCGGCGTCCCCGACGCCTCGAGCTCGCCGACCAGGGTCGCCTGGGCCGGGTCGAGGGATGCGGAGATCGTGCCCACGATCAGCAGGTCGTGATCGTTCGCCCGCTCGCGCAGCGCGGCGATCTCGGCCCGCCCCGGTGGATGGCCCGTCACGTACGACGTGACCCGGGGATGCCGCGCGGCCACGGCCGTCGCCAGGGTGGGGCCGACGAACGACGACGTATCGGCCGGGGTTAGGTCGATCGGCTCCGGCTGCACGACGCCGATCGACGCCTCCTCGGCGAGCCGAACCGGGATCAGCCCGGCGTCATTGCGGATGAGGGTGATCGACCGTTCGGCCAGCTCGCATGCGAGTTCGCGATGGTCGGGAGAGCCGACCACCTCGATTTCCGGCTGGGTCCCGGCCGCGATCCACGATCGCACGGCGTCCAGGCGGGCACGCGTCGCGGAGATGGCACGGCTGCCGATCTGGCCTGCCGCGGCCGCGTCGAGGATTGCCCGTTCGATCCGTCGACGTGCGTCGTCATCGTCCATCGTCAGGAGGAGGTCGACGCCCGCGCGAACGGCCGAGACGACATCGGGCAGACCGCCCTCGCCGCCGGTGATCCCGGCCATGTCCAGGGCGTCGGTGACGCTGAGCCCGTCGAACCCGAGCCGATCCCGAAGGAGATCGTCCATCACCTGTGGGGCGAGCGTGGCCGGGAGTCCCGGATCCCCCGTCAGCGCCGGCGCCCCGACGTGCGCGGACATGACCAGGCGCGCTCCGGCCCCGATCGCCGAGCGGAACGGCACCAGCTCGACCTCGTCGAAGCGTTCCGGCCCATCTCCGGCGCGGACCGAGGCGAGGGCGTGGTGGCTGTCGACGCCCAGGTCGCCCAGACCCGGAAAGTGCTTGGCCGTGGCCGCCACGCCGGCCGAGGTGAGCCCGCGGACGAGCGCTGCTGCGTGCGCCCCGACGCGACCGGGCTCGTCGCCGAACGAGCGGATCCCAAGCGCCGGGTTGTCGGGGTTGGTGGCCACGTCGCACACCGGCACATAGCCGACGTTGACGCCCATCGCCCGCATCTCGAGTCCGGTCGCGCGCCCCACGCGCTGGGTCAGATCGACGTCGTCGGCCGCGCCCATCGCCATGTTGCCCGCGAATGGGGTGGCTGCATCCCCCAGCGCCTGGAGCTGACCGTTCTCCTGGTCCGCGGCAATCAGGAGCAGCTCGCTCGCGGCACGCTGGAGCGCCGAGGTGAGCTCTCGCACCTGGCCCGGATCGCGGACGTTGAGCGCCTGGAACAGCGTCACCCCCGCCGCGGGGGCAGCCGCGAGCCGGTTCGCGATCTCTGGAGATACCTCCGTTCCCCGGAACGCGAGGAGCACCCGCTCGAGAACCGCCGTCCCTGGTGCGCCCCAGATGGGTCCCCGGGTCATCCCTTGAGGGCGCCGCCCAGCCCGCGGATGAAGTAACGCTGGACCGCGATGAAGAACACCAGGATCGGCACAACCGTCATCGTCACACCGGCGGCAATCGAGCGGAAGTCGGAGCTGAAGAATCCCTGGAGCGCCACCAGGCCGACCGGCAGGGTCATCTGCTCGCGGTTGTGGAGCATCAGCGACGGCCACAGGAAGTCGTTCCACGAGACCACGAACGTGAAGATCGCCACCGCTGCCACGGATGGCCGCACGATCGGCATCAGGATCTGCCACCAGATCCGCCACTCACGAGCGCCGTCGACGCGGGCGGCGTCGATCAGCTCGTCGGGGACCCCCCGGAACGCCTGGCGCATGAGGAAGATGTTGAAGGCGCTGGCGAGGTTGGGGAAGACGAGCGCCGGGAGTGAGTCGTAGTAGTGGAACACGTTCACGGCGAGCACGAAGCTGGGGACGTACGTCAGCTGGACGGGCACGATCAGGGTGCCCAGCAGGAGATAGAAGATCGCGTCCCGCCCCGGGAAGCGCATCTTCGCCAGCGGATACGCCGCGAGCGACGCGACGAGCAGGTTGAGGACCGTCGTCGCCACCGCGACCAGGATGCTGTTGAGGAAGAAGGTGGGTACCGGCAGGGCCTCCCACACGCGGGCGTAATTGGCCAGCGTCGGGTCGTTGGGGATGAACTGCGGTGGAACCGAGAAGATCGCATCGGCCGGACCCTTGATCGAGGTCAGCAGGATCCACACGAACGGAAACGCCGTCAGGACGCCGATCAGCGTGAGGACGAGGTACCAGGCGGCGGTCTCGGGCCACCGTCGCCGGCGCGTGACGACGACGGGCGGCATGAGCACCTCGGTGCGCTCCATCAGCCGCGCTCCGAGCCGCGCTCGAGGAGACGGACGTTGACCACGGAGAACGCCAGGGTGAGCACGAGCAGCACGATCGCGATCGCGGACGCGTACCCGGCATGGGACAGGTTGAAGGCCTGCTTCCACAGATAGAAGACGACCGTCACTCCGCTGTCTAGGATGCCGCCCGTCCGGTTGGTCAGGATGAACACCTCGTCGAACACCTTGAGCGCAGCGAGGCTGGAGATGATGGCCACGAACACGACCTGGGGTCGCAGCCCGGGCAGGCTGACGTGCCGGTGTTTCTGGATGTCGTTGCAGCCATCGATCCGGGCCGCGTCGTAGAGCTCCTCGGGGATGTTCTGGAGCCCGGCCAGGAAGATCACCGCGTAATAGCCCACGCCCGCCCAGATCGTGAGCAGGATCGCGATCGGGAGCACGAGCGTGGGCGTGGTGAGCCACTGGATCGGCTGGTCGATGACGCCGAGCCAGACGAGGACCCCGTTGAGGAACCCGTTGCGATCGAACAGCCAGCGCCACGAGATGCCGATCGCGATGCTGCCGGCGACGGCCGGGATGTAGTAGATCGCGCGGAACACGTGGATTCCACGCAGTTGTCGGTTGACCACGATCGCGAGCGCGATCGAGAGCGCGATCAGCGTCGGGGTCGCGACCAGGTAGACGATCGAGTTCCCGAGCGCTTTCCAGAACGTGGGGTCGTCGATCAGCTGCCGGTAGTTGTCGAGCCCCACGAAGACCGGCGGCCGGACGACGTCGAAGTCGGTGAAGCTGTAGTAGATGACGGCGCCGATCGGGTAGACCACGAACACCGCGATCAGCACCAGCGCCGGCGCCAGGAACAGGTAGGGCGTCAGGGACAGGCGTCGCGTCATGGGTGGTCCCGAGTGTGCCGGTCCTCCCCGCGGGGGACGGGGAGGACCGGCCTGGAGGAGCGTTCCCGGACTATTGGATCAACGCGTTGGCCTGGGCGACGGCGTCGCTCAGCGCCTGCTGTGCCGGAACTCCATTGAACAACGCCGACTCGATCGCCTTCTTCACGATCTCGTTGACGTCCTGCTTCTTGGGAACGGTGGGCACGATGTCCGCATAGGTGGCCACGATGTCCTTGGCGATCGGTCGTGCGCTGTCCTCGATCAGCTCGGGCGTGGCCGAGAAGAACGGGTCGTCGTACGACGCGGGTGTGGACGGATAGATCGCCACCTGCTTCGAGAACTCGAGCATGCTGCGGGGGTTGGTGAAGTACTGCGCGAGCGCGATCGCCGCGTTCGGGTACTGCGTGTCGGCCTTGACGGAGATGCCCATCAGCCCCTTGCCGGCGACGCCGGACTTGCCCAGTGGGGCGGGGACGACGGCCAGGTCGTCGTACAGGGTGGCGTTGTTCGACTTGACGTCGCGGACGAGGTTGGGCCCGGTCTGGTAGAACGGCGCCTGGCCCGACGAGAACAGCAGCAGGCCGACGCGGTCGCTCGTGGTCGTCAGGACCTCGGTGTCCACGGTGCCGGCGGCGACCATGTCGACGTACATCTGGAGCCACGCGACGCCCTCCGGCGAGTCGAACGTGAACTTGCCGTCGTCACCGAGGATGTCCACGCCGCCTTCATAGACCATCTGGGCCAGCAGGTCGTTGACGGTCAGACGGATGTCGCACAGCGAGCCCGTCTTGTCCTTGATCGTCTGGCACAGGGCCGGGAGGCCGTCGACCGTCTTCGGGAAGTCCGCGACCGAGAGGCCCGCGCCTTCCTCGAAGATCCGCTTGTTGATCAGCTCGACACCGATCCCCTGGTACCACGGGAACTGGAAGTTCGTGCCGTCGATCAGCTGCTGCTTCCAAAGACCGTCGAAGTAGAGGCTCTTGACCTCGGCAGGGACCTTGTCGTCGAGACCGAGCAGGAGGTCCCTCGAGGCGTAGTCGGAGACCCAGCCCTCGCCGACGGAGAGATTGATCACATCCGGGGCATTGCCGGCATTGAACGCGTTGTTGA
Organism: Candidatus Limnocylindrales bacterium; assembly: GCA_036555445.1. Classification (GTDB taxonomy): domain Bacteria; phylum Chloroflexota; class Limnocylindria; order Limnocylindrales; family CSP1-4; genus DATBLH01. The sequence continues at coordinate 9,560 of DATBLH010000036.1, forward strand.
GGTCCTCCTGGAAGGTCGCCTGGTGGTCCTCCCAGTTCACGGTCACGCCGGGATAGGTGCCCTTGAAGCGCTCGATCGTGTTCTCGATGTAGGTGTCGAAGGTGGGCGACAGATAGAACGTC
>DATBLH010000061.1:0-3438 GCA_036555445.1 Candidatus Limnocylindrales bacterium
GACCCGCATCAGGGCCTCGCGATACTCGTCCTTGTACCGCGCCGCGTCGAACTCGCCGGTCATGGCCTCGACCAGCTGCTCGGCCATCTTCAGCTCGGAGTCCTTGAAGTCGAACTCCTCGTCCGGGAGGTCGAGCTCTTCCGTGGAACGGATCTCGTCCGGCCAGTGAAGGGTCTCGAGGATCATGGTGTCCCCGAACGGCTCGATCGCGGCGAGCGCCTCGCGGTCCTTGATCACGACCTTGGTGATCGCGGTGAGATTCCGCTTCTCGAGCACGGACTTGAGGAGGTAGAACGCCTTGCGGCCGATCTTGTCCGGCTCGATGTAGTACGCCTGCTTGACGAACTTCGTCTGCTCACCCGCGCCGTCGTTCCGAGGCGCGAACTGCTCGATCTCGATCGTGCGCACCGTCTTGAGCGGGACCTTCTCCAGGTCCTCGTCGGTGATCACGACGTACTGGTCGGGGGCGTATTCGTAGCCCTTGACCGTGTCCGAGCGCGAGATGACCTTGTCGTCCTCCGGGCACCAGATCTTCATCTGGATCCGCGACTTGTCCTTCTCGTGGAGCATGTTGAAGCGGATGTTGTAGCTCGACTCGGTCGCGACGTAGAGCTTCACCGGGATGGTGACCAGTCCGAACTGGATGGCCCCCTTCCACATCGAGCGCGCCACGGCATCTCCTCAGGACCTGCAGGCGCCATCCCGGTGCGGCGCCGGACGGTAACGATACCGCTCCGGGCAAGCACCCGACACCGGGAGGCCCCGGCTGAGCGCGGTGGCCTGCCGTTCGGGGCGTCAGCGAATGAAGATCAGCCCGTCGAAGTCGATCCGCGGTCGACCGGCGAGACCGACGGCCCGGATCTCGATCGTGTGTATCGCGACCGTGGGCCACGTCCGGCTCCAGACGATGCGTCGGGCGACGCTGCGGCGTGCGTACAGGCTCACCGTCGCCGCATACGAGCCGTCGACGTAGATCCGGACGGCTCCTCGATCGGGCGAGAGCGGCATGACCAGGCCCACCTGGCCTGCGGTCACGGCCACGGACGCGGCCGCCCCGGTTCGGGTCGTGTACGTGGTCGTCCCGCCCGAAGCGGAGCTGGTCCGATGACGGAGCCATGGGCCGCGATACGCGACGACCGGGTTGTCATCCTGGCGGATGGCGAACCCGGCGGCCGTGCTCTCGGCCCACGGGCTCCAGTTGCCGGCGGTGTCGCGCGCCCGAAGCCGGAACGCATAGCGATGGCCGGCGCCCATGACCCGCGTGACCCTCGTGACCGCTGCGGAGTACACACCCGAGCTCAGCCACGGGCCACCGTCGACGCTCTGCTGCAGCTGATACAGGCCGATCCGGCTGCTCGGATCGGTGGCCCGGGGCCAGGCCACGCGCACGCGCGCCGAGGACGTGCCAAGGGCCGTCCCGGGGACGAGCCGGACCACCGGTGCCGCCGCGGTCGGGAGGTCGCGCTCGACGACGATGGTGATCCGGTCGTGCTTCGTGCGTCCGCTCCAGTCACGGCCGGTCACGTCGACGTGATAGGTGCCCGCCGGCGTCGCGACCGGTACCGTGACCGTCAGGGTTGCCGTGGTCGACGCGAACCCCACCAGCGAGCTGCGGTCGAGGGTCGCCGCGATGGGCCCGTCGGTGGCGGCCGTGAGGCCGATCCACTCGAACATCGTCGCCGTGCGCGGGATGGACACCGGTAACCGCAGAACGGCGCCTCGCTCGCCGAGCGGGCCGCCCGGTGCGGCCAGCCCGAGGTCCCAGTCCCCCCACGCCCCGAGTCGTGACACGCTGAGCAGCCGTTCGTGCCGGGTGTCGGGGTCGGTCGCGGTCCGCCAGTTCGTCGAGCCCAGCGTGATCAGCGACCAGCGAACGATCGCCGGGGTCGCCCACGGCCGGGTGGCCTTGTACAACGCCGCCGCTCCGGTGACATGCGGAGCTGCCATCGACGTCCCGGACATGTACGCAAAGCGGTCCCCGGGGTACGTGGACCAGATGCACTTGCCGGGGGCGATCAGGTCGACGTCCGGGCCGTAGTTGCTGAAGTTCGCGAACGTGTCGTCGACGTCGTAGCTCCCCCATGAGTAGCAACGCCGGCCGCCGAAGCCGCCGGCCTTGCCGTCGGTGTCGGCAAGCGCCGAGACCGTGATCACCTCGTTGTAGGCGGCGGGGACTCGGAGCGAGGCGGATCGATGGTCGTTGGCGGCTGCCGCGACGACGGTGATCCCGGACCCGGTCACCCGGCAGATCGCCGCATGGAGCACGTCGTGGTTGACGCGCCCGCAGGCGCCGTCGTCGCGACCCCACTTCGCGACCGACATGTTCACCGCCTCGATCAGTGGCCGCGACGGATCGTCGGGATCGCGCTGGGCCGCAATCCAGTCGAGGCCGCAGACGTACCAGGAGAGCAGGCCCGCCCCGGAGTCGTTGAGGATCTTCACCGCCCACAGGCGGACGCCCGGCGCTACGCCGGGGACCCCGTACGGATCGTCACGGGCGCCCACCGTGCCCGCGACGTGCGTCCCGTGGCCATGGACGTCCCGCCAGCGCGCAGGGTTGCTCGAGGAGCAGTCGATCCCACCGACGACATTCAGATCGGCGTGCGTGGCGTCGATCCCGGTATCGACGATCGCCACGTCGGCGTCGATGCTCACGTCGTCGATGCCGTTGATGCGCGCCATCGGCGACACGCGCCCACCCACCCGCGACACACCGGTCGGGTAGTACTGGGTGAGCTCGATCGGCTCGTCGGGCACCACCGCCTCGACCGCAGGGTCGGCGAGGAGCGCCAGTCGCTGGTCCGTCGTCAGTTGGGCGGTATAGCCCCGCAGCGCGTTCCGGAACACGCGACCAGCGGCGATCCCCTCTCGCGCTCGGTGGGCCCGGCTGTTCGCGACCGCGTCGGTCCCGTTCCGGAGCACGACGATGAAGCGACCGTCGGTACTCGGTCCGGCGACGTCGTGGCGGCTTTCGAGGCCTGTGTCCTCAGGTTGAGCCGCCGTGGCGAAGGAGACAGCGGGCCCCAGCGCGGCGACGGTGACGGTGACGACGCAGGCCAGGGTCGCAATGCGTCTGGCCATGACGGTACGGTGGGCGAGCAGCGTACACCTCGACTGCAACCCCTTCGTACGGGTCCCCACCCGGACCGACGGCCTGTTCGGCCTGTACCGGATGTGGCCCGACGGCAGCCACCGGCAGGCCATCCTTCCGCTGTCCTCGTTCCGCCCGTCGCTGATCGACTGGGGTTCGCGCCAGAACGACGGCTGACAGGTTCAACCCAGCAATCGTCGACCCGCCGGCGGCCTCCGCCGGCGGGTCTCGCCTAGCGCGCTGCGGGCTGCAATTCGGTCTCGGCCGCGCTGAGATGACCGAGAATCCTCGTTCGCACCCCGTCCAGCGAGTCCGTCACCTGCTGCGCGAGGTTGCGGACCGAGGTC
>DATBLH010000080.1:0-20038 GCA_036555445.1 Candidatus Limnocylindrales bacterium
GCCCGAGCATTCGATCGAGCGCACGGTTGCCCTCACCCGGCAGGCCGAGGCAGCGGGCTTCAACTACGGCTGGCTGTTCGACTCCCACGTGCTGTGGCGTGAGCCCTATGTCCTGCTGACCCTGATGGCGCAGGCCACCGAGGAGATGCGCCTGGGCACATGCGTGACGAACCCGGGGACCCGGGAGCCGACCGTCACCGCCTCCGCGCTGGCGGTCCTGGACGAGATCTCGGTCGGGCGGATGGACCTCGGCATCGGGCGCGGGGACTCCGCTCGACGGGTCCTCGGCAAGCCCCCGATCACGCTCGCCAACACGGAAGAGGCGATCCGCGTCATCCGGGCCCTCGTCGCCGGCGAGTCGATCGAGTACGAGGGGACCGAGCTCACCTTTCCCTGGACGACCGGCTGGCGGCTTCCGGTCTGGGTCGCCGGCTACGGCCCGATGGCGCTGGCGATGACCGGACGAATCGCGGACGGGTTGATCCTCCAGCTGGGCGATCCGGACCTCGTCCGCTGGTTCGTGGGCCAGGTCCGCGCTGCGGCCCGGGACGCGGGACGCGATCCGGGCTCGATCCAGGTCCAGGCGGCGGCCCCGGCCTATGTCGGCGCTCGCGACGTCGGCCGTGAGCGAACTCGCTGGTTCCCGGCGCTCGTCAGCAACCATGTCGTCGACCTGGTGAACAAGTACCCGCGCGATCGGCTGCCGGAGTCGCTGACCGGCTACATCATCGATCGGACGGGGTACGACTACCACCATCACGCCGAAGTGGGTTCCTCGAATGCGGCCTTCGTCGGCGACGAGGTGGCCGATCGGTTCTGCGTCCTTGGCTCGGTCGGGGAGCACATCGCAAAGCTGCGGGAGCTCGCCGACGCGGGGGTCGACCAGTTCAACCTCTATCTCATGAACGGCGACGAGGAGGAGCAGCTCGACTTCTATGGCCGCGAGGTCATCCCAGCCATGAAGGGAGTCGCGGCCGCACGCTAGGCGCGAGCTTCGAGGAGGACGGATGCGCACGCTGATCGGGAACGGAACGATCGTCACGGCCGAGGGGTCGTCTGCCGCCGATGTGCTGATCGACGGGGAGACGATCGCCCAGATCGGTGCCGACCTGGCGGGGTCCGGTGCGACGGCGGACGAGACGATCGATGCGACCGGCAAGTACGTGATCCCGGGTGCGATCGACGTCCACACCCACATGGAGCTGCCGTTCGGCGGCACGTTCGCCAAGGACACCTTCGAGACCGGCACCCGGGCGGCCGCGTTCGGTGGCACCACCTGCATCGTGGACTTCGCCGTCCAGTCGCGTGGCAAGAGCCTGCGCGAAGGGATCGATGCCTGGCACGCGAAGGCCGAGGGCAACGCCGTTGCCGACTACGGCTTCCACATGATCATGTCCGACGTCAACGACCAGACCCTGGCCGAGATGGACACGTTGGTCGCCGAGGGCGTACCGGACTTCAAGCTGTTCACCGCTTATCCCGGCGTCTTCTTCAGTGACGACGGGGCGATCTTCCGGGCGATGCAGCGGACCCGCGACAACGGCGGGCTGATCATGATGCACGCCGAGAACGGGCTGGCCATCGACATCGTGGCCGCCCAGTACGCCGACGGCGGCAAGACCGATCCGTACTATCACGGCGTCGCCCGCTACCCGATCTTCGAGGGCGAGGCGACGAACCGCGTGATCCGCCTGGCCGAGGCGGCCGGCGTCCCCGTGTACATCGTCCATCTCTCCGCGCGCGATGCGCTGGACGAGGTCCGGGCCGCCCGGGATCGCGGGGCGATGGCGTTCGCCGAGACATGTCCCCAGTACCTGTTCCTGTCGCTCGACGACATGGGCAATGGGTTCGAGGGCGCCAAGTTCGTGTGCTCTCCGCCGCTCCGGCCCAAGGACCACTGGGACGAGCTCTGGCGGGGCCTGGTCAAGGACGATCTCCAGGTCGTCTCCACCGACCACTGCCCGTTCGATTTCGAGGGCCAGAAGGAGCTCGGCCGCGGCGATTTCCGCAAGGTCCCGAACGGTCTTCCGGGGGTCGAGGATCGGGTCGACCTGCTTCACGATGGTGGGGTCGTAGGCGGAAGGATCAGCCGCGAGCGGTGGGTCGAGGTCATCTCCACGGCACCGGCGAAGCTGTTCGGCATGTACCCACACAAGGGGGCCGTTGCGGTCGGCTCCGATGCGGACCTGGTGGTCTACGACCCGTCCCGGAAGCGGACGATCTCCGCGAAGACGCATCACATGGACGTCGACTACTCGTGCTACGAGGGTCGCCAGGTCCAGGGCGGCAGCGACGTCGTCCTCAGCCGGGGCACCGTCATCGTCCGGGATGGCGAGTTCACCGGCCGCAAGGGCCACGGCCGGTTCGTGAAGCGAGCGACCGCGGACTACGCCCGGCTCGCCTGACGGCGGCCGCCGGCCTCGCGGCCGTGACCGCCCGTTGCCGTGATGCACCGGATCGCCTGGCGCAGGGCCGCCGAGGGTCGACGGGGTCGCTAGAATCCGCGGCGACCCTGCATCCTCGCAAGCTGGTTCCAGTGTGCCCCGGGACCTCCTCCTTCCCATCCTCGTCCCGATCCTCGTCGTCAACGTCGTCCTCGTGGTCGTGGCCGCGCGCGCGGTCCTGCGCCGGACGACCGCCGGTGGAGCCGCGCGGGGTACCGCCGGAGCGGCCCGGGCGGTTCGGGGTGGTCCGCCCCTCGAGCTGCCGAAGGTCGATCCGCTAGCCACCGACGAGTGGGGATTTCCCCCGGCGATCGTGCTGCCACCGGCGGCGACCCAGCCGCGCGTTCCCGGAACCACCGAACCGGACGAGCGGCCGACTGCGGAGCGGCCGACGGCCGAGCCATCGGGCGAGCGCCCGCGAACGCGCCGGTTCGCGCTTCCGGCGCTGCACGAGGACCACGAGCGGATCCTGCGCTCGATCGAAGCGTTCCTGACCGTGGATGCGAGCGGCTCGCCGACCACCGACGGAGCCGGACGTCCCGGCCCCGCGACCACCGCGTCGACGATTGCCGTGATCGGGATCGCCGGCTACGAAGGGCTCATCGGGGCCGCCGGGCAGCGGGTCGCAGATAGCGTCGCCGCGGCCGTCGGCGAGACGCTCCGGCGGGCGGCACGAGGGACGGATCGCATCGTCGACCTCGGCGATGGGCGCTTCTGCCTGCTCCTGCCGGCCACCGGCGAGCGGGCCGCGGCCTCGTACCTGCGACGGGTCCACACGGCGTGCGATCCGTGGCTGGGCGCAGCGGCGGCTCCGGTCAGCCTGATCGTGGCCACGTCGGCCACCGGCCGCGACGGGGATCTCGAGGCCGCGCTCCGCCGCGCGGAGCGGCGTTTCCAGCGCGCGCTCGAGCACGGCAAGCCGGTGGCCGGCTAGCGGCCGACCGGGCTCAGATCATCTGGATTCCCCGATCAGCGGGTTCGGGGGAAGCCCAGGTCCACCTTGGAGCTGCCCGGGTCGGGCCATCGCGACGTGACGACCTTCGCCCGGGTGTAGAACTGGATCCCCTCGGGGCCGTACATGTGGAGGTCGCCGAACAGCGACGACTTCCAGCCGCCGAAGCTGTAGTACGCGACGGGGACCGGGATCGGGACGTTGATCCCCACCATGCCCACGTTGACGTCGAACTGGAACTGCCGGGCGGCGCCGCCGTCGCGGGTGAAGATCGCCGTCCCGTTGCCGTACGGGTTGTCGTTGACCAGGCCGAGGGCCTCGTCGTAGGAGTCGACCCGGACGACGGTCAGCACCGGCCCGAAGATCTCGTCCTTGTACGCGTCCATCTCGGGTGTGACCCGATCCAGCAGCGAGGCGCCCAGGAAGAACCCGTCGGAGTCCTTGTACAGCGAGTGCTCGCGACCGTCGGCGACCAGCTCCGCGCCCTGGGCCGGGCCCGACTCGAGGTAGGAAGCGACCTTGTCGCGATGCTGTCGGGTCACGAGCGGACCCATCTCCGCATCGGGATCCGTCCCGGGACCGACCCGGACCCTGGGCAGCCTGGTCTTGATCGCCTCGACCAGCGGATCCGCGACCGAGCCCACCGCGACCACGGTGGCGATCGCCATGCACCGCTCGCCAGATGAGCCGTAGCCGGCCGAGACCGCGGCGTCGGCGGCCATCTCCACGTCGGCGTCGGGGAGGACCACCATGTGGTTCTTGGCGCCCCCGAGGGCCTGGACACGTTTCCCGTTCCGGGTCCCCGTCTCGTAGATGTAGCGCGCGATCGGGGTGCTGCCGACGAACGACACCGCCGCGATGTCTGGGTGCTCGAGGATCCGGTCCACGGCCACCTTGTCGCCATGGATGACGTTGAACACCCCATCGGGGACGCCCGCCTCGCGCAGGAGCTCGGCGATGAACACCGACGCCGACGGGTCCTTCTCGGACGGCTTGAGCACGAACGTATTCCCGCAGGCGAGGGCATTCCCGAACATCCACATCGGGACCATGGCCGGGAAGTTGAACGGGGTAATCCCCGCCGCGACGCCCAGCGGCTGGCGGATCTGGTACACGTCGACCCCGGTCGACGCCTGCTCGCTGAAGCCGCCCTTGAGCAGGTTGGGGACGCCGCACGCGAATTCGAGGTTCTCGATCCCGCGGGCGACCTCGCCCAGGGCGTCCGAGGGCACCTTGCCGTGCTCCGCTGTGAGCAGCGCCGCGATGTCCTTGCGGTGCTGGTCGACCAGGTTCCGGATCCGGAACAGGATGTCCGTCCGCTTCGACAGCGACGTGGCACGCCAGGCGGGGAAGGCTGCCTTGGCCGCGGCAACGGCGGCGTCGACCTCGGGCGCGGAGGCGAAGTCCACCTCGCGCGCCTGACGCCCGGTCGCAGGATCGAAGACGGGACCGCTCCGCCCGGACCTGCCCGGCACGGGATGGCCCCCGATCCAGTGGTGGATGCGCTCGACGACCGGGGTGGCGTGCCGCGTCGTCCTCGGCTCGGCGACCTGCGTCATGACCGACCTCACCTTCTCGATTCGCGTTCGCGGTACACGATACCGCCCGAGGACGTTCGCAGCGCTTGCAAGCTCAGGTCAGGTTGCCGGCGCCCGGGTTGCGACGCTGTCACCGGTGGCACGGTGCCGGCTCCGGATGGACGTGACGACGAGCAGCACGACGCACCCGGCGAGGATCGCGAGCGCAATGACCTGCCCCGCGCGGAGTCCGACAAGGACCGGCTCGTCGCGCCACGTCGAGGCGGCCGCGGCACGAACGACGGCCCAACCTCCGATCCCGATGAAGAACAGCCGGCCGGCGGGACGCGCCAACCTGGAGACGCGTCCCGCCGCGATGACGACGAGCAGGACGAGCGCCGTTCCCAGCGCCTCGTAGAGCTGGGACGGGTGGGATGGGGTGGACGCTCCGAGCGACGCCCAGGGCCCGTCGCCAACGTAGGCCGTGGCCCACGAGGCGTCACTCGGGAGTCCCTGCCCTGCCCCGCCCAGAGCGGTCGCTAGCTTGCCCACCACGATCGCGATGAGGAGCGGGACGATGGCAGCCTCGAGCCAGCCGCGAACTCGCCCACCCAGGAGCACCGCCACCCAGCTCCCAGTCAGCACGCCACCGACCACCGCCAGGCCGAGCTCCAGGCTCCCCTGGGACGGGTCGACCAGGGACGTCGGCGAAGCCGCGTAGTAGTCGAGGTGGAGCAGGCCGTATCCGAGCCGACCACCCAGGATCGCGCCCGGGATCGCTCCGAGAGCCACGAACAGGATGTCGTCGAGACCGCCGTCCACCACACGGACCGTCCGGGCGGCGACGAGGAGCGCAACGAGCACCGCGACCGCCGTCGCGAGCGTCTCCAACCGAACGGCCAGGTCACCAAATCGGAGGTACGGATCGAAGGCCAGCTCGATGACGGCGATCGGCACGGTGGCGGCCAGTGTAGCGAGCGACCCGCCACCACTCGCGGGTGTCGCCTCCACGACAGGTGGGCTGTCGTCGGGTCGCTCGCCCGCTACCGAGGGTGCACGCATCATCGACGAGACCGGGATGGTCACCAGCTGGGGGCGGTGACCACATCCGACGAGGGGACCGACCGCCGCGCGGCCGGCTCGGATGTCCGGGCAGAGGCGCAGGCGTCCGGCTCTCCGCGGGGGGAGGGGCCGGACGTCTCGCCGGCCGATCGGCGAAGGGGACCTATGGCCGAACGGATCGACATCCGTCTGCTGGGGGGCGTGTCGGTAGCCGTCGACGGGCGGCCGGTCCGGCTTGCCGGCCGGCACGCGCCCGCGCTGCTGGCGCTCCTCGCGCTCCGACCGCAACCGCGGAGCCGGGAGGCCGTCGCCGCCGACCTGTGGCCCGAGAGTGGCTCGCCGTCGTGCCTTCGCCAGAGCCTGTGGCTCGTTCGATCGGCGTTCCACGCGGCTGGGATCGACCCGGACACGATCATCGAGGCCGATGGCGACGTGATCGGGCTTCGCGCCCGGTCGTCGCCGGTCGTCGACGCCGCGCGATTCGAACGCCTGGCCCGGGGACGGTCGGCGGACCCGCCGGCCGCGGTGGACCTGTATGCGGGGGACCTCGCCCAGGGCCTGGACCACGAGTGCTTTGCCGCGGACCGCGAGCGCCTGGCCGATCTCTACGAGGATGCGCTCGCGATCGTTGCCCAGCGGCGGCTGACCGACGGCGATCTCCCGGGCGCCCGGGAGGCGGCCGAGGAGCTCATCGTGCGCGACCCGCTGCGCGAGGAGGCCCACGCGGTGCTGATCGAGGTGTTCGGCCGCTCGGGCACCCGGTCGCAGGTGGTCCGCCAGTGGCGCCGGCTGACGCGCGTCCTCCGACGCGAGCTCGACGTCGAGCCGCTGCCCGAGACGGAGACCACCTTCCGGCAGGCGCTGGCGACGACATTCGCTCGCTCCCACCGCGCCGTGGAGGCGCGGATGATCCCCCTGCGCGTCGGCGAGCGGACGGACCGTGACCGACGAGTCGGTCGCGTACCGCACGCCCTCACGCTCGCGCCAACGGGCTGAATCGACCACGGCCCGATCGGCCGATCCGCAGGCTCCTCCGCGGATCGCGACCGGGCCACGAGGCCCCCGGCGCCGGCCGGGGGCCTCGTCGTTTCAGCCGGAAAGTCGGGCGAGACCCACGACCAGCTCCCGGACGGCATTCGCGGACCTGTCGAACGCGGCCCGCTCGTCGGGCGTCATCTGGATCTCGAAGACGCGCTCCAGTCCGCCACGCCCGAGCACGGCCGGCACGCCCACGAACAGGTCGTCGATGCCGAATTCACCCTGGAGCAGGACGGCGCACGGGAGGACGCGCTTGCGATCGCGGAGAATCGCGTCGACCATCTCGAACGTCGACGCGGCGGGAGCGTAGAACGCGCTGCCGGTCTTGAGCAGCCCCACGATCTCGGCTCCACCGTTCGCAGTCCGCTCCTCCAACGCGCGCACCCGCTCCGGGGGCAGGAGCTCGGTGATCGGCACGCCGGCGACGGTCGAGTACCGCGACAGCGGGACCATCGTGTCCCCGTGGCCACCGAGCACGAACGCGTGCGTGTCCTCGACCGACACTCCGAGCTCCTGGGCGATGAACGTCCGGAAGCGCGCGGAGTCGAGAACGCCGGCCATCCCCAGCACCCGCTCGCGAGGAAAGCCGCTGGCTTCGAACGCGACGTGGCACATCGCATCGAGCGGGTTGGTGACCACGATCAGGATCGCGTCCGGCGAGCGCCGCGCCGCCTCGCCCACCACCGTCCGGACGATCCCCGCGTTCTTCGCCATCAGGTCGTCCCGGCTCATCCCGGGCTGACGCGCCAGACCGGACGTGACGATCACGATGTCCGACCCCGATGTCGCGTCGTAGTCGTTGCTGCCCACGACGGCGGCGTCATGCCCGACGACCGGCGCCGCCTCGGCGAGGTCGAGTGCCTTGCCCTGGGGCAGCCCGTCGACGATGTCCACGAGGACCACGTCGGCGAGGCCGGCTTCGGCGATCCGCTGGGCGGTGGTGGCGCCGACGTTCCCGGCGCCGATGACGGTGACCTTGTTCCGGGTCATGGGCGGACGACTCCTTCCGATCGCGGGCAAGGCCCGAATTGTGCGCTGTGCGCGATCAGACGCGCGGGCCGGCCTCCCGCACGGCAGCCGGCACCGCATCCGCGTACTTGCCGAAGTTCTCGTTGAACATCCCCGCGAGCTCCCGCGCGCGGGCGTCATAGGCGTCGGGATCGACCCATGTCGAGCGCGGGGTCAGGATCCCGGGCGGAACGTCCGGGCACGCGGTGGGGACAGCGAGCCCGAACACCGGGTCGTTCACGGTGGGCACGCCGTCCAGCTTCCCGTTGAGCGCCGCCCGGACCATCGATCGGGTGTGGGCGATGTTCATCCGCGTGCCGACCCCGAACGGGCCACCGGTCCAGCCCGTGTTCACCAGCCACACCGGCACCTCGTGGCGCTCCAGGCGTTCACCGAGCATCTCCGCGTACTCGTTCGGATGCCGGGGCAGGAATGGCGCCCCGAAGCAGGCCGAGAACGTGGCCTTCGGCTCGCGGACGCCGACCTCGGTGCCGGCGAGCTTGGCGGTGTAGCCCGAGATGAAGTGGTACATCGCCTGGTCCTTTGTCAGGCGCGAGATCGGCGGCAGCACACCAAACGCATCGGCGGTCAGGAACACGAGGTTGGTCGGCTGGCTGGCCATCCCGGTGGGATCGGCGTTGCCGATGAAGTGGAGCGGATAGGCGCCCCTGGTGTTCTCGGTGATCCGCTCCGAGTCGAGATCGAGCTCGCGGGTCGCCGGGTCGAGGTCGACGTTCTCGAGGATGGTGCCGAACCGCCGGGTCGTGGCGAAGATGTCCGGTTCGTACATCGGCGACAGCCGAATCGTCTTCGCATAGCAGCCGCCCTCGAAGTTGAACACACCGTCGTCGCCCCAGCCATGCTCGTCGTCGCCGACGAGGCTACGCTCCGGGTCCGCAGAGAGGGTGGTCTTCCCGGTTCCCGACAGACCGAAGAACACGACGGTGTCGCCGTTCACACCGACGTTCGCGGCGCTGTGCATCGGGAGCACGCCCTCGTCGGGCATGAGGAAGTTCATGACCGTGAACGCGGACTTCTTGATCTCGCCCGCGTACTCCGTGCCCACGATGATGATCTCGTTGCGTCCCAGGTGGCACAGGATCGCCGTCTCGCTGCGCGTCCCGTCGCGCTCGGGGTCGGCGCGGAACGAGGGGGCGTCGATGATCGTGAAATTGGGCCGGAACGACGCCAGGTCCTCGGCTGGCGGTCGGATGAACAGGTTCTCGGCGAAGATCGATGCCCACGCGGTCTCGGTGTATACGCGTAGCGATCGGCGATGGTCGGGTGCGGCACCGATATAGCAATCCTGGGCGTACACGACGCGCTCGTTCAGGTGGCCGACGAGGCGGGCGCGCAGGGTGTCGTAGTGCTGCTCGCTGATCGGCTGATTGACGTCGCCCCACCAGACCTTGTGCTCGGTGCCGGGCTCGCGGACGACGAACTTGTCGCGCGGGGATCGTCCGGTGTGCTTGCCGGTCCGGACGACGAGTGGACCCGCGGCGGCCACGATCCCCTCACCGGCGCGCACCGCGTCCTCGTACAGCTCCGCCGTCGGGAGGTTGGCTCGAAGGGTCTTGCCGAGTGTCTCCCCGGCGGACACGGACGCCGTGGCGGTCCGTGCTGTGGTCTGCGGCATGTTCTGCTTCCTCGGCGCGCGGTCTCAACGTAGGACCGGCCGCGCGTACCCCGCAGGCGGGGAGTCGGCTTCCGCAGTCGTACCCTCCATGGTACCCGACCGATCGGCCTGGTCCAGCAACCGAATGGTCCTGTCAAGCACCCGCCCGGTGACAGGATCGTTGCGATTCGTCACCACACCCTCGTTGGCGGGATGGACATTCGACGAGGCGAGGTCAGGGCGTCTGCCGATCCGCGCACGAGCGTTCGACGTCTATGGTCGCGACATGGACCGTCCGATTGCCGCGCTCGGCATGAGCGCACTTGCCGCCAACGACATCGGGTCCCGCGCTCGTCAGCGCGAGTGGGAGGAACTGCTCCGTCGACCCGACGCCGAGCCTCTCCCCGACGAGCCCAGCAGCCCGCGGTCGCGGTTCAGCCTCGACCGGCTGGCCCGCCTCGTCGGCCGTCGCCCGCAGAACGAGCTGGAATCCTCGGCCGGCTGACCGTCAGGCGCCGTCCAGGGCGGCCCGCAGGTCCTCGATCAGGTCATCCACGTGCTCGATCCCGACCGACAGCCGGATCAGCGCCTCCTCCACCTCGAGGGGCGAATCGGCGACCGACGCGTGGGTCATGATCGACGGCAGCTCGAGCAGGGACTCCACGCCACCGAGTGACTCGGCGAGCGTGAACACGCGCGTTGCCTCGCAGATGGCGATCGCCCGTTCGCGGGCGCTGCGACCGTGCCGACCGCCTTCACGGGGGATGAACGACACCATGCCGCCGATCCCGGGATGACGGGCCCACGCGACGTCCTCGCGATCGACGAGGAAGGCGGCGATTGCCTGGGCGTTCTCGGTGTGGCGCTCCATCCGAAGGGCGAGCGTCCGGAGACCGCGCAGGACGAGGTAGCAGTCGAATGGCCCCGGAACGGCACCGCCCGCGTTCTGGAGGAAGCGGAGCCGCTCCGCGACCCGGTCGTCGGACGTGACGAGCACGCCGTTGATCGTGTCCGAGTGACCGGCGAGATACTTCGTCGAGGAATGGACGACGAGGTCGGCACCCTGCTCCAGCGGACGCTGCAGCGCCGGTGAGGCAAACGTGTTGTCGACGACCACGAGCGGTCGTTCGCCACGCGCGCCGCTGTGGGCGGCCACAAGCGTGCGCACCGCCTCGATGTCGACCAGCTTGAGGTGGGGGTTGGAGGGCGTCTCGAACCAGACCATCCGCGTGGCCGGACCGAGTGCGGCATCCAGGACGGCCGCGGCGTTGCCGGACAGGTCCACGAACCGGGAGCCGACGCCGCGATGCCGGGCGATCTTGTCGAAGAACCGAAACGTGCCGCCGTACACGTCGTCGCCGACGACGACGTCCTCGCCCGGAGCCACGAGCTCCACGAGCGTCGCCGTCGCCGCCGAGCCGGACGCAAAGGCGATCCCGTGCGACCCGCCCTCGAGCTCGGCAACCGCGCGCTCGAGCCGCTCGCGGGTTGGGTTCTGGCTCCGGCCGTACTCGAACCCGCGACGGGGGCGCCCCACGGCTTCCTGGGCATACGTGGAGGTCTGGTAGATCGGCGGGCTCACCGCCCCGGTCAGCTCGTCAGGCTCCTGCCCGGCATGGACCGCGAGGGTCTCGATCCGGACGCTGGTGGGCTTGGTGCCTGGCACACCGTCATCTTCGCAGCCCGCGACGAGCCCGGCTGGGCGGCCGCGTCCCGGGGCGAGTCTCGCCTCAGAACGGGCTGCCGAGGGCGCCGCTCAGGGTCGCCACGCAGAGGAACCAGATGACCGCCAGGAGCGGGACTCCGACGAGCCACAGGAGGAGCCACGCCAGTGGGCGACGGAGCGGGATCGCGCTGCCCACGACGAGGATGCCGATCGGACCCAGGATGACCTCACTCAACGCGATCCTGGTGAGGATGTCCATCGTGTCCGGGCCGCGCTCGAAGGTCAGCACCCGGCCCAGCAGCAGCTGCCCGACCATCAGGAACGAGATCGGGACGACGAGTGCGATTCCCGCCCCGATCAGCACACGCCGCGCCGATTGGACCCGCACGATTCCGGTCACGTCCTTGGACCCTCCTTGGTCCGCGAAGCCTAGCGGCGGAACGTCTCGTCGGCATCTCACGGGCACATCGACGTCATGCGAGCGGGCGGTCATCCACCAGCGCGTCCGGAACGTACCCATCCCGAAAACGTGCTACGGTGTGCCCGCACGTTCTATCGTTCGCCCGAGGCTCCGATGACCAGCACCACCTCCCCTGCCGAGATCGACACCACGACCGTCGTCGCGCCGCCATCGGGGACCGGCCGCCTCGCGACCTGGCGATACGTCCTCAACACGGCGAACCTGCCCGAGGGGATGACCCACCCGGACACGATCAGCAAGTGGCTCGTCATCACGCGCGCCGCCGTGTTCTCGATGACCGCCACCTCGGGGCTGATCGGCGGGCTGCTCGCGGTCGGCGCCGCTCGCCTGACCGGCGAGGTGAGGGTCGACTGGGCGCTGCTGCTGCTCGCAGTCGTCGGCCTCGTCGTCGCGCACGCCGCGAACAACATGATCAACGACTACTTCGACCTCGAGGGCGGAGTCGACACCGACGACTACGTGCGCGCGCTCTACGCGCCGCACCCGATCCTGTCGGGCTGGGTCACGAAGCGCCAGCTGGGCGCCGCGATCCTGCTCGTGAACGCTCTGGACCTCGCGATCATGCTCGTCCTGACGGCGGTGCGGGGTCCGCTGGTCATCGCGTTCGCCCTGGCCGGCCTGTTCATCTCGGTGTTCTACGTGGCGCCGCCGATCCGGCTCAAGCACCACGGCCTCGGCGAGCCGGGCGTGTTCATCGTGTGGGGTCCGCTCATGGTCGCGGGGACGTTCTTCGTGGCGACGGGCGCGCTCCCGGCGTGGGTCTGGGTGGCGTCGCTCCCGTACGCGATCCTCGTGACCACCGTCCTGTTCGGGAAGCACATCGACAAGATCGAGGCCGACGCGAAGAAGGGGGTCCGGACACTGCCGGTGATTCTCGGCGAGGCACGAGCGCGGCTCGTCGCCCGGGCGCTGATGATCGCGTTCTACCCGATCGTGGTTGGTGCGGCGCTCGTGGGCTGGATCGGGCCGTGGGTGGCCGTCGTCGTGCTCGGCCTGCCGCGGCTGGTCACCGTCCTGCGGACCTTCTCGCGCCCTCGTCCGGACTCACCGCCGCGGAGCTACGTCGGCTGGCCCCTGTGGTTCGTGGGCTACGCGTTCGTCCACACGCGCCGGGCCGGCGGACTGCTCGTGCTGGGCCTTCTGCTCAACGCCCTCCTGCCAGTCCGCGTTCCCTGGCTCTGATCCCCGGACGGACGGCCGGCGAGTCGTCAGCCGCGGGGCGCGGGGCGGTGGGTCAGGAACTCCAGCAGGTCGAGCTTGGTCACCACGCCCAGGGCCCGATCCTCGCGTGACGCGATGACGGCGGTGGCGTCGCCCGAGAGGAGGCCGAAGGCAGCATCGAGCGTCGCTCCGACATCGACCACGGGGAGGGGCCGGTCCATGACCTCGCCCACCGTCCGCTGCACGACCGCGGGATCGCGATAGGCGCGATCGAGCAGGCTCTTCTCCGAGACCGATCCGACCAGGCCGCCCAGCGCGGCGCCCTCCGGCTCCTGCGACACCGGCATCTGCGAGATCCCGAACTCCTGGAGCAGCCCGATCGCCTCGCCCACGAGCTGCGTGGTCCGGGCCACCACGACGTCCGGGATGTGGTCTCCGTGGTGGCGATCCGACAGCAGGTCGGCGACCCGGATGATCGCCCCGGCGGTGTCGATCAGGCCGTTCACCCGCATCCACTCGTCGTTGTAGAGCTTGGACAGGTAGGAGCGCCCGCCGTCGGGGAGGATCACGACCAGCACCGCGTCGGCGGCCTCGCCGCTCGCGAGCAACTCCCGGGCGGTGGTGAGCGCGGCGACGACCGCCGTTCCGCACGATTCGCCGGCCAGGATCCCTTCCTCGCGCGTGATCCGCCGAGCCATCGCGAACGCGTCCCGATCGGAGACGCGGACCCAGCGATCCACCACCGCAGCGTCGTAGGTGCCGGGGAAGAAATCCTCGCCCACCCCCTCGGTGAGATACGGCCGCACCTGGTCGCCGGACAGGACGCTGCCCTCGGGGTCGGCACCGACGATGACGATCGACGGGTTTCGTTCCTTGAGAACGCGCGCGGCGCCGGTGATCGTGCCACCGGTCCCCACCGATGCCACGAGGTGGGTGATCCGGCCCTCGGTCTGGTCCCAGATCTCGGGGCCGGTGGTCGCCTCGTGGGCGCGCGGGTTCTCCTGATTCCAGTACTGGTCCGGCTTGAACGCGCCGGGAATGTCCCGGGCCAGGCGCGCCGCCACTGAGTAGTAGCTCTCGGGCGACTCGGGCGGGACGTTGGTCGGGCACAGGACCACCTCGGCGCCGTACGCGCGCAGCAGTGCCTGCTTCTCCACCGACTGCTTGTCGGCCATCACGAAGATGCAGCGGTACCCCTTGAGCGCGGCAGCAATCGCAAGCCCGTGGCCGGTGTTGCCGGAGGTGGGTTCGATGATGGTGCCACCCGGGCGAAGCTTCCCGTCGCGCTCGGCGGCCTCGATCATCGGCAGGCCGATCCGGTCCTTGACGGAGCCGCCGGGGTTGAGCATCTCGAGCTTGGCCAGGATCAGGGGCTGGCCGTTCGTTGGGCCGAGATCTCGGGTGACTCGCGTGAGGCGGACCAGCGGCGTCCCGCCCACGAGATCGAGGATCGACTCGGCGTAGTGCATCGGCGCCGAGTATAGGAAGGACCGGACGGGTGCTCCCGTCCGGTCCTGGCGTGGTCGCGAGGAAGTGGGCTAGTTCGCGAACTTGTGAGGACCGCCACCGGTGACCGTGCCGGCCCCGTAGGACGCGGCGAGGGCCTCCCAGCGATCCGTCTCGGCCTGGATGGCCGCGGGCGACCGAAGGCCCAGCGGAAGGCGCTCGTCGGCGCGGTGCTGGATCAGCGCCTGCTCGACCTTCAGCGCGTCGCGCGGGGCGACGAACGCTGCGCGCTCGTCGGCGCGGATCTGGACGAGGGCCTGCTCGACACCCGACGTGGACGGGAGCGTGGCGCTCGGCGAACGGACGATGACCAGGGCGACCGTGAGACCGATCACCAGGGCGATCGCACTGACGACGGTGAAGGCCATCTTGGCCAGGTCACCGGTGAAGACCGGCTGGGCCGACTTCGCGCTTGCGGACTGCATTTCCATCTCCTTCTCCCTGACGGGCCGGACATCGGCTCGTCGATGGACAGCACGCTAGGGTTCGGGAGATCCGGCTCCATCGGGTGAACGTCCGATCGTGTCGAGCCCGCCTACCTCATTCCTCGCGCCCGATCGCGCGGGGTGCCTTATGGCCGAACGCGGTACCTTTCCGCGAGGAGACGCGATGACGCTCACGGTGGATACCCGGATCGACGACGCCGCGATCGGCGAGATCCGGTCACGGCTCCGAGGCGACGTCCTGGGGCCGGACGACGTCGGATACGACGCCGCACGTTCGCTGTGGAACGGCATGATCGAGCGACGGCCGGCCGTGATCGCGCGCTGCCAGGGGGTCGAGGACATCCGGCGGGCACTCGCCTTCGCGCGTGCACGCGGGTTGCTGGTCTCGGTGCGCGGAGGTGGGCACAATGTGACCGGCAACGCGGTCGCCGACGGCGGCCTGATGGTGGACCTGTCGGCGATGCGCTCGATCAGGATCGAGCCGGGCAGCCGCATGGTCCGGGTCGAACCCGGCGTCCCGATCGGCGAGCTGGATCGCGAGACCCAGGCACACGGCCTTGCGGTTCCGGCGGGGATCGTCACCACCACCGGCGTCGCCGGCCTCACGCTCGGCGGCGGCATCGGGTGGCTCATGCGCCGTCACGGCCTCACGATCGACCGTCTGCGCTCCGTGGATGTGGTGACCGCCTCCGGGGAGCTGGTCCGGGCGAGCGAAGGCGAGCATGCCGATCTGTTCTGGGGGATCCGCGGGGGTGGTGGCAACTTCGGCGTGGTGACGTCGTTCGAGTTCGAGGCCGTCGCCGTGGGTCCGGAGGTCGTGGCCGGGGCTCTCGTGTGGCCGATCGAGAAAGCCCCGGACGTGCTGCGTCGATATGCCGCCTGGAGCGAAGAGGCTCCCGAGGACGTGACCACGATCCCCGTGCTCCGCACGGTGTTGCCGGTGGCGACCTTCCCTCCCGAGCTCCACGGCCGTCGAGTGCTCGTGATCGCGGTCACGCACGCCGGGCCGGTCGAGTCCGGGGATCGAGCGATCGCACCCCTCCGGGCGCTGGGCGAGCCGATCCTCGATCTCGTGCGCCGGAAGCCCTTCCGGGAGCAGCAGGCGATGTTCGATGCCTCCGTCCCGTGGGGGCATCGCTACTACTGGAAGACGTCGTTCCTGCCCGGGCTGGCCGACGGGGCGATCGACGTCCTCGTCGATTCCGCCGTGAACGCGCCGCAGCCGTGGTCGTACACGATCCTGTTCCAGCTGGGCGGTGCGATCGGGCGGCTCGCCGCGGCCGACACCGCGTACGAGGATCGCTCGGCGGCGTTCGCGGTGAACATCAACGGCATGGGCGCGGCGCCGGACGAGGATCGCGCTGCGATCGACTGGGCCCGCGGGCAGTGGGAGGCGCTTCGAGCCCACGCACTTCCCAGCGGCTATGTGAACTTCCTCATGGACGAGGGCCAGGAACGCGTCGCGTCCGTGTTCGGACCCGAGAAGTACGACCGGCTGACGGCGTTGAAGGCGCGCTGGGACCCGGACAACGTGTTCCGGCTCAACCAGAACGTCCCCCCGCGGGAGGCGTAGCGGTCAGCGGGGACCGGCTCAGACGGGGTCGCGGTCGAGCGGCCCGCGGGCGAGGAGGAGCCAGGTCAGCCGTCGCGCAAGCCGGCGCGGATGGTTCGCCGGGTCGACCGTCCACGGATGGAGCTCCTCGACCGGCGATGCAAGGATGGCGGCGAGGGCTCCGCTGACCCGTCGCGCCAGCTCGAGCTCGTCGCGCGAGTCGGGCGCGGGCAACGACGCCGGCCAGGCCGGCCCCAGGAGCTCACGAGCGCTCGTGGGTGGAAGCACCCGGGACGCCATCCGTCTCCCCAGGTAGAGCTCCTCGGTGCCGGCGATCGCCAGGGGCACCACGGGCGCCCCGGTCCGGAGCGCGATCAGCGCCGCACCCGCTCGGAATGGCCCCAGACGCCCCGGCGGACCGCTGACCGTGCCCTCGGGCATCTGCACGAACACGCCGCCGTTGCCCAGAACCGCACGCGCGGACGCGACGTGCTGATCGACACCGACACCGCCACGCCAGACGGGGAGCAGCCCGCCGATCCGGCGGACCAGCCCCTCGCGCCAACGCGAGGTGAACGTGGAGGCAGCGGAACCCAGGAACCACACCCGCGGCTCGGCCGGGAGCGCATGGAGCACGACGAACGGATCCATCCAGCCCCGATGGGCGGCCGCCACGACGAGATAGCCGCCCCTGGGGAGGAGCTCCCGTCCCTCGGCCCGGATGTGGAACCGGAACAGCCCGAACAGGATCGCGCGCGCCAGCAGGCGCACGACCCGATAGAGGACGCCGGCACGCGCCTCGGGTTCGCGACCCAGCCACACGAGGCCCTCGCGCGCATCTCCGTGCGCCTTGGCCAGCGCCTCCGGCGCGACCCTCGCCCGGATCCGTCGCGGCCGGCCGCGATGCGCCGGCTGCTCGGGCGTCGGGTCCGCTTCCTCGGCCGTGCTCAGCCTGCGGAGGATTCTGGCGACGCGGTGCGATCGCCTGCGGGCGTTCCGTCCGCGAAGTCGGTCTCCGCTTCGTCATCCCGCGGCGGCCCACCACCGGCAGCTGCCGGCCGCCGATGCCGCAGGACGATCAGGAGCGCTGCGATCGCGATCACGGTCCCGGAAACGAGCATCGCGGTCGGGATCCCGAAGAAGATCCAGTTGCCGGTCCGCAGGGTTTCCAGCGCGAACCGCACCGCCGCGTACCAGATGAAGAACATGAGCAGCAGGTCGCCCGGTCGGAGGCGGCCGCGGAAGCGGGAGCCGATCCAGATCAGCGCCGCCATCCCCAGCAGCCCCGACAGCGACTCGTAGAGAAACAGCGGGTGGAACCGGACTGTCTCCGGGAATGTGGTCCCGCATGCGTAGTCGACAACCCGATGGGCACAGTCGATCGGAATCCCCCACGGGAGGGTCGTCGGCGGCCCGTAGAGCTCCTGGTTGAAGAAGTTGCCCCAGCGACCGATCGCCTGCATCAGGAACAGCCCCGGAGCCGCGATGTCCGCCCACACCCAGAACGGCTCCCGGTGACGCCGCAGGAAGACATACCCGGCGAGGGTGCCGGTGGCCAGTCCGCCGTACACGCCCAGCCCCGAATAGGGTGGAAGCACGATCTTGAGCAGATCGTGCTCGTAGAGCGCCCACTGGTCGATGACGTGATAGAGCCGGCCGCCGACCAGGGCCGCGACGGCGACCACGATCATCCCGTTGCCGACCAGGGATGGATCGCGCCCGGCCCGAACGGCAAGCCGATTGACGAGGTAGTAGACCGCTGCGAGCCCGACCGCGTAGCAGATGCCGTACCAGTGGAGGGCGAACGGCCCGACCGAGAACGCGATCGGACTGGGCGTCAGGTCGAACATCGGCGCCAGTGTAGCCGCGAGCCGGTTCCGGTCTCGTTGGGGTGTCGCCGGCGGTCGCCCCTATACTCTCGGCCCGTGGAGCGCAGGTTCCCCGTCCACCGGCCGTCCGTCGCCCCACGCGCCAGCACGAGCTGATGGCGGTCTTCGACTGGTGGCTGCTGATCGTCGGCGTGCTGGTCGGGGCCGGCCTGGTATGGCTGGTCCTCGCCGACTCGGCACGACGCGAGGCGGACATCCTCGAGGACGAGCTGCCGGTCGAGGCGGCATGGCTGTCGGCGACACTCGCTGACGAAGGGCGGCAGGTGGACCAGCCGACCGCGGAGCGGCTGCTTCGCCTCCACCGGCTGTACCTCGCCAGCCTCCCACCCGACGAGGAGCCGGCGATGGACCCGGAACCGATCGCGGACACGGAGCACGCGACGGACGACGCGCGATCGGTTGCTGTCCCGTGGACGCCCGACGCCGACACCGCCGGCCGAGAGGACGATCTGCGCCCGCACCGTTCGGATGGCTGACGTCGACGGCTCCGGGGACCGCTCGGAACGCGCCTGTCCCGCCTGCGGTGCCCACCGCCTCGCCGTCCTGTCGTTCCCGGACCTTCCCGGCAGCCGTCCGACCGACCTCGAGATCCCGCTTGGTGGCCGAGCGGCCGATCCGGCCGCGCCGGCGATCGGCTGTCTCGCGTGCGGGGCGGAGTGGCGCGATCTCGACGCGTTCAGCCGGGCAACCGCCGCGGCCACAGACGAGGACCCTCCAGGCTAGCCGGCCGGCCCAGGCGCGGCAGGTCAGAGGATGCCGGCGAGAACGGGCTCCCCGCTGACGTCGTCGGGATTAGCGGCCACGGTCTCGGAGATGCCGAACGTGGCTCCCTCGGACGCGTCGCCCACCGACGGCACCTCGCCCGCCCAGTAGGCGAGCCCGCCACCGAAGAACATCCTGCCGATCTTGACCCGCTGCCCGTCGATCTCCATCCAGCACCGGAACTCGCGACCCGCTGCCGGCTCGGCGAGGCCGGAGGTCACAATCACCAGCTCGCGGGTGGACGGCGAGTAGAGCAGCGTCCCGGAGGCTCCGGTTCCGCCTGTGGATTCCAGGGAGACCCGCTCGGCGTCCGCCTCGCCGCTCATGCGCAGTGACCAGGACGTGACATGGGCGAGGCCCGCGATCGCCTCGTCCCGGCTTGCGAGTCGCGAGTCGACGTCCCGGCCGAGGAACGCCCCGGTCGCGACCACCGAGGCGATGACGGCCGCTGCCAGCGAGGCAGCCCAGAGACCCATCCTGCGGGTCGAGCTGGCGGGCGCGGGCGACGCGCTGGAGATCGGGATCGGGCCAACCGGCGCTGCCGAAACGGCCAATCGCTCGCGACCAACCGCCGCCACGAACGCCAGCGTCCGGGCGCGGAGGTCGGGTAACGGCGTCGTTCGGACGACCTCGCGGATCAGGACCGCGTCGCGACGAATTGCGCCCAGCTCCGCCGTGCAGTCGGCACATCCCGCGAGGTGTGCAGCGATCGCGGCGGCTTCACTGGTGTCGCCGGCGGCGAGGCGATCCAGCCCGCCCGGCTCGGCGCCGGCCAGCTCGAGCAGCTCTCGTACCTCAGCGTGGTCCATCGGGATCCTCCGCCGAGCTCGTGCCGAACCGTGCCCGGGCGCTCATTCGTTTCCCCTCGTGCCGGCCTGGACCGGCGTCCGATCGGTGAGCTCGCCCAGCTCGACCGCGAGCACCTGCCGCAGCCGCAGC
>DATBLH010000081.1:0-14843 GCA_036555445.1 Candidatus Limnocylindrales bacterium
GAGGCCCTGATGCGGGTCATCGAGGCCAAGCTCGAGGGCGTCGAGGTCGAGGCCCCGGAGCCGGTCGAGGAAGGCACGAAGATCGTCGACCTGATGAAGCTCCTCGAGGACTCCGTCAAGGCAGCGACCGACGCCCGATCGAAGGGCGGCGAGGAGCCGGTCTCGGTCGAGGAGGCCAAGAAGGCGCGCGAGAAGCGACCGGCGCGCCGGCCGGCGGCCAAGGCCAAGGAAGAGGCCAAGCCGGCGCGACGCCGCAAGACGGCCTGAGGCACACCCCGCCTGCCGCGGGACACGGGACAAACGGAGAGGGTGCCGGCGGTGCCGGCACCCTCTCCAGGATCACGCGAAGGGTTGGGCTATCGCCGCCAGAACCAGACGGTGTAATGGCCGCTGTAGTCCTTGTCGACGTGGTTGCCCCAGCCGCGGAACCAGCGATCGTGCCATCGGAACCAATCCCAGTCCCAGCACGGACGATGGTCGTCCCGCTTCTTCTTCTCGTTGACGAAGGTGGCACTCGCGCTGTCGCAGTCGCCGTCGTCATCGACCTCGACCATCTGCGTCGGCTGGGTGCCGATCACATAGCCGTCGGGGGCCTTGATCTCGGTGACTTCCCAGATCGAGTCGTTGGGCAGCCCGACGATGCAGAACTTGCCGTCCTCATTCGTCACGAACTGACCGTCGATCCCCTCGACCACGAAGATCGCACCGGCGAGCTTGTTGCCCTCCGGGTCGACCTTCTTCACGTTGAGCGCCGCCTCGCCCGTGTCGCAGTTGACGCGGACGTTGACGAACTCGCTCAGGTTGTTGGCCTGGTTCTCGATCGGCTCGTTGGCCGCGCTGACCTGTGCCTGGTTGCGGGCGCGAGGGCAGGTCTCGGGCGTCGTCTTGGCGGTGAACGTGATCGTCACGCTCTTGCCGGGGCCGACGTTGCCGAGGTCGCACGCGAGGTTGTTGGTGTTGATGATCGAGCACGAGCCCTGCGTGGACTCAGGCGCGCTCAGGATGAGCGGCGGGTCGAGGGTGTTGTCCTTGACCTTGACGCCGTCGGCCCGCTTGTCGCCGATGTTCTTCACCACGAGGGTGTATCGGTAGGGCTGGCCGACCCAGACCTCGTCCCGCGACGCGGACTTCTCGATGATCACATCGGGATTGCCCGCGCACGGCGAGCCCTGGGTGTACTTCCAGGCGATGATGCGGGTGGGCGGATGCCCGTAGCTGTCGTTGAGGGTCTCAACCACGGGGCCCGTGTAGAGGTCGGACTGCCACGAGCAATCGTCCGGCAGGTCGATCTGGACCGTGGTCCGACCGGGCCCGTACGTGGCGGTCTTGTTGTCGTGGAGCACCTGCTCCGAAAAAGGCCGAATGAAGCCGCTGGGCAGCCGGTAGGAGCTGAAGCTCACCTCGACCGGGCACAGCCAGTTGGGCACGGCCACCGTCGCGGTGTCGCCCTGGACGTTGCTTCCGGCGTACCTGAGCGCGTCTCGCAGGGCGGAGCCCTGGAGCGTAATACAGTTCTGGCCCGAGCCACCGGTCGCAGCGACGCGTGCCGGCGAGGCGAACGCGGCAAGCAGCATCAGCAGCGCAAGCGCGGCGATCACCGAGTAGGTCACGTGGCGCACTGGCCACACGCGAGACACCACCATGCGGTGCGGTTTCCCTTCCCGCTCGCACCGCCGGCAGGTTGCGGCGAAGCATTCGTAGTTGAAGCGGCGCCGGGAGGTCTGCCCCCTCGTGACCCGGTGCCGCCTTGAGAGCCCGAACGTACCGGCGGCGACCTAAGACCCACCATTGCAGGACCTGGTGCGGTTCGGGGTCCTCGTGGCCGGTCGCGTTGTGTTCGCGATAGTCCTTCCGACCCATTACCGTTGCCTTCGATCAACGAGGCCCGCCCGGCCGGCAGCGGCATCGCTGGCTGCGCGGCGAACCGCCCGGGCATGGGGCACACTCGCGCGGTGCCGCTCGATCGCTATCAGAAG
The DNA here is from genome assembly GCA_036555445.1 of Candidatus Limnocylindrales bacterium. Classification (GTDB taxonomy): domain Bacteria; phylum Chloroflexota; class Limnocylindria; order Limnocylindrales; family CSP1-4; genus DATBLH01. The sequence continues at coordinate 1,977 of DATBLH010000081.1, forward strand.
AAGCGCGACTTCGCGAGGACGCCCGAGCCCTCGGGTGGGGCCGAGGCCGCAGCCGGTCGGAAGGCCCGAGCCGCAGCGGCTCGCGCTGGGGGCCGGTTCGTCGTCCAGCGCCACCGGGCTACGCGCCTTCACTACGACTTCCGGCTGGAGATCGACGGGGTGCTCGTGTCGTGGGCGGTGCCCAAGGGCCCGACCCTCGACCCCGGCGCTCGACGGATGGCCGTCCACGTCGAGGACCACCCCATCGAGTACCTGGACTTCGAGGGTGTGATCCCTGCTCGGCAGTACGGAGCCGGTGACGTGATCGTCTGGGACTGGGGAACCTGGACGCCGGATCCGGAGACGCCCGATCCGCTTCGGGCGATCGAGGACGGCGAGATCAAGTTCTCGCTTGCCGGCGAGAAGCTCAAGGGGCGCTACACCATCGTGCGAACCAGCCGCCGTCCCGGGACCGCACCCGCGACCGCGTTCGAGGACGACAGCGAGCAGTGGCTGCTGATCAAGAAGCGCGACGAGGCCGCCGTGGATGGATGGGACGCCGAGGACCATCCCCGGAGCGTGAAAACCGGCCGCACGAACGACGAGGTCCAGGCTCGCAAGGATGCGATCTGGGTCTCCCGGGCGCCCGCGTCATCGGCCGAGATCGACCTGTCGGGCGCGCGCGAAGCCCCCATGCCCGCCTACCTCGAGCCCATGGCGGCGTCCCTGGCCAGCAAGCCGTTCCGGGACGAGGACTGGCTGTACGAGGTCAAGTGGGACGGCTACCGTGTGGAGGCCGTGATTCGCGCCGGCAAGGTCCGGCTGTTCACCCGCCGCGGCAACGACGCCGAGACGTACTTCCCCAAGCTTCTTTCGCCACCCTCCTGGATCGATGCCGAGGATGCGATCGTCGACGGCGAGGTGGTCGCGCTCGATGAGGATGGTGCGCCCGACTTCTCGCTGCTCCAGGAACGGATCAGCGCCTTCCGTTCGGCCCGTGACGTCCAGCTCGTCTACCAGGCCTTCGACCTCCTGTATCACGACGGCCGGCTGCTGACGGGCGTCCCGCTCGAGGAGCGCAAGAAGCTGCTCAAGCTGGTCCTGCGTGAGCACCGGCGGGTTCGGTTCGCATCGCACGTCGAGACCGAGGGGCTGGCGTTCTTCGAGGCGGCGCGACGACAGGGGATCGAGGGAATCGTGGCCAAGCATCGGCGCTCGCGCTACGAGCCCGGCCGGCGGGCCACGAGCTGGCTGAAGATCAAGATCCGACCCGAACAGGAGCTGGTCGTGGGTGGTTGGACACCCGGCGAGGGAAAGGCGTCCGAGCTGGGCGCGGTTGTGGTCGGCGTCCACGAGGGCAAGAAGCTCCGGTTCGCCGGCAAGGTGGGCTCCGGGTTCGACGCGCGCTGGCGGCGGGAGCTGCGGAAGCGGTTGGACGAGCTGGACACCGACACCCCGCCGTTCGATCCGCCGCCACCTCGCGACTACCGAGGACGATGGGGCGGCGACCTGGCCGGGGTCCGCTGGGTCCGTCCCGAATTGGTGATCCGTGCCGAGCTCGGCGGCTGGACCCGCGAGGGCATCGTGCGCCAGACGGCGTTCAAGGGCCTCGAGCTCGATCGCGACCCGCTGACCGTCGTCCGCGAGCGGGCGGTGGACCCGGCCGACGCCGATCGTGACGCGGAAGCAGACCAGGCATCGGACCCGGCGCCGGTCCCGATCGCCGGGGGCTCGAACGGTCCGTCCGAGAAACCCGCCGGGCAGGGCGGCCGCCGGAAGGCCGCGGCGGCTGCCAAGGCCGACACCAGGCCGGCGGCCTCGGACCCGGCCTGGGCGCCGCCGAGCGAAGCCGAGCTGACGGCGCTGGAGACGATGGGCCAGGAGGGCACCTGGGAGGTCGGCGACCAGGTGTTGAAGCTCACGAATCTCGACAAGGCCCTGTTTCCGCCCCGTAACGACGTGGACGAGCCGCCGGTCACCAAGCGCGAGCTCATCCGCTACTTCGCGCGAATCGCGCCGGCGATGCTGCCCCACCTGGCGCGGCGAGCGCTCAACCTCCATCGCTATCCGAATGGCGCCGGCGCTCCGGGGTTCTGGCAGAAGGACATCCCGCCGAGCGCGCCCAAGTGGCTGACGATCTGGCACGAGACGGGCTTCCGGGAGCGGGACGACCGCGACGCAAACGATCACCTGATCGCCGACCGGACGGCGACCCTTGCCTGGCTCGGCAATCAGGCGGCCTTCGAGATCCACGCCTGGACGTCGACGATCGACGACCCATGGAAACCCACCTTCGCCCTGATCGACATCGATCCGGGCACGAAGACGACCTGGGAGGAGACGCTCGTCCTGGCTCGCCTCTATCGCACCGCCCTGGGTCACCTCGGCGTTCGCGCGTACCCGAAGCTCACCGGATCGCGTGGAATCCAGGCGTTCATCCCGATCGTCCCCGGCAAGTACACCTATGACGACACGTCGCATTGGGTGGGCACCCTGTCGCGGGCGGTCGGTGCCACCGTCCCCGAGTTGGTCTCATGGGAGTGGGCGAAGAAGGAGCGGGGCGGCAAGGCACGCCTCGACTACACCCAGAACGCGGCGATCAAGACTCTCGTCGCACCCTACGCCGTCCGGCCGCGGCCAGGTGCGCCGGTGTCGGCGCCGATCACGTGGGAAGAGCTGGACGCACCCGATCTCGGCCCCAACCGGTGGACCATCCGGGACGAGGTGGAGCGGGTTGCGTCGGTCGGGGACCTGTTCGCTGGAGCGGCGGGCGAGGGGCAGGAGCTGCCGCCGCTCTGACCGTCGTGGCCCGCTCGCCGCCGGGTCAGCGCCAGGCGTTGACCGGGTGTCGCTCGTACGGAGCCACGAAGAACGCCAGCAGGGCCTCGCCCGTCGTCTGGCGCATCGCGGTCGGCTCGCCCGTCGCCGGATCGCGCACGATCTCCAGGGCGACGTCGTCGCGATTGGGCCAGTTCGGGTCGTAGAGCCGGATCATCAGCCGTCCCGGTTCCTCGTCGTAGCCCCACGCGAGGACCTGGTGATTGAACGTCAGCCGGAACGGGTTGGCGCTCGCCTTCCGGATGACCCCGATCGCTGCCAGTCGTCCGGCATCGAGCTCGGCCTTGAGCGGCGGCCACTCGCGCTCGAACGCCGCGCGCCGGCGACCCCCCAGCGCCGACAGGAGATAGAACCGGAGCGGGACGCGCATCCAGTCCAGGGACTGGACCTGTCGCCGGACGAGGGCCTGAAAGCGGTCGGAGCCGTTCGCCGGAGGCTCGGTCTCGGGCGGCGGCACCACGTTCCACTCGAACAGATCTCGGACGCTGAGGCTCATTCCCCCACACAGCCCGGACGACGCATCGCCGACGCCGATCCAGCGTGGGTCGATCGGGCCGAAGCGAACGGTCGGCCCGGGCGGGAACGCATTCGCAAAGTGAAATCCGCGCGTGGACGGAAGGAACTGGTCGACGACGGTTGTGGCCATGCGCGGACTCTAGCGCGCGGTCGTCAGTGCGGCGTCGCGCCCATGGGTCGTCGCGGGACGGCGGGCGTCGGGGTCGCCGCCCGCGTGCGCGAACGCGCAGGCGCAACGAGGACCTGCGCCTGATCGAACGTCAGTCCTCGATCCCACACGGCCGCGAAGGCCATCTTCAGGGTCATGGCCAGGGCGGGATGCTCCACGATGACGATCGTGGCCTCGGCAGCGGCCGCCACGGGATCCTGCATGCCGACCAGGACCACGGCCTCGTCGGCGATCGCAAGCTGGAGCGGCAACTCCGGGACGAATCGGATCTCCTCGCCCTCGTCCATCAGGGTTCGAACCGCGTCCACCGCGTCGAGATCGTCGAACACCGAGAACTCGTACACGCTGCGCACGGAGCGGGTGTGGACCTCGATCGCGTCGCTGGGCTCCCGGGACTCGATCACCGGCTCCATGACGAGGCTCGTGTAGGGCGGCCGGGCGAACGCGAGGAGCTCGCGCTTCACGCTGCCGAGCAGCTGCCCATATCGCTCCGCGATGGCGCCGGGGTCGCGGAGCACCTCGATGTATTCCAGCGGTGCGGTATGGGAGCGACCGGCCTGGAAGTCGGGGGTGAGCCGGTTGATCAGGTCGGCGGCGTCGCGCTCGAGATCGTGGAACTCCACCCGTCGGCTGCCCATCAGCCGATCGAGTGCCTGTTCCGGAGCGATGGCGGCGTACTTCACCACGCGTCCGGGGCGGGTCGACGCGAGGCCCTTCTGGACGAGGCTGCCCAGGACGTCATAGATCCGTTGGCGTGGCAGCCCGGCCTGGCGCGACACCTGGGCGGCGGTGAATGAATCCCGCCTGATAAGGGTCACATAAGCACGGGCCTCATACGTGGTGAGGCCCAGCCGGACCATGCGATCCAGCAACGTGGACGAAACCCCTGCATCCACGTCGAGCACGTTAGGCAGCCCGGACGCACGGTGTCAAGAAGGAATGGACCGATTCCGGCTCGCGCGGGGGAGATGTGTTGCGCGGCTGCGCCGGGCTAGCGGATCGTGACGCGAACGAGCGCCGGACCGACGCCCTCGGCTGCGAGCGACCGTCCGCCGGGCAGCTGGACGTCGAGGACGAGGAGGTAGCTCCCGGCTGCGGCGGGTGACTGGAGGTTGGCCGTGACCGCCGCCGTGCCGCCCGCGTCGATGGTGTCGGCGAGCGAGACCCGAGCCGCTGCGGGGAGATCCACCGCGGGCGTCGATCCCAGCGACAGCCAGCGCGCCACGAGGATCACCTGCAGCCGCGACGCACCGTCCCGGCTCAGGACCTGTCGCTCGCTGGGAACCTCGCCCCAGCGCTCAGAGCCCACATTCGTGACCGACATCGGGAGGCGCACGATCGAGTCCGGCCTCGCCACGACGTCTGCGGCGACCGAGACGCGGGCATCCATCGGTGCCGTCACGCGGACGATCAGGGCCGGCACGAGCGCCTGGGTCTCGGCGTCATAGGCGACACCGTCGGCGTCATGGAGCGTCGTCACCATGCGATACAGGCCCGGGGCTGCGGGAATCCGGATCATCAGCGCCATCGCCGCGGCGCTGATCCGCGGGGCGGCCGGCGCAACGACCGAGCCCGGGCTCTCCGCGACCACGAGCCGCGGCCCCGCGGGCGCGGCCGTGGGACCCGATGCCGACTGGGGGGCGGCCGACGGCGTCGCGGGTACCTCTGCGGCGGGAGAAGACGCTTCGGCGGATGGCTCCGCCGCGGCCGGTTCGGGGACAACGCCCGGGATGACAAGCGGTTCGCTCGGCACGGGCACGTCGATCGGGTCCCATCGAACCCCGACCTGGACACCCTCGGGCAGCCCGGCGCCGTCGGTCCGATAGCCGATCGCGAGGCGGGTCCGCCCGCCGGCGACGGGGAGATCCTGGATCGCCGGAGCGGCGACCTCCAGCCCACGGTCGACCAGCGTGTGCGGGAGGATGGCGAGGCTCCCGACGTTGACGGTCGCGGCCTGGAGATCGTCCGTCCGCAGGTTGCCGCGGAGCACGATCGAGCGATGGAAGCCGGCCGTCGCTGTGTCCGGATCCATGAGCGCGACGTGACCCGGCGATCGCTGACTCGGGAACCGGACGACGTTGCCGTGGGCCGTGGGCGATGACCGCCAGATCGCAGCCACCGAGGCTCGGGTCGAGAGCAATTGCTCGACGTACCAGGCGGGTCCGTCATGGGCCTCCGCGATCACCGCACCGGCTCCCGCCTGGATGAACCCCGCGGCGAAGTTGTCGACTCGCTGTCGTGCCTGCTCGAACGTTCCCTCCGGGATCCCCGGCTCGCTGTTCCCGCTCGCATAGCACAGGTGACTGAGGACAACCACGGCTCCCGGCGCGAGTCGCACCTGGGAGCCGATCGTCGACTCTCCGAAATACTGGTGGGCCGAATCGTCACCGCCGGCGGTGGGATTGAGGCCGAAGCCGTTCTGCGTCGCCGGGTACAGCTCATCGCGGTACGGGGATGGCCAGCCGTTCCCGTGTCCGAGATAGACGACGATCGCGGCACCCTGGAGGGCGCGACGGACGGCCGGCCAGGTCGCCTCGGGCGAGTAGACGCGGACGATGTTCGGGGTGAAGCGCCTGGCCACCGCCGCAGCCTCGTCGGCCAGCTGGCGGTAGCGATCCGTGGTCGCGCCGACCGGCCCGACGATCAGCACGACCTTCGGTCCATTGGCCGCCGACGCGAGGATGGGCGCTGCCGCGGATGCCCCGAGCAGGGCGACCGTCAGGAGGGCGGCGACCAGGATCCGCGCGCGAGCCACGATATACACCCATCCAGACGCCAGGCCGAGGCGGGGTGGCAAGCGTACGACAGGCGACTAAACCGCCGGTAGCTACAACGTTCGGCCGTCACGCTCGGCCGGCGACCGGCAGCACGGATGGTGGTGCAAGCGCGCACCGAACGGACCGGGGCTACCATCCCTCGGTGCCCGAAAGCCCACCAATCCCGACCCCCGCCCGCCCAACCAACCGGCTCGCCGGCGAGACCAGCCCGTATCTCCTCCAGCATGCGCACAACCCGGTCGACTGGTGGCCGTGGAGCCCGGACGCACTGGCCCGGGCCAGGGAGCTCGACCGCCCGATCTTCCTCTCGATCGGGTACGCGGCCTGTCACTGGTGCCACGTGATGGAGCGGGAGTCGTTCGAGGACGAGGCGACGGCCGGCTATCTCAACGACCACTTCATCGCGATCAAGGTGGATCGCGAGGAGCGGCCCGACCTGGACCAGCTGTACATGTCCGCGGTCCAGGCGATGACCGGCGCGGGTGGCTGGCCGATGTCCGTGTTCCTCACGCCCCAGGGTCGACCGTTCTACGGGGGAACCTACTTCCCGGACCAGCCGGGTCACGGAATGCCGTCCTTCCGCCAGGTCCTCGAGGGCGTCGAACGCGCGTTCCGCGAGGACCGGGCCGGGGTCGACGCGGCCGGCATCCGACTCGTGGACGCGATCGTCGATCACACCCGCGTGACCCGGGGCGATGGCTCGACCCTGCCAGCGGCGTCCTCGCTCGATGGGGCGGTCGCGGCGCTCGAGGCATCGTTCGACGCCCACAACGGCGGCTGGGGACGAGCCCCGAAGTTCCCGCAGGCGATGGCGATCGAGTTCCTTCTTCGACGTTCGGTTCTCGCGGGCGACACGAGGGCGCTCGCGATCGCCCGGCGCTCACTCGACGCGATGGCCGACGGCGGGATCCACGATCAACTGGGGGGCGGATTCCATCGCTATGCCACGGATGCCGCGTGGCTGGTCCCGCACTTCGAACAGATGCTCTACGACAACGCGCAGCTGGCGCGGGTCTACGCGGCGGCCTGGGCGGTCACCCAAGACGCGCGCTATCGCGACGTGGCCGCCGGCACGTGCGACTACCTGATCCGCGAGCTCCGACGCCCGGACGGGACGTTCGCCGCTTCCCAGGACGCCGATACCGACGGCGTCGAGGGCGCCACGTTCACGTGGCGGGCGGACGAGATCCGGGAGGTCCTCGGAGATCAGGCTCCAGCCTTCGAGGCGGCGTACGGAGTGACCGATGGTGGCAACTGGGAGGGAGTCACGATCCTGTCCCGCGTCGCGTCGCCGGGTGACGACGCATCCGAGGGCCCCCTGGCCGAGGCACGCGAGCGACTGCTGGCGCATCGGTCCCGACGGCCGCAGCCGGCACGCGACGACAAGGCGCTCGCGGCGTGGAACGGCCTCGCGATCGGAGCGCTGGCCGATGCGGGGCGATACCTCGAACAGCCACGGTACGTCGAGGCCGCCACGGCCGCGGCAACGGCGATCCTGGCCGGGCTCCGTGACGCCGACGGCCGGTTGGGACGATCGTGGAAGGACGGTCGGGCGACCGGGCAGGGCGTGCTCGAGGACTACACCCACCTCGCCGACGGGCTCCTGGCCCTGTACGAGGCAACCTTCGACGAGCGCTGGTTCACCACAGCAAGGGAGCTCGCCGACGTGGTGATTGCCCGATTCGGGGATCCGGCCGGCGGCTTCCACGACGTCGCCGACGACCACGAGGCCCTGGTTGCACGACCGCGGGACATCCAGGACAACGCGACCCCGTCCGGGAGCTCGATGGCCGCGCGAGTCCTCCTCCGCCTCGCCGCCCTGACCGGCGACGGCACCGATCGCAGCCAGGCCGAGCGGGCGATCGCCCAGGCGGCCGACGTGGCCGTCCGCTACCCGACCGCGTTCGCCAACTGGCTGTCGGCGCTCGACTCCGCGCTCGCCGACTCCGTCGAGATCGCGATCGTCGGCGATCGTGCCTCCGCCGAGACTCGTGCCCTGCTCGCCGTGGTGTGGCACGACTACCAGCCGAACCGCGTGCTCGCCGTCTCGGGCGACCCCGACGCGAGCGGGATCCCGCTGCTCCGGGGCCGCACCCTGGTCGAGGGAAGGCCGGCCGCCTATGTGTGTCGCCGGTTCGCCTGCCGGCGCCCGGTCTCCGAACCGGGTGATCTTCGCCGCGAGCTGGAAATCCCTGCGGGTGCCGACCATGGCTGAGGCCGGCTTCTCCATTCGCGAGGCCCGCCCCGAGGAGTACGAGCGGATCGGCGAGATCGCCGTCGCCGCATACACGGCCCTCGAGCCGATCGACGACTACATCGACGAGATCCGCGATACCGCCGCGCGCGCCGCCGTGGCCCGGGTGCTCATCGCCGCCGAGTCGGACGGGGCGATCCTGGGCACGGTCACCTACATCCCGGGCCCGGGTCCACTCTCGGAACGCGAGCGCGATGACGAGGCCGGCTTCCGGGTCCTGGCCGTCGACCCGGCAGTCCAGGGCCGGGGTATCGGACGGGCACTCGCCGAGGCATGTGTTGCGCGGGCGGTCCAGGAGGGTCGGGCGGGGGTCGCCATCCTGACCCGTCCGTCGATGGTCAGCGCCCATCGGCTGTACGAGTCCATGGGCTTCGCCCGCGATCGCGAGGACGACTGGGAGTTCCTGCCGGGCGAGTGGCTGTGGGGCTACCGGCTCCGGTTCTGACGATGGTCACGTACGATCGGCGGGTGTCCGACGCCACCGAGATCGTGGTCCCGCGACCGGCTGCGACGGTGGTCCTCCTCCGCCCAGGAGTGGCGGGACTCGAGGCGCTCCTGGTGGAGCGGCCGGCGACGATGTCCTTTGCCCCGGGACTCCACGCGTTTCCCGGTGGTGCCATCGACGAGGGCGACCGGGAGCCCGAGCTGGCCGAGTCCTCGACCTGGCGCCCCGACGAGCTCGCGCGTGCCTTCGGCGACGAGCTCGAGCCGGCCGACGCCCTCGCGACGGCCGTGGCCGCGATCCGGGAGTTGTTCGAGGAGACGGGGATCCTCCTCGCCGACAGCGTGACTCGACCCGATGGCCTGGCCGGTGCCCGGGAGGCCCTTCTCGCCGGGACCACGACCATCGGTCCGGTGGCCTCGTTCCTGGGCATCCGCCTGCGCACCGATCTGCTGGCCCCGCTGTCGCGCTGGGTGACCCCCGCGCCCTACCCGCGCCGCTTCGACGCCCGGTTCTACGCGGCCGAGCTGCCGCGCGGCGCCGAGCCCCTGTTCGCACCCGCGGAGGTCGCGAGCCATCGCTGGCTGACGCCCCGGGCCGCCCTCGATGCGCTCGCCGACGGCTCGCTGCAGTTCTGGCCCCCAACCAGCACCACGCTCCAGCAGCTGGAGCACGTCCGGTCGTTCGACGTTCTCCTCGAGCGCCTCACGCCGGGCGTGTCGGTGGAGCGATGGACCGAGAGCGTGGCCGATGGCGTCGGCCGGGTGCCGCTGGCCGCGGGCGGTGGCGTCCCCGGCCAGCCGGTCAACGCCTACCTCATCGGGCACCGGGAGCTCGTCCTCGTCGATCCCGGTGACCCGGGTGAGGCGGCCGCGTTGGCGCTGGACGAGGCGGTCGCGGGCCGCCGGGGGACGATCCGCGCGATCGTCCTCACCCACGGCGATCCGGACCATGCCGCCGGTGCCCTCGGCGCCGCGGAGCGCTGGGGAGCCCCGGTGTTCGTGGGCCCGGGAGGCGGTCGCGACCTGCCGTTCGTGACGACCGAGCTCCATGACGGCGACCTGCTGGACCGCGTCGACCTTCCGGTGACCGCGCTGCTGACTCCGGGCCATCGTCCGGACCACGTCGCTCTGGTCGTCGACGGTCGAGACGGCCGGGCGATCGTCGCCGGCGACCTGGTCGGGCAAGCGGCCAGCCGGACCGTGGTCGGTCGGCCGGATCCAGCGGGCTGGCGGGGATCCCTGTTCCGCATCGCCGAGGTCGCACCGGACGTGCTGCTGCCCGGCCACGGGGAGCCCGTCCACGGACCGGAGGCCGTCGCCGCGGCGATCAGCGAGGCAGCGCGGAGAGCAGGTTCCGGAGCAGGTTGAGCCCGTCCGCGACCTCGGCTGCGGGGGCATAGGGGCCGGGCATGACGAAGGCCGGGCGGCCGGCCAGTGCCACGCCTCCGAGGCGTCCCCAGCGTTCGTCGAGCCGCCGTCCCGCAGCCGCCTCCGCGGCCCGCCTGTAGACGAACACCACCGCCCCCGGCCGCCAGATCGCGATCCGCTGCCACAACGGTCCCACCCCGGCCCGGAGCTGCGCATCGGTGGCCTCGTCGCGGGCCGACGGTCGCTTGAGGAGATCGGTGATGCCGTGGCCCGCGCTGACGAGCGCGTCGTCGGCGGTCTCGATCCGGGTCCCTTCCGGCAGCACGTGCGCCGTCACGAGTCGTTGCCAGAAGCGGCGCCCGAGGTTGCCCTGGTGGTAGTGGCCGGCGTCGACGCTGACGAGCGAGGGGTTGAGGCCGACGAACAGCAACCCGTTCGGGAGGGGCGGGAGGTCCTCGAGGGTGTCGACGGTCTCGCCGTCGATCTCGAGCGCCGTCCGGTGCGAGCCGGGCCCAGGCCGCCGCAGCAGGGCGGCGATGTCATCCATGCCGCGGGCCGGCGGTCAGGCGCCCGGGCGGCTGTCGCTGTCGGACGCGGTGGTCGCCGGCTCGGCGTTCACCGGCTTGGCGTCAACCGGCGTCTCGTCTGCGGTCGCCCCTTCCACCGGCGGTTCGTCACCGGTATGGGCAGCGGCCTCCTTTCGGGCCTCCCGGACTCCTCGGCCGAGGGCTTCGCCCAGCTTCGGCAGGTTCTTCGGACCACGCCAGACGAGGACGGCCCCGAGGATCACCAGGAGAACGAGGAGCGTATCCGGCATCGGATGGATGGTACCCGCGTTCGTCCTCACCGACCGCCCTTCGGACGCATCGATCGCGGGATGACCAGGCGTAGCGCGGTGTGCGTGTCCGAGAACGAGACGACCTTGTTGTCGACGAGCCCGGCTGCCTTGGCGGCGGCGATCACCTCGACGTCGCGGAGCGTGGCGTGCCTGCCCTTGCGCGAGACCACCCAGACAGCGCCGGCGGGCTTGATCCGTCGCGCCAGCTCCGGGAGCCGAGCCAGCTCCGCCGGGGAGTCGGCGGCCAGGAACACGAGGTCGTAGTCGTCGGCGCTCGCGTCCAGGTCGATTGCGCCAGCGCGTTCGGAGATCAGCTCGCGCGCGCCCGCGTCAGCAACGTCGAGGAACGCGACCCGGGCGCCCGGCCTGACGCCGAGCTTGTCCAGGAGCGGTGTCGTGTACGTCCGTTCCACCGCGCTATCGTGCCATCGTGAGCCGATCCCAAGGGCCGCTGCTCGTCTTCGGACCGCGATCCCTGGACTACGACTTCGGGCCCGCTCATCCGCTCACGCCCCTGCGCTTCGGTCCGGGCATCGACCTCCTGCGGGAGGTGGGTGCGGTGCCGGGCCTGGAACCCGAGCCGGCCACGGACGATGAGCTCCTCCTGTGCCACGAAGCCGGGTACATCGCCACCGTCCGGCGGTTCTCGGCGAACCCCGACGGTCCGAGCGCGCACGGGATCGGCCACACGGACAATCCGCCGTTCGCCGGGATGCACGAGGCGGCCGCGGCCGTGGCCGGGGGGTCGGTGCGGGCCATCGACGCGATCCTCGTTGGCGACGCGGAGCATGCATTCCATCCCGGTGGCGGGCTCCACCACGCGATGCCCAACCGGACCTCCGGGTTCTGCATCTACGACGACCCGGCGCTCGCGATCGCACGCGCCTGCATCGCCGGACAGCGGGTCCTGTACGTGGATCTCGACGTCCATCACGGCGACGGTGTGCAGGACATCTTCGCGGCCGATCCCGGCGTCCTGACGCTGTCGTTCCACGAGAGCGGGCGATACCTGTTCCCGGGCACGGGTTTCGTCGACGAGCTCGGACGCGGTGCCGCGGCCGGGACCTCGCTCAACGTGCCCCTGGAACCCGGGACCGGAGAGACCTCGTGGCTCGCCGCCGTCCGGGCGATCGTGCCGGGTGTGGCCGCGGCATTCGGTCCGGACGTCCTCGTGACCCAGCACGGTTGCGACAGCCACGCCTGGGATCCACTCGCGCATCTCCGCGTGACGACGACGGCGATGGGCGCTGCCGCCCGCCTGTGCGACGCGGTTGCCCACCGCTGGGCGGGTGGCCGTTGGCTGGCCACCGGTGGCGGCGGTTACGCGGCGTACCGGGTGGTGCCCCGGGCGTGGTCGCTGGTCTGGCTGGCCGGTGCCCATCGGGAGGTCCCGCGGGATACGCCGGCGGGATGGCGGGAACGGTGGGAACGTGCGGCCGCGCGCTTCGGGGACGCCCCGATGCCGACGTCGTTCGATGACACGTCGAATGCGGGCCTCGCCACGGACCACATCCAGGACGCCGCCGAAGCCGCGGCCGAGGACACGGTCGCGCTCGTCGAGTCGCTGGCCATGCCGAGGTTGTTGCGGGAAGCGGTCGCCAGGGGCTGGTTCGATGCCCTCGGCCCGGTGCCCGCGCCCGCGGATGCCCCCAAGCCCGGCGTGGGAAGCCCCGCCGTCATCGAC
>DATBLH010000082.1:0-27437 GCA_036555445.1 Candidatus Limnocylindrales bacterium
TACACCGGGCATGCTGATCTCGGCGACCGCCCTGCTGCGCGACAATCCCACACCGTCGGAGGACGAGGTCCGCGTGGCACTGTCGGGGAACCTCTGCCGCTGCACGGGCTACGACGGCATCGTGCGCGCGGTCCATCGCGCCGCCGACATCGCCGCCGGCTGACCCCTCAGACCGTTCCGATCATCGCGAAGGCTGGAGGCGAGACTGCGGAATCTGGTCGGCCATCGACCCGAGCCAAGCTCAGGCGAGGGTGGCGCCTCGGTCGAGCGGCACGATCGAGAGCTTCCTGCCCTGGTAGAGGAACCCCTCCAGGCACAGGGCGTTCGGATCCAGCGCCTCGAACTCGCTGGTCAGCCAGCTCGCGAACTCCAGGTCGACGCCCGGTGGAAGGTCGATCAGCAGATCCCGCATCGGCGCCACGAACAACCGGTCGCCGGGCCCCAGGACCTCGTCGATCAGATCGGGGACGAGCAGCAGGGTCGAAGCCCAGCCGTCGCCCGACTGGAACGCAATCGTCGGCACATCGCCCACCGGCTCGCGGACGGTGTTGCCGCCGGTTCGACCCCGGATGCAGCGCCTCAGGTTGTCGAATGCGACCTCGCCGAGCACGTCCAGGTCCAGACCCCAGTCCTCGAGCATTCCACGATGAACGTGCGCGAAGCTCGGGCCGACGTCCGCCGCGAAGCCGATCGAGACGCCCGGCGGCACGACGCGACTGACGAACTCCATCGGAAAGGGAGACGGCCGGCGCCGGTGGAAGATCGGCCGGATCAGCTCCCGCATCGACTCCCAGCTCCCGTCCGGAAGTCGAGCGAACGCCGCCATGACCTCTTCGACGGACGCCGATCGAACGGCGGACCTTCCATCGTCCAGGGTCGGAATGTCGACTGATCGGATGGCCTCGATCTGCCACGGGTGTGCTTCGCCGTGAGCCGCGGCGGTCCGTCGCGGCAGGGGTCGATGGCGATCCATGGCTCGCATCGTGTCAGGCGCTTCTTCGCTCGCAATCGACGGCCGCTTCGCCACGGCTCCACCGCACAGCCTTGGGGTAGCCTGCGATGGTGATCGAGACGGACGTGACGGTGACACCGGAGTGGGCGGCCCTCCAGGCCCACCTCGATCAGGTCCGCGATCGACACCTCCGCGATCTGTTCGCCGACGATCCCTCGCGCGGCGAACGGCTGACCGCCGACGGTGCCGGGCTCCACCTCGACTACTCGAAGAACCGGATCACCGCTGACACGGTCCGTCTGCTCGTCGCGCTCGCCGAACGGGCCGGCGTCCGGAAGCGCATGGAGGCGATGTTCCAGGGGCAGCGGATCAACGTCACCGAGGATCGCCCGGTCCTCCACACCGCCCTCCGGGCACCCCGTGACGCCGTCATCGAGGTCGACGGCCACAACGTCGTCCCCGACGTCCACGCCGTCCTCGACCGAATGGCCGACTTCGCCGATCGCATTCGTACCGGCGTCTGGAAGGGCCACACGGGCAGCCGCATTCGCAACGTCGTGAACATCGGAATCGGTGGCTCCGACCTCGGCCCGGCGATGGCCTGCGAGGCGTTGCGCGACTTCAGCGACCGATCGATGACCTTCCGCTTCGTGTCCAACGTCGACGGCGCGGACCTGTGGGAGGCGACCCACGACCTCGATCCTGCCCAGACGCTGTTCATCGTCAGCTCGAAGACGTTCACGACGCTCGAGACCCTGGCCAACGCAAGCGACGCGCGCGCGTGGCTCCTGGCTGGTCTCGGGGACGAGACGGCCGTGGCTCGGCATTTCGTGGCGGTGTCAACGAACGAGGCCGAGGTGCGGGCGTTCGGGATCGATCCCGCGAACATGTTCGGGTTCTGGGATTGGGTCGGCGGCCGCTACTCGGTCGACTCGGCGATCGGGCTATCGCTGATGGTGGCGATCGGGCCGTCGGCGTTCCGGGACTTCCTGGCCGGGTTCCGGGCGATGGACGAGCACTTCCGAGAGACCCCGTTGGAAGCCAACCTGCCCGTGCTGCTGGGGATGATCGGGGTGTGGTACATCGACTTCTTCGGCACCGAGACTCACGCCGTCCTCCCGTACAACAACGAGCTCGCTCGCTTCCCCGCCTACCTCCAGCAGCTGGATATGGAGTCCAATGGCAAGTCCGTGCGGCTCGATGGATCCGGCGTGAGCGCCGACACCGGCCCCGTCGTCTGGGGGACGCCGGGGACCAACGGCCAGCACGCCTACTTTCAGCTCATCCACCAGGGAACGCGGTTGATCCCGGCCGACTTCATCGGGTTCCTCCACCCGAACCACGACGTGAGCGATCACCACGACCTGTTGATGGCGAACCTGTTCGCGCAGACGGAGGCCCTGGCGTTCGGGCGGACCCGCGACGACGTGGCGGCCGAGGGCGTTCCCGCCGACCTGGTTCCTCACCGGACGTTCGCCGGGAACCGGCCGACGAACACGATCCTCGCCGAGCGCCTGGATCCCCGGACGCTCGGCTCCCTGATCGCCCTCTACGAGCACAAGGTGTTCACCCAGGGCGTGATCTGGGACGTCGACTCGTTCGACCAGTGGGGCGTCGAGCTGGGCAAGAAGCTGGCGTCGCGGATCGTCCCCGAGCTGCAGGCCGATGCGCCGGTCGACCTTGGCCACGACAGCTCCACGAACGCCCTCATCCGACGCTATCGCCAGGCGCGCGGGCGCTAGCCGCACGCCCGGGGTCAGCGGTCCGCGATCCGGATCGTGAACGCGGCCCCGAACGTCGTGTCCCCGCTCCCTACCAGCGGCACCTTCCCGGTGACCAGGGCGTTGGTGGGCGCGGTCATCGGCTCGAGGCACACGAAGTCGTGGTCGGGTGGCGCGAAAACCTGCGCGTAACGGTAGTTCAGGTCGAACTCGATCTCGAGCCGATGCCGGTCGCTCTCGAGGGACAGTCGCCGGTCGTCCCGGAGGGCGTACAGCTCGTCGAATGACCGGTCGGCGAGCGGAGCCAGCTCGGCCGGTTCGGCCCTGACACTCCCGGTCGGCAGCCCTCGATCGTCGAGCTCCATGTGCTCGCGCTCCGGGAGCCCGAGGCGCCAGCTCGACCGCCGAGCGCCCGGGAGCCGGAAGTAGGGATGCCACCCGAATGAAGCAGGGACGACCTCGCCGTCGTCGACGTCGAGGACGGTCTCCACGGTGAGGCCGTCCTCGCACAGCGCGATCGAGATCAGGAGACGGTGACGGAACGGGAACGCCGCCAGCAGGTCCGGCCTCGCCCGGTGGTCGAAGGCGGCACTGAATCCAGCCGAATCCGCGGCCGTGTCAACGGTAGTTCCCGTCAGGGCCCAGCCCTCGGCCGCGGTCAGCGTGCCGTGGATCGGCAGACCACCGGGATCCGTCGGGACGTCGAGGTCCGTGAGGTCGACATCGCGCCCGGCGACGCGGAAGCGCCGCGACCCGAGTCGGTTCGCCCATGGGTGGAGGATCGGCAATCCCGTCCACGCCCCCTGGCGATAGCCAGCCAGGTCCGCCGGCAAGGCCAGGAACTCCTCGCCCCGATGGCGCAGCGAGATGCCCACCATCCCAACCGCGGGGACGAAGGTCGCCGAGTACTCCGCCGCCCTGAGCTCGATCGTTTCCCCGCCATCCAGGGTCGATCGTTCGATGCTCGCCACCGTCCAAGTCTGCCCTAGCCCGGCGACGTGGCGCGGACCCTCTGCTACCATCCGTCGTCGCGCCTGCGGGCGCGACATTCCACCGTTACGAGGTCCATACCCTTGGCCAAGACGCCCCGCTCCTGGACGGGCGCTCGCTCTCCGTCGGGTCTCAAGCGCGTCCGTCAATCCGAGCGCCGTCACGCCATCCTCCAGCCACGCCGGACCGCGGCGAAGACGCTCGTCGGCAAGGCCATTCGGGCCGCCACGACGCCCTCCGACGGGATCGACGCCCAGACCGCGCTCGCCGAGGCGATCAGCGCGCTCGACCGTGCCGCGAAGTCGGGCGCCATCCACCCGAACGCCGCCGCGCGACGCAAGAGCCGGCTGACGCTCAAGGTGAATGCCGCCGTCGGTGGTGGCCACGTCCAGGCCGGACGCGCCGCAAAGGCGACGGGCAAGGCAGCAGCGGCGAAGGCGGCCAAGGCGCGGATCGCGGCGGCCAAGGCCGACAAGGCCAAGGGCGCCCAGACGGCCGCCGGCAAGGCGCGGGCGGCACTGTCGAAGACGGCACGGACCGAAGGGGTCGAGGCCAAGACAGCCCCGGTCGAGACGACGACGCGCTCGAGGACGGCAGCGAAGGGGTCGACGACGAGCGCAAAGACCAGCCGGTCAACGACGGCGAAGGCGGCGACGGCGAAGTCGACGAGCGCAAAGACCAGCCGGTCAACGACGGCGAAGGCCCCGGCCAAGGCGAGTGCCGCGAAGGCCAGCCGTGGAACCACGGCCACGAAGGCGTCGAGCCGGGCGAAGAAGCCCGCCTAGACCGCTCGTCCGACCATCGCATCGGCCCGGGAACCCGGAGTCCGGTTCGCGAGCCGGTAGAGGATGCCGCCCCCGACGCCACCGGCGGTCGCGAAGACCAGCAACAGGCCCGAGGTCGACAGCTGGTTCGCCCAGTAGAAGCGGGCGAACGACTCCGCGTCCACGATTCCGGCCGCGGCGAGGTCCGATGCCCGACCCGCTGCCAGGTAGCGCCGGTGGACGCAGTCCGCGCCGGGCGTGCAGAGCGGTGGGATCGTCACCCCGTTCTCGTCGGTCCGGTTGAAGTCCGGGTAGCCGTTGTCGGCCGTGAAGAACAGGGCCTTGACCGCCAGCAGCAGGAGCGCGAACGTGAGCCCGGTGATCGCCCCGGCCGCGAGGGAGTTGGCCAGAATCCGGCCCCACGCTCCGCCGCGCCGCCCGGCCCGCTGGTTCGCGTAGTAGCCGATCAGCAACCCCGACGGGATCGTGAGGTACCAGTACACCGGCTCGATCGGGATGACGAGCAGGAAGCTGACCCCGACCGTGACGGCGACACCGATGCCGACCCCGGCCGCGATCAGGGCCTCGCGGTCCAGGACCCGGATCACCCCGCGCCGGCGAGCGTTGCCCGCCCGAGAAACCGTGCGCCGTCGCCGAGCTCGCCCTCGATCCGGAGCAACCGGTTGTACTTCGCCACGCGCTCGGAGCGGGATGGCGCCCCGGTCTTGATCTGGCCGGTGCCGGTGGCGACCACGAGATCCGCGATCGTGGTGTCCTCGGTCTCGCCCGATCGATGCGACACGATCGAGGCCCAGCCGGCGCGTCGTGCCAGCTCGATCGCTTCCAGGGTCTCGGTCAGGGTGCCGATCTGGTTGAGCTTGATCAGGACGGCGTTGGCGGCCGACTCGTCGATCGCGCGCTGGATCCTGTTCACGTTCGTCACCAGCAGGTCGTCTCCCACGAGCTGGACCCGCGAACCCAGCCGGCTCGTGAGCTCGACCCATCCGGACCAGTCGTCCTCGGCGAGCCCGTCCTCGATCGACACGATCGGGTAGCGATCGCACCACGCTGCCCAGAGGTCGACGAGCTCCCCGGAATCCAGGGTGCGGCCCTCCTTCGCGAGCCGATAGCGGACCGGACCGGCTCCGTCGCCCTGGACGAGCTCGGTCGTCGCCGGGTCGAGGGCGATCGCCACCTGTTCGCCCGGCCTGTACCCGGCACGCTCGATCGCGCGCAGGACGACCTCCACCGCGGCTTCGTTGGACGGAAGCGACGGCGCGAATCCGCCCTCGTCGCCCTGTCCGGTGGCATGGCCCTCGTCGTGGAGGATCGCCCGCAGCGCCGCAAAGATCTCGGCGCCCGCACGCAATGCCTCCGAGTACGAGGGCACGCCGAGCGGCATGACCATGAACTCCTGGAAGTCGGTCGAGTCCTGTGCGTGCTTGCCGCCGTTGAGGATGTTGAACATCGGCGCCGGGAGCGTCCGCGCGCCCACGCCGCCCAGGTACCGATAGAGCGGCAGATCGAGCGACGCGGCGGCCGCATGTGCGCAGGCCAGCGACACCCCAAGGATCGCGTTGGCACCGAGCTTGCCCTTGTTCGGGGTGCCGTCGAGCTCCAGCAGGACCGCGTCGATCCCCGCCTGGTCTGCGGCATCGAGGCCGAACAGGGCCGGGCCGATCTCGTCGGTCACGTTGCCGACGGCGCGCGTCACCCCCTTGCCGCCATAGCGTTCGGTGGCACCGTCCCGCAGCTCGACCGCCTCGTGGGCGCCGGTGGAGGCACCGGATGGAACCGCGGCGCGGCCGACGGACCCATCCGCCGTGACGACGTCGACCTCGACCGTGGGATTACCGCGAGAATCGAGGATCTCGCGCGCGTCGACGACCTCGATCGCGGTGTTCATCGCCTGGCCCGGGCCGGCTTGGTCGTTGGCTTCGGGGCGGTCTTCGCGGTCGCGGCTTTGGCTGCGGGCTTGGTCGTTGGCTTCGGGGCCGGCTTGGTCGCAGGCTTCGGGGCGGTCTTCGCGGTCGCGGCCACCCTCGGCTTCGCGGCCGCGGTGGGCTTCGGCGCCCTCTTCGGCTCGGGCGGCGTGCGGTCGAGCAGGACGGCCACGCCGGGCAGCTCCCGACCCTCCAGAAATTCCAGCGAGGCGCCGCCGCCGGTGCTGATGTGGGTCATCCGGGAGGCCAGGCCCTGCTGCTGGAGAGCGGCGACCGAATCTCCCCCGCCCACGACGACGGTCGCACCACCTTCCGCCTTCGCGGCCAGGAAGCGTGCGATGGCGTTCGTCCCGTGGGCGAACGACGGGATCTCGAAGACGCCCACCGGGCCGTTCCAGAACACGGTCCGAACGGCACCCAGCGCGTCTTCGATCGCGGCCAGGCTTTGCTTCCCGAGGTCCACGATGTGCCAGGAAGCCGGGATCTTCTCGGTCAGCAGCGTCTTGTACTCGGTGCCGCGGGTGACTTCCTTGGCCACGATGACATCGACGGGAAGGACCACCCGGACGCGCTTCTTCTCCGCGTCGGCCAGGATCCGCTTCGCCTGGTCGACCATCTCGTGCTCCGCCAGGCTCTTGCCCACGGACCGGCCGGTGGCGAGCAGGAACGTGTTCGCCATCCCGCCCCCCACCACGAGCACGTCGACCTTGGACAGCAGGTTGTCGATCACCTTGATCTTGTCCGAGACCTTGGCGCCGCCGAGGATGGCCGCGAAGGGACGCTCCGCGCCGTCGAGGAGCCGGGACAGCATCGTGAGCTCCTTCTCCATCAGGAGCCCGGCATAGGCCGGCAGCAAGGTTGCGACACCGACCGTTGATGCATGGGCACGATGAGCCGTCCCGAAGGCGTCGTTGACATACAGGTCTGCGTAGCCGGCCAGCTTCTGCGCGAACGCGGGATCGTTCTTCTCCTCCTCCCCGTGGAACCGGAGGTTCTCGAGGAGCAGCATCTCTCCCGGCCGCAGGCGACGGATGGCGTCCTCGGTCCCAGCTCCGAGCGCATCTCCCGTCACCGGGACGTTGCGACCGAGGACCGCGGACAACGCCTGCGCAACCGGTCTCAGCCGAAGGCTGTCGTTGACCTTGCCGTCCGGGCGCCCCAGGTGGCTCGCGAGGATGACTCGCGCACCCTCGCCGATCAGGTACCGGATCGTGGGCAGCGCGGCCCGGATGCGAGAGTCGTCGGTGACCTTGCCGTCCTGGAGCGGAACATTGAAATCGACCCGCACGAGCACACGCTTGTCGTGCGCGTCGGCGTCGCGAACCGTGAGCTTGTTCATCGCGGCGGCCAGTGTGGCGGCGCCGTCAGGCCTGGACGGATGCAGTCGCGGCGCCCTGGGCGGCCGGCAGGCGTTCGGCAACGTACCCGATGAGGTCCGCCACGCGACAGCTGTAGCCCCATTCGTTGTCGTACCAGCTGATGACCTTGACCATCGTCCCGCCAAGAACCATCGTCGAGGCCGCGTCGATGATCGAGGAGCGGGAGTCGCCGCGGAAGTCGGTCGAAACGAGCGGCTCGTCGGAGACCCCGAGGATCCCGTCGAGGGGTCCGGCGGCGGCGGCCCGGAAGGCATCATTGATCTCCTCGACCGTCGTCGGACGAGCGACCTCGGCGGTGAAGTCGACCACGCTCACCGTTGGCGTCGGCACTCGCAGGCTGAAGCCGTCGAACTTGCCCTTGAGGTCGGGGATCACGAGCGCCAGTGCCTTCGCGGCGCCGGTCGTGGTCGGGATGATGTTCTGGCCGGCGGCGCGTGCGCGTCGCGGGTCCTTGTGGGCAACGTCGAGGATCCGCTGGTCGTTGGTGTATGAGTGGATCGTGTTCATCAGGCCGCGCTCGATCGTGACCAGCTCGTGGACGACCTTGGCGGCCGGCGCCAGGCAGTTCGTGGTGCAGCTCGCGTTGCTGATCACGTGGTGGGCGTGGGCGTCATAGCGGTCCTCGTTGACACCGAGGACGATCGTGATGTCCTCGCCCTTGGCAGGTGCGCTGATGACCACCTTGCGTGCCCCGGCGTCGAGGTGGGCCTTTGCCTTGTCGGCGTCGGTGAACAGCCCCGTCGACTCGAGGACGATGTCGATCCCCAGGTCACCCCAGGGCAGCGTTGCCGGGTCCCGCTCGGACAGGATCCGGATCTCCCGGCCGTCGATCACCAGGTTGCCGTTGCGGGCCTCGACGCTGCCGTCATAGGCGCCATACGTGGAGTCGTGCTTGAACAGCAGGGCATTCATCTCGGCATTGACGAGGTCATTGATGGCCACGACTTCGACGCTCGGCGTGCGCTCGATCAGGGCCTTGAGCGACTGACGACCGATCCGACCGAAGCCGTTGATGCCGACGCGGACTGCCATGGCAAGCCTCCTGTGGCGGTCGGGCAGGGCATGCGCGTGCCGCCGGTTGGGTTCATGTGTGCCGGATACGCAGGCGGCCGGCTGGAGAGGCCGCGCGCTGGATTGGCTGAGGATCGCGACCATTCTAGCGCGGGCTCATTGGGCTCCCCGAGTGCCGCCCGGACATGGAAAGGCCCCCGCGACGCTCAGTCGCCGCAGGGGCCCGAATGAGTGACGAGGGTCGCGCCGGCGACGTTGGTCGCCGGGGTCGAAGTCAGGCCGTCAGCCGCCGATCTTGAACACCTTGCCACCACACCGCGGGCAGGTGCCCTGGAGCGCCGGCTTGCCGTTCTTCATCGTGATCCGCTGTGGGTTCTGGACTTCGACCTTCATCTTGTCCTTGACGCAATAGGCTTCCGCCATCTGGATCTCCTCTACCGCTTGGCGTCGCGGGAACCTTCACCCCACGCCCGCATCAGTTGATCGACCACAACGACGGGCGCCAGCGCTCCGTCGCCGCTTGCTCCTTGCGGCGGTCCATCTCAGCGAGGATCAGCAGGCTCTCCAGCCCCGTCTCCACGCATGCCGCCTCTGCGGCGTCCTTGGTCTCTCCGACCACGAAGTCGCCCGTCGAGCGCTGCGCGAACACTGCACACACCACTCCTGCACGACATCGAGCCAGACCGGCCAGGACGAGCAGCGCCGAGGCCTCCATCTCGAAGTTCATCACCCGCTGGCGGGCCATCTCCTCGGCGAGGTCAGGGTAGCGGATGGGCAGGTGCGGGATTGGCCGCCCCTGCGCACCGTAGAACCCCGGTGCGGTCGCCGTTAGACCGACGTGGACCCGGTGTCCGAGACGATGACCGGCCTCGATGAGTGCCACCACCGCCTCGTAGTCCGCGACGGCAGGGTAGCCGTCGTGGACGAAATAGCTCGTCGTTGACTCCAGCCGAACGGCGCCGGTGGAGACCACGAGGTCTCCGAGCCCCATCTCCGGCTGCAGGCCACCGCACGAGCCGACCCGGATGAACGTCGGCCGATTCGTGATAGCCAGGATCTCGGCAACGGCGATCTCGACGTTGTCCGTGCCGATCCCGGTCGACACGACCGACAGCCGCTGGCCACGGTACCTGCCGGTGACGCTGGCGAACTCTCGATGGCGGTGCTCCATCTCGACCGACTCGAACCGCGTCGCGATCCGTCCGGTGCGATCGGGGTCACCGGGGAGGAGGATGTACTCGGCCAGTTCGCCCGGGCCGAGTCCGATGTGGTACTGCCGTTCCCCAACGGGGAGTGCGACGCGGTGATCCGCGCTCGGCAAAGACCGTCCCTCACTCCACTCGTGTTCGCAGGGCCGCGAACGGCGGGAGGATAGTCCGGCGTTCGAACGAGCGTCAACCCGGCGCGCCGTTCGAATCACGGCACGCCGAGCGTGAATCGGCCCTCGGCGGGTCCGGAAGGGCCGATCGAGGGCCCGGATGGGCCCTCTTGTGGTCAGATTCGGCGTTGACAAGGCCCGAATCTGGCCATTGCGAGCCCGAATCGGCCCATGGGACCCCCGAATCGGGCCCTAGCGTGGCGCTGGAGCCCCATCGTCGCCCGGATCGGGGCGGCCCGCGACGGCGGCCACGCGCTCTGCGATCCGTGCGGCCATGCGCCTCTGGAGGCTGGCCCGACGAAGCACGGTCACGGCGAGCGAGGCGAGCGTGATCAGGCCGAGCGACGCGAGGGTGGCGAGTCCGGGGACACCGAGGCCGAACGGCTCGATCACGGATGCCGCATGCATGCGCGCTGCCGGATCGCCGGCAGGCCCCGCGCCCGAGGCATCCTCGGGCCGCCCGGATCGGTCACCGCGGGGATCGCCGGCGCGCACCAGGCCGCCGGGATCGCGGACGACGACCGCAAGACCCGAGGCGCCAGCCTCCACGCTTCCGGTCACGTTCACCGCATCCCCGGGATCGAGGAGGGGCAGGAAGTCCGCGGCGGCCTGGAGAAGAACCACCCGTCCGCGGGCGGTCCCATCGTCGATCGTGAATCCGTCCGTCTCGAGATCGACGATCAGGCCGCCGACTCGCACGGTTGTCCCCGCGTGAGCGGCGAGGTCCCGGAGGTCCACGTCCTCGAGCGTTGGCTGGGGAGCCGGGCTCCCGGACGGCGAGGACGCCGGGGACGGGCTGCCGACCGGCGGCCCTTTCGCGAGCCGGATGTCGATCCGCCCACGCGGGTTGACGCTGTATCGCTGATCGGTGGCCGTGGGATACGCCCGACGCAGGATGCCCACGATGGTGGCGCGTCGACCCTCGACGAGGGCGGTAGCCGGGATCTCCGCGCCGGCGAGCCCGTTGACCACGACGTGCGTGTTGCCGAGCGCGATCTCGGCGCGCCACCGACTTCCGAGCTTGGTCAGGTCGGCAATCTCGCCGGTCACGCGAACGAGACGCCACTCGAGCTGAGCCGCCCCGGCACCGCGGTACTCGCGTGGTGTGGGGAGTCCGCCGGCGCCGAGACGCCGAACCTCGGTCGCCCGCAGGCGGGGAGCGCCATAGGCATGGCCGAGCTCACCCGCGACCCGGAGGCGGGTGCCGACGCTCGGTGCGCGAGTGCCGACGGGGATCAGGATCTCGATCGCCGCGCTGGCGTCCTGGACCACGATCCGGCGGCCGGTCGCGTCGAGGAGGCTGGCCCCGGCCGTCACCACGCCTTCGATGGCCGCATCGCCTTCAGCCTGCCGAAGGGCGCGGGCGATCGAGATCAAGGGCAGCGGCCTCGTTCCGCCATCATGGCCGGGTCCGGGCGTCGGAGTGGGAGCCGGGCGAGCGATGAGCTCGACGTCGTGTCGGTCGCGGACCCACACCCGATAGCCGTCGAGTGCGCCGCGACTGCTGGCCCGCTGGCCCACGACGCCGGTGATCCTGTAGGTGGCGCCTCGCTCGAAGCTGCTGGGCACGAGCCCTGCCGAGGTGTCGGCAATCACGCGCAGTGCGTGGTCGCCCGACTCGAGATCGAGTGAGAGGTCACCCGATGCGGAGCGACGCGGTGCACGGGCGAGCGTCGCCTGAATGGTGACGAGCCGGCCCTCGATCCGTTCGGTCAGCAGGTCGGTTCGGAGGGGAGCCGGCAGCGAACCGGATCCGAGCGTCGTGAGCGCGCCGGTGAGCCGGATCTCGGTCTGGCCGTAGGGGTCGGCGAGCGCTCCGGACACCCGGACCCGGACACCGCGCGCCGGTCCGGCCAGGCCATCCGCGAGACGGACGGCCACCCCGCCCGTCGCGTCCTGGACAGATAGCAGTGTGGGGAGGCCAAGGCGCCCGGCTTCGGCGGTCACGACGCCCTCGACCGTCACGGTCGTGCCGACGGCGCGGGTGCGAGCGGTGGCGATGGTGAGCACGTCCGGGATCGGCGTCGTGGCGGTTGGCGTGGTCGTCGGGGTGGGCGTTGCGGTCGACGACGGCTCGGCGGATGCGCTCGGAGATGGAGACGACGTCGGGGATGGCGACGGGACGACCGGGATCGTGATCCCGCTTTGCAGTGTCACGAGGACCCGGTACCCCTCGGTCCCGGTGCCCGTGCTGTCGCGTTGCCCGAGCGGTCCGATCACCTCGACCCGGGTCCCTCCGGGGACCTCCCGCAGGCCGAGCGCCTCCGGTGTGACGATCACCCGGACCTGGCCGGTGCCGTCGTCGACGAACAGCCCGGTTCCGTCCGAGAGCACGGTCGGCGCGCCCACGGTCTCGCCGCCGAGTGCGACGAGGCGACCCTCGTGGGCTTCACCGGTGCCACCCGTCGTCACCGTTGTGGGCTCAGGCAATCCGCCCCTCCCGACGATGACGAGATCGGCCTCCGCGATGCGGAGGGTGCGTTGGGCAAACCGCTCGTCGAGGGTCCCGGACACGCGGATCGCGGTTCCGGCCTCGATGCGGCCCGTGGCCGCGGCATCGAGATAGAGCGCGATCCCGCCGGTCGCATCCTGGAGGAAGGCGCTTCGGGCGCCTTCGAGGACCGCCAGTGGCGTGGTAAGCACCCCGGTGACGGTCGCGCTCGACCCGTCGGGCATGGCCCGTGCCTCGGCGATCGAGATCGTGGGATCCGGGACCGGTGTTGCGGTCGGCTGGGAGGTCGGCGACTGGGTCGGTTCGAGCGTGGGCGGCGGCGTTGGCTCCGCCGTCGGGTCGATCGTCGGCGTGGGTGTCGGCTGTGGCGTCGGAGATGGTGTCGGCGAGAGCGACGTGCTCGGATCAGGAGTGGGGGACGCCGTCGACGACGGCTCGGGGCTCGGAGAGGCCGACGGAGCCGGGACGGGTGGGGCCGCAACGTTCTGGGGTGACGGAACGGCCGAGACCAGCCAGTCCGAGGCGTTGTCGTTGGTGTCCGCACCGTTCCCCGCGCTCCCTCCGGGGCGACGTTCGATACTCGACGACGCCGGCGGCGCCACGACCGGCGCTCCCTCCACGAACTGGCTGACGGCATCGCCCCAGCCGACGGCATCGATCGGGGTCCCGCCGACGGAGCGAAGGACGACGGCGCCCCCGGGTGCGGCGAGACCGCCGCTGTAGGTCGCGTCGGCGAGGGACGCGAACGCCCCGAGCGTGTTCGCCAGCAGCAGTCGCCTGCCGGGCTCGAGGACGAATGGCGCGGTCCATGTTCCCTTCCGGGTGACGGTCGCGCCGGATGCGGTGGCGTAGGCGACCTCCAGGCCCTGGAGATCGACGGGCAGCACTCCCTGGTTGGCGATCTCGATGAACTCGTCCGACGCGGAAGCGCCGCCGGTCACGATCTCGGACACGACGAGCGTCGACGCCGGCCACGTCACGGCGCCAACCGGGTCGATCGAGGTCTCGACCGACGGCGGACCGGGATCCAGGCCGGACGCGAGCAGGGCAAGGAGCAGCGCGGTGACCGCCGCGCGCCGGGCGCGTTCCATGACGACCTCCCGGCGGGATCGACACGGCGGGATCGGCGGCAGCCGATTCCTACCACGCGCGCCTTCACCACGGCTTATCCCGCGGACGTCGCAGCAACGTGGCGCAAGGCCCGCGGTGCCCGGTTTCGACTAGCATGGGCGGGCACGCCGCGTCGACCGCCCGCCCCGGCCGGATCGCGACGCTCTGGCGGTCCCGTCACGTCGAGGAGACGCCGTTGGCTCGCGCAAAGAGGACCGATCGCGCGGAGGCCCGTCGGCGCTATCGCGCTCACCTCGCGACCGAGGACGATGCAGGGCTCGAGGAACCTGGCGACGACGCCCCGACCCAGCGCCCCGGAGGCCCGAACCGTCCGCCGACCGCCGCCCAGCCCGCGACGCCAGCCCGACCGGGCCTGATGAGTGCCTTCAGCAAATCGTTCCGCCCGCTCGACCTGCGCGGCGACCTCGCCTATCTGCCGACGCTCCTCCGACATCGGTCCGTGATCGTGCCCTCGTTGATCTCGATCATCTCGACGATTGCGGTCGTAACCGTGATCGTGCCCCGGCTCGATGCCCCGCAGCCGAGCACATCGATCCTCGACAGCCTCGGCTTCTACATCTACGAGATCTTCGTATGGACGCCGATCGGAGCAGGCTTCCTGGCGGGATTCCTCGCCCAGCGGGCAGGATGGCTGGCCGGACTCGTGGTCACGGTCGTGGCCTCGGTGTGCTTCGCCCTCAGCTGGCCCGCCCTGGAAACGCTCGCGGAAGGAGTGGACCTCCAGAACACGGTCGCCCAGTCGATCCTGTTCTCCCTCCCGACGGGTGCCCTCGCCGGCGCCTTCGCGGCGTGGTACCGGCGATTCCTGGCGACGATCAGCCCGAACCGCCAGCGCCGCGCCCAGGGCAAGTCGTCACGGGGGGCTCGGAACGCGCGACCCGTTCGCGGTCGCTAGTCGGCGACGCCTCAGCCCAGGCGGCGCATCCCGGCGTGACCGAGCTGGCGCACGCCGTCGGGCCGCTCGGGTCCGCCGACGATGGCCGCCTCCTCGACCAGTGACCGGACCTCGCGCGCCACGACGTTGACGACCTCGCCCTCGCGCTGGAGATCCCCGTCGACGAGGAGCAGCGCGTGGCGCCGGACGATCCCCCGGAGCCGTGCCCAGGTATCCGGCCACAGGGTGACGTTGACCATCCCGGTCTCGTCCTCGAGGGCGAGGAACACCGTCCCTCGGGCCGTCATCGGGTGCTGCCGGGTGACGACCAGCCCGCCGATCCGGATCCGGCCCGGACGACGATCCGAGAGGGCCGCGTTGGAGACCGCTCCAAGACGGTCCAGGGCACCCCGGAACAGGCCCACGACCTGGCGACGTGCATCGAGACCGATGACCGCGTAGGTATCGCCCAGACGCTCGACTTCGGTGAGCGCGGGGAGGAGCGGGGGTTGGGTTGCCGGCAGACGCAGGTCCATCGGGCGGTTGCCGGCCACGGCCGGCCGCCCACGGGTTGCGCCCATCACCTCACGCAGTTGCCACAGCAGCTGCCGCCTCGGCGTTTCCAGCGAATCGAGGGCTCCCGTCCGGATGAGCCGCTCGACGACCTCCTCCGGCAGCCCGGTCCGCTCCACCACGTCGGCAAGGCTGGTGTATCGCCCACGACCCAGCTCTCGATCGAGGAGCTCCCGGTGCTGGTCCCCGATCCCCTTGACCAGGTGGAGGCCGAGCCGGACGCCCCAGCCCATCGCGCTCTCGGCAGCCAGGCGCTCGCGCGCGTCGGCGCTCGGGATCAGGCACGCGGAGGACCGAACGGGCCGCGGCCGATCGTCGATCCCGGAACCGGGTGGAATGGGCTCCCCCGGATCGCCGTCGTGGCTGCCGTCGTCGCCCGCCGTCCCGGCCATCGTCCAGCCCGGCCGACCCGCCCACTCGGTCGTCGTTCGATAGCGGCTGGCATTGATGTCCACGGGCAGCACCGGGACGCCGTGTCGCTTGGCATCGTTGACCAGGACCTCCACCGGGTAGAAGCCCATCGGCTGCGCGTTGATCAGGCCGACCAGGAACTGGGCCGGATAGAACAGCTTGAGGAATGCCGATTCGTATGCGGTGCGGGCGAACGCGGCGGCGTGGGACTTGGCGAACCCGAAGCTGGCGAACGCGGCGACCTGCCGGAACAGCTCCTCGGCGTCGTCCTCGCTCATCCCCGGCTGGCGGAGCGCCCCCTCGACGAATTGCCGATGGAGCTTCTCCATCTCGCGGCTGGAGCGCCAGGTGCCCATCGCCCGCCGAAACCCGTCCGAGTCGGCCGGGCTGAAGCCGGCCACCTCGATCGCGATCCGCATCACCTGCTCCTGGTACAGGATGACGCCCATCGTGTCCCGGAGAACCGGCTCGAGGCTCGGGTGGAGGTAGCTCACCGGCTCCAGGCCCTGCTTCCGGCGCAGGTAGGGGTGGACGGCGTTGCCCTGGATCGGGCCCGGGCGGATGATCGCCACCTCGACCACGAGATCGTCGAGGCCCGCCGGGGCCGACTTGGGCAGCGTCTGCATCTGGGCCCGGCTCTCGACCTGGAACACGCCCACGGTGTCGGCCGCCTGGAGCATCCGGAATACCTCCGGGATCTCCTCCGCGATGCGGTCGAGGTCGAGGCACACGGCGCAGTCGTGCTCGATCAGCCCGAGTGTCTCGTCGATCGCGGCCAGCATTCCCAGGCCGAGCAGGTCGAGCTTGATCAGCTTGAGGGTCTCGACGTCGCGCTTGTCGTACTGGACGACGACGCGGCCGGGCATCGTCGCCCGTTCGAGCGGCGCAATGTCGATCAGCGGCGCGCCGGTGACGAGCATCCCGCCGGAGTGGATCGAGAGGTGGCGCGGGAAGCCATCGATCCGGGCGCAGAACTCGAGCCAGCGCTCCCAGTCCGACAGGTGGCGGGTGCTGCCGCCACGCGGCCGGGGAGGCGGTTCGGGTTCCACCCGGGCCACGGAGGAGGTGCCTCCACCGCGGCCCATCCCCGTGGTCCGTGGCGGGGGCGGATCCCACCGACTGGGGCGTCCGAGACGATCCGTAAGGCGTGGCGGCGCCTCGAGCATGCCGCTCTCCGGATCGATGGCACGACCTTCGACGAGTGCCGGTGGCACGAGCTTCTCGCGATCCGCCGCGTAGCCCGTCCCTCGGCCCGCCCGCAACCAGGCGACGCTCGCCGGAGTGTCCCCGGGACCCCCCTCGTCGTCGTGCCGGCCGCCCGGTCGCACCGCCGGCGGCGACTCCGGGGCCCCTTCCCACATCCCCGATTGGGACGGGCCGGGTGCCTCCTGCCTCGGCTCAACGTCCAGGGACAACGCCGCGTCCGGCCCAACCGGCGTGTCCCGCAGCCAGGCGAATGGCCGGGGCGCGTTGGGGTCGACCGGCTCGGGTGGCTGCCGCCAGGGGGGCACCTTGCCGATGAGCGGGATCCGCTTGTTCAGCTGGCCCATTCCATCGATCAGGTCCGCGGCGATCGGGGTGGGGCTGTCGACTCGCTCGTGATCGCGACGGAGCTGGCCCATCCCATCGACCAGGCCACGCGGGCCTGCCCGCTCTGCCGCCGATGCCTCGGGAGGCCTCTCTTGACCCGGCCGCCGGAAGAACTCGGCGAAGCCACCGTCGGCTTCCAGGTCCCGCCGCACCATCACCGAGTCGTAGGTCTCGAGCGCCTTGGCCACCCGATCGACGAGCGGCCGCGGGAACCCCAGCGCATAGCCAACCTCGCGGACCGCCGAGCGCGCCCGGTACGTCACCAGGTTGCAGACCATCCCGGTGTGCTCGGGGCCGTAGCGTTCGTAGACGTACTGGATCACCTCTTCGCGCCGCTCGGAGCTGAAGTCGATGTCGACGTCGGGGTAGGTCGTCCGGCCCTCGTTGATGAACCGCTCGAACAGGAGGTTGTGACGGATCGGATCGACCCGGGTGATCCCCAGCGCGTAGGCCACGATCGAGTCCGCGGCACTCCCCCGACCCTGGGCGGGGATGCCGTGCTGCTTGGCGAACCGCATCAGGTCCCAGCAGATGAGGAAGAACTCGGCCAGACCGGCGCGACCGATGACGTCGAGCTCGTGCGCCAGCTGGTTGACGACCGCCGAGGTCATCGGGTGGTAGCGACGCCGCGCGCCCTCCCAGCACAGCTCGGAGAGATACGAGAACGGTGTCTCGCCCGCGGGCACGGGGAAACCCGGGAAGCGGTATTGCTCGAAGCCGAGGTCGAGCGAGCACCGGGCGGCCAGGTCGACAGCGCGCTCGATCCCCTCTCGCCACGCCCGGCCGACCGGATCACGCATCCCGAGACGGCCGGGTGGCAGGGCCAGCAGGTCGTCCCCCGACTTCAGGTATGACTCCCCGTCCGGGCGGCGCAGGTCGGCCAGCCCGTCGAGGGTCCGGCCATGACGGATCGCCGTCAGGACGTCGTGCATCTCGCGGTCTTCGCGACGCGCGTAGTGGACGTCGTTGGTGACGGCCATCGGCAGCCGGAGCTCGCCAGCCAGGGCGACCGACTCGGCGACCAGCCAGTCGTCGTCGGGGAGGAGGTGGTGGGACAGCTCCACGTGGAACGCCCCATCGAACGCCTCCCGATAGCGCTCGGCCGCGGCCCGTGCCCCGTCCCGATCCCCCACCCGAAGACGGCGGGCGATCTCGCCGTCACGGCAGCCGGACAGGGCCACGACCCCTTCGGTGTGCTCGGCGAGCAACGCCTGGCTGAACCGCGGGACGCTCTTCGTCCCCGACAGGTTCGCCCGGGAGACGAGCCGGCACAGGCTCCGATAGCCGATGGCGTCACGGGCGAGCAGGACGAGATGGGGCCCTCGTTGCCGGTCACCGATCCCCCGATGATCCTCCTTGACCGCCTCGCGGTGACCGGGCAGGAGCTGGCGGCTGGGCCGCGGCCGGTCAGGGACGCCCTCGTGCGCACCCTCGCCCGGGACCGTCGTCCGCTCGCCGCGTCGTCGTCGTCGGCGTCGTGCCGGGATCACGACGCCGTCCGGGTCCGCCACGATCGGATCCCCGAGCTCCACCTCCACACCGACGACGGGATGGAGACCCACCGCAGCCGCGGCGGTCACGAACCGGACGGCCCCGTAGAGGCCCTGGTGATCGGTGACCGCCAGCCCGCGCAGGTCGAGCTCGACGGCCCGCTCGACGAGCGCCTCCGCATCCGATGCCCCGTCGAGGAACGAGAAGTTCGAGTGGCAATGAAGCTCGGCGTGGGTAGCGCGCATGGAGGATTCATGATAGAACAGATGTTCGAATGATCCATCACGAAACATCCCCGGCCGTTCTGGCGTCTCAGGGACATGCAGGCGCGAATCGGCCCCGTCGCGTTCATCCTCCTCCGGACGTCGGCGATGGTCGGATTCGCGCTCCTGCTGATCCTCGTCGTCCTTCCGGCGGTGCTGTCCGCCGAGGCCGCTTCGGCGACCTGACCATCGCTTCCGACCGTCTCAGCGCCTGGGGGCACGGAGACGACTCGGCGGTGCCGGCCGCGAATGCCGGTGCCGACCCGTCGATTGCCTGGTGAGCGGGCGATCGACCTTGCAGGACCCCGCCGCGCTGGGGGTGGCGGGGTCCTGCGCTATCCCGGCTACGATGGCCGGCGATGCGTCCCTGGATCCTCGGATTCCTGCTCATCGTCGCCGCCGCGTGCGCAGGTCCGGCGCCGAGCGCCTCGGGTTCGCCGTCCTCCCCTTCCGAGTCGACCGCTGCATCACCCTCGGGCGAAGGTTCGGAGCCACCACCCAGCGCGGTCCTGCCGACGACCACGGATACCGAGTGGGGAACGATCTGGGACGAGCTTCCGTCATCGTTCCCGGTGTATCCCGGCTCGATCCCGACCGACGCGCGGTCCGGACCGCTCAGCGCCGAGCTGGCCGTCCCCACCGATGCCGCGTCGGCCGCCGCCTGGTACCGATCCGCGCTCGAGGCCGCGGGCTACGTCACCCAGGGCCTGTCCGAGCCGCTGGAGGACGGGAGCATCGTGGGCGATTGGGC
This sequence comes from Candidatus Limnocylindrales bacterium, assembly GCA_036555445.1. Taxonomy (GTDB): domain Bacteria; phylum Chloroflexota; class Limnocylindria; order Limnocylindrales; family CSP1-4; genus DATBLH01. The sequence goes on from DATBLH010000082.1 coordinate 19,675, forward strand.
GGGGAGCGCTCCGGGCTGCCGGGTGGAGATCTCGCTGATCCCGTTGTCGGGGACCACGTCCGCCCGGGTCCTGTTCGGCGCAGATTGTCCGTTCGCCTGACGTCGGGCGTCGCTCGCAAGGCGAGGGCCGTCGCTAGTCGTAGAGCCGCTCCAGGTGCCAGGTCCCCTGGACCCGGTCGAGATAGACGAGCGCCAGCCATGAGGCCGCGACGATCTTGAAGTAGTCGCGGTCGATCGGGTCGCGCCACCATGACTCGGCGACCCGCCAGTGGTTGCAGACCTCGACCCGTTCCCGGCGGCCAAGGAACCGCACGGCCGTCGGCAGCCCGCCGTCGTCGAGCTCCACCTCGATCGCCGGATGTTCCCGGAGCAGGCGGGTCACGAGCCCGCCTCGCCCAGCCCGTCCGGCGCGTCCAGCCCGTCGAGTCCGGGTGCCGCCGGCTGCCACGCAAACCGATGCTCGGCCAGCGGTGCCTCTGGATCGGCGAGGACCACCCGGCGGATCCGATCCGCCCCGAACGCAAGGGCCAGCCGGGCAAGCTGCCAACCGAGCCGTGCATCCCGGACCGCCTGGGGAACGAACAGCGGCAGTTGCTGCCCGGCGGCCGGGGCGACACCGTCGAGCTCGAGCTCGAGTCGCTCGACCGCGGCCGGTGGCGGCGCCCGCTCGATCCGGGCGAGGAGGAGACGACCGATCGCCTCGGCGTCCTGGGTCGGCTCGGGGAATCGCTGCTCAACGGCCATCGTGGGCGAGGTCCCGGGCGCCGCAAAAGCCAGCTCGAGATCCAGCCGCAGACGGGCCGTCGTGGCCGCTGCCCCGCGACTGCCGAGCTGTTCGGTGAGCGCGAGCGTGAGCCGATGAAGGATGAAGCGGAGGGCCTCGGTGGCGTCGGTCGGCGGATCGATCGGCAGTCCCAGCGCCAGCCGCTGCGGTGTCCGGCGCGGCCGGAACGGGACGATCTCGAGACCCGTGGCGCGGGCATGAATCCGGGCTCCTTCCTCGCCGAACCGGGCGACCAGCGCCGATTGCGCGAGCTCGGCGACCTGGCCGATCCGGCGGAGGCCGAACCTGGCCAGCCGGGCACGAACGTCCGGATCCGGGCTGAGCAGGCCGGCCGGCATCGGTGCGAGGAAGGCGGTGTCGCCATCGGGTGGCACGAGGACCGGAGCCTCCGCACCGGGTCGGGCGGTGCCTGCGGCGACCGTTGCCGCGAAGCGCGTTCCCGCGATCCCCGCGCGGGGCGGTTGGGGGAGGACCGGCGCCAGCGCGTCCACCAGTCGCCGGACGAGGACGGGCTCCGGGCCCCACAGCCGGTCGAGTCCGTCGACCTGGACGGCGACCAGCCCGAACCCCGGCTCCTCCGGACGGCTCGGCCCGGCGAGTCCCGGACTGAAGGCGGCCAGCGTCCGGAAGGCATCCTCGAGCGCAGCCGCGTCGGCGGCCGGGTCAGGATCGAGGAACGTGGCCTCCGGCGCGAGCCGGTGCGCGCTCCCGAGCGGCATCCCGCGCCTGACGCCCAGCGCCCGGGCGGCCGGATCCGCGTCCAGGACCGTCCCGTCGATCCACGGCTGCCCGCCGAGGACCACCGGCCCGCTCGGGAACGACCCGGAGTGACGGGCGCGGGCGAGATCGAGGGGGAGGTGTGGCCAGTAGAGATGGAGGAGTCGCATCGACGATCCCCGGTGCAGGGGGCTGGTGGGGGCTCAGGGAGTGGATCGGCTCGGGCGGGTCGTGGAGGAGCCCCGCCCGGCGGAGGCAGGCATCCCGCTCCCCGCCGTCGGCGTAGAGGATCCGAAGCTCGGCCCGCCTGTCCGGCGGTCCGTAGCGATTGCGGGCGACCACCACGTCCGTCCGCTGCCCCACGACGTCGTGGCCGAGGCGGATCCAGTCGCGACGCCGCAACTCGAGCCGGAGGGCGGTGGCCTCGGCAACCGCACCCGCGATCGCCGTCCCCAGGCCGGGTGGTTCCAGGACCACGAAACAGATGCCGGCTCGCCGCGCCAGTGCCGCCAGGCGTCCGAGCCGGTCGGCAAGCGGCCCCGCGCGGCCGTCCGGCCGGGGAGGCAGGTCGAGGACGAGGAGATCCACGGTCCGGCCGGCGAGCAGCGAGCCACCGATGGCGAGCCCCTCGTCCAGGTCCGCGGGGTCGATCACGACCAGCCATTCCAGCCGCACCCCGCGCGCGATGGCTTCGACCGGGTCGAGACTGCGGCCCACGTCGAGCCAGGCGACGATCGCTCCCGCTGCTTGGGCCTCGGCGACCATCCGGAGCGCCAGGGTCGTCGTCCCGGACCAGCCCGTCCCTCGCAGGGCAACGCTCGCGGCCCGTGGCAACCCGCCGGGTCCGAGAATCGCGTCCAGCGCCGGGAAGCCGGTGGACACCACCGTCCCGGTGTCCGGCTGGAGCCGTTCGCGTTCGAGCTCATCAGCTGCCGGGGCAAGGGCCAGGGCGCCACGGACCGGAGCTGCCGCACCCCAGCGCGCCTGCAGCGTCGCCAGGGCCGCGGTCACGTCCGCCGAACGTGTCATCGGACGACCGATGTTAGAACAAATGTTCGATATCGACAAGTGGTCCAAAGGGGCCGCCCGACCGTCACCGGGGTGTCATGCGCACGGTCGTACCATGCCGCCACGATGCGTCCCATCCTCGTCGTGGACGATGACGCCAAGATCGTCCGCCTCGTCCGGACCTATCTCGAGCGTGACGGATTCGACGTCGTCACGGCAGCCGACGGCCCGGCGGCACTCGAGGCCATCGAGCGAGAGCGGCCGTCGCTCGTCGTGCTCGACCTCATGCTTCCCGAGCTCGATGGCCGGGCCGTCATTCGGGCGGTCCGACGCGACGACGAGAGCGCCGCAACCCCGATCCTCGTCCTGTCGGCCCGTGGCACGACCCTCGACCGGATCGCCGGGCTGGAGGATGGCGCCGACGATTACCTGCCCAAGCCGTTCTCGCCGGCCGAGCTCGTCCTGCGCGTCAAGTCGATCCTCCGCCGCGCACCGGTCGAGTCCGATCGGGCACCCGCTTCATCGGCGCCCGCTCGCCTCACGCTGGCCGACCTCGTCCTCGACGCCGAGCGGCACGAGGTGACCCGGGGAGGCGAGACGATCCCGCTCACGCGCGTCGAGTTCCGACTCCTCCAGGTCCTGCTCGAGGCGGACGGCCGGGTCCTGTCCCGGGATCGGCTCCTCGACGCCGTGTACGGCGAGGACGAGGCGGGCATCCTCGATCGAACGATCGACGTCCACATCGGCCGACTGCGCGACAAGCTGGGCGACCACGCCGAGCGGCCGCGCTACGTCGCGACCGTCCGTGGCGTCGGCTATCGCGCCGCGCCCGCCCCCGTGCGGCCCTCCCGATCCGCCGCCCCCGGCCCCGTCCGATGACCGCGCGAGGAATCGCGGTCCGGATCGCGCTGGCCGCGATCGTTTCGGCGGCCGTCGGTCTCGCGATCCTGCTCGTGGGCGTGATGGTCGTCGGTGCCGACGCGTTCATGACGATGATGGTCGGTGCCGGGGACACCCAGGAGCACGCCCGGGAGATGTACGACGCGTCGGTGACCCGCGTCGTCCTCGTTGCGGTGGTCGTCGCCGTCCTGTCGAGCATCCTGCTTGCGCTCACCCTCGCCCGCAGACTGGCAGCCCCGCTGGCCGCGATCGGAATGGCTGCGCGACGGGTCGCCGCCGGCGACTACGCGGCGCGGGTGCCGCGCCAGGGGCCGGACGAGCTGGCGTCGCTCGCCGACTCGTTCAACCAGATGGCGGCCAGCCTTCAGCGCCAGGAGGAGATGCGGCGCGACTTCATCGCCAATGCAGCGCACGAGCTCCGCACGCCGCTGACCAACCTCCAGGGCTATCTCGAGGCGCTCCGCGACGAGGTGATCGAAGCCGACGCCACCACCTACGACTCGCTGCTCGAGGAGGCCCAGCGTCTCGTCCGCCTGTCTCGCTCGCTCGACGCCCTGGCCGAGGGCGACGCCGCGACCGGCCCGCCGGTCGTCGAGGACCTCGATCTCAGCGCCGCGATCCGGACCGCGGTCGAGCTCGCGCTGCCATCCGTGGAACGCGCCGGGCTCGCCGTCCACCTCGAGCTTCCCGACTATCTGCCAGCGCGGGCGAACGCCGATCAGCTCGCCCAGGTGCTGGCCAACCTGCTTTCGAACGCGGTGCGATACACGCCATCGGGTGGACGGATCACCGTTCGCGCCGAACGCCGGCCCGGCGACGCTCTCGTCTCGGTCCTCAATACCGGCGACCCGATTCCGGCGACGGACCTCGACCGGGTCTTCGAGCGTTTCTATCGAGTGGAGAAGTCGCGTGACCCGGAACGAGGGGGAGCCGGGATCGGCCTCGCGATCGTCAAGCAGCTCATCGAGGCCGCCGGGGGTCGGGTGGGAGCCGAGTCGGGCACCGGCGGCACCCGCTTCTGGTTCAGCCTCCCGGCCTAGCGCCGAGCAGGCCGAGGGGGTCGTAGACGGGCTCGCCGCCCATCAGCGTGAGCAGGACCCGGAGCTCCGGAAGTCGATCGGGCGGGGTCCTCGCCGGGTCGCCGTCGAGGACCACCAGGTCGGCGAGCTTGCCGGGCTCGAGAGAGCCCACGAGGTCGTCCACGAAGAACGATCGCGCGGCGTCGAGCGTATATGCGCGGACGGCCTCCACGATCGTCAGCGCCTGGTCTGGACCGACCGTTGCGCCGCCAACCGTGTGTCGGAGCGCCGCCGACGCGAGCGTATCCACGGGTCGATACGAGGCCACCGGTGCATCGGTCGAGATTGCGAATGCAACCCCCGCTGCCGCGAACTCCCGGTATGGCTGGAGTCGTCCCGCACGCTCCTCGTCGAAGGCGCGCAGCCAGTCGTCACCCGCATCCCAGAAGTAGCGCGGCTGTCCGATCGCCCACACACCCAACCGGGCCATCCGCTCGACCTGGTCCGGGCGAGGGCCGCCACAATGCTCGATCCGGTGGCGCGCATCCGTCCGGGGCAGCGCAGCCTGGGCTGCATCGAGAGCGTCGAGCGCACGATCGATGCCGCGGTCGCCCTGGGCATGGATGCCGACCTGCCAACCCGATTCATGGGCGCGGACCACCGCCTCACGAAAGGCCTTGTCCGATTCCCAGTACAGGGATCCCGGGTACTGGCTGTCGGAGCCGTATGGGCGCGTGAAGGCCGCCGTCCCGCCGGTGAGCGCACCGTCGGCATAGAACTTCATCGGTCCGATCGCCAACCGAGCGTCCCCGATCCTGCCGGCGATCCCGAGCGCCGCGTAGTCCTCCTGCTGGGACGAGATCGGCATCGCCGTGACCCGCACGGACAGCGATCCGCGCCGTCGGGCCTCGCGATAGCCGTCGAGCTCGCGCCTCGTGACCTGGGCATCGCAGATCGAGGTCACGCCGGCGGCAACGTACGCGGCACACGCCCGCTCGATGTCGCCGACGACCTCGTCCAATGGGGCGTCGTCGTGGAACCCGGGACCGTGATGTCCGATCTCCACGCCGCCCGGGAGCAGGAGCTGTTGTGCCGCGTCGAAGGCATAGCCCGTGAGCCGGCCGCGTTCATCCCGCTCGAGGTGGCCACCCGGCGGGTCACCCGTCGCGTCGGACACGCCGCGCTGCTCCAGGGCGACGCTGTTCGCGAGGACATGGTGGCCGCTGATGTGGGTCACGAACACGGGGTGGACCCGGGTGGCCTCGTCGAGATCCCACCGGGTCGGCAGGCGCCCATCCGGATAGGCCCGGTCGTTCATGCCCACCGCCCGGATCACGGAACCGTCCGGCGTCCGCTCGGCCGCCTCCGCGATCCGCCCGACGAGCTCGTGGATCGAGCTCACGCCCGGCGAGCGGACGTCCACCTGGGCGAGCTCCGCACCCGTGAACGCCAGATGATCGTGGGCGTCGACGAACCCGGGCAGCAGGGTCCGGCCGCCGAGACCCACGACGCGAAGGTCGGTGCCGGCCGCGACATCGAACGCCGCGCCGACGGCACTGATGCGGTCGCCGTCCACGACGATGGCGTCGAACACGCGCCCGTCGGGGACGACGGGAACGACCCGTCCACTTGCGAACGCGATCCGCATGCCACCTCCTCGTCCCGCGTCGGCCCGGGTTCGGGTTGCCCGCGCCCGTCGAGAAGCCTACGATCTGGGCCTCCCGGCGGGGCCGGAAACCGATCGTTCGTTTCACGGAGGAGGGAAACGATGATCACGCGGACCAGACTCGTGGCGGGCTGGGTGATCCTTGCCCTTGCGACGGCAGCCTGTTCGGGGGGAGGCGCCGCCTCGTCGCCCCCGGCCAGCTCGACACCGGCGGCCACGTCGGCCGCTCCGAGCGGCGGCGCGAGCCCCTCGGCGGCCGCCGACATCTGCACCGCGCCCCCACGCCACGACGGCACCACGGTGACGTTCGTGTCGTTCGGCGGCGTCTATCAGGAGGCCCAGCGCAAGGCCTGGCTCCAGCCATACAGCGAGCTGACCGGGGTGACGTTCCAGGAGGACGAGAACTCGTCCAACGCCACGATCAAATCGCAGGTCGAGGGTGGCGACGTCACCTGGGACATCGTCGACGTCGGCAACGACTTCGGCCTCAACGCCCATGCGGACCTGCTCGAGCCGCTCGACTACACCCTGATCAACAAGGACGAGATCCTCGAAGGCTTCGCCGGCGACTACCGGGTCGCGGACATCACGTACGGGGTCGCCCTCGCGTACAACACGGACAAGACGGCCGGCGTCGTGCCTGAAGGCTGGGCGGACTTCTTCGACACCGCGAAGATCCCCGGCAAGCGGGGCCTCTGGAAATACTCCGAAGGCGGCGTGTTCGAGTTCGCGCTGATGGCCGACGGCGTCGCTCCCGGGGATCTGTATCCGCTCGACCTCGATCGGGCGATCGCGAAGCTGGACACGATCAAGGACGACATCGTGTGGTGGACCTCCGGCGCCGAGAGCCAGGACTTCATCGGTTCCGGCGAGGTCGCGATGTCGATGATCTGGAACGGCCGCGGTTGGTCGGCCAAGAACATCGACAACAAGCCGGTCGAGATCCAGTGGAACCAGCAGATCCTGACCGCGGACTACCTGGTCGTCCCCAAGGGCTCGCCGAACAAGGACGTGGCGATGGAGTTCATCGCCTGGGCGACCTGCGCGAACAACAACGCGGGGCCGTCCCAGTACATCCCGTACGGGCCGACGAACAAGAACTCGACGGCCAATCCGGCGATGGTCAATGACCTCGCCGTCACGAACCAGGACGAGAACACCGCGCTGTTCGACGACGAGTACCTGATCGACAACTTCGACCAGATCGACGCCGCGTTCCAGGCCTGGGTCACGCAGTGAGGGCGCCCCAGGACGCCTGAGCTCGTGCTCCGTATCCGGCCGCTGCCCGTGCGATCGGGCCGTCCCGAGGACGGCCCGATCGTCAATCGGTGGGCGCTGCTGGCTCTCCCGGTGGTCCTGTTCCTGGTGCTCGGCTTCCTGCTCCCGCTGATCGCGATCGGCCAGCGCAGCGTCACCGACCTGCCGGCGTCGGCGGACGGGTCGGTGATCGCGAACTTCCAGCGCTTCTTCGCCGGCGAGGCAAACCGGCGGGTGCTGGGCAACACGTTCTGGATTGCCGGCCTGTCCACGATCGTGTGCCTCGCGATCGGGTACCCGTACGCCTATCTGATGCATGTCGTCCGGCCGCGGATCGCCGGACTGCTCCTGATCGCCGTCCTGATCCCGTTCTGGTCCAGCCTCCTCGTCCGAACCTATGCCTGGCAGGTCA
>DATBLH010000092.1:0-23841 GCA_036555445.1 Candidatus Limnocylindrales bacterium
CGGATCACCGCTCGCAACGCAGCTGCTCGGGCGCGCGGGCTTCGACTGGCTGGTCGTTGACCTGGAGCACGGTGAGGCGACCGAGGCCGACCTGGTGGTGAACCTGCTCGCGGCCGGGTCGACCGGGACCAGCGCCATCGTCCGACCCCAATCCGGGGAGCGGCTACGGATCGGGCGCGCGCTGGACATGGGTGCCGGCGGGATCATGGTTCCCAGGCTGGAGACGCCGGACGAAGTCCGCGAGACGCTGTCGTACCTGCGCTTCCCGCCGCACGGTGTCCGCGGCGTCGCCCTGGTTACCCGCGGCGCGGGGATGGGCTCGGTGCCACACGAGGACGTTCGAAGGCTGAACGATCCGATCCTCGGCGTGTTCCAGGTTGAATCCGGACGTGCCGTCGACAACGCCGCAGAGATCGCGGCGATGGATGGCGTGGATGTGCTGTTCGTGGGGCCCGCCGATCTGTCCCACTCCCTCGGCATCCCGGGGCGCTTCGAGGAGCCGACCTTCCAGGCCGCGCTCCGGACCGTCGCGGATGCCGCGGCCGGGTCCGGGAAGGCGGCCGGGATCCTCCTCAGGACGGCGGCCGAAGCCGCCGGGTACCTCGACCTGGGCTACCGGTTCCTGGGGATCGGCTCCGACGGCGCGTTCGTGATCGACGGGGCACGCGCTGCGCTGGAGGCCGCCGGCGCCGGCTGAGGCGCACCCCCGTTCGATGGGCGGACCGGGCTCCGCCGCCCGGTCTGCGCGAGGATCACGCCGGCGATGATCAGCGCACCACCGGCCAGCTGCACCGGGCCGAGCCGCTCGCCGAGCAGGAGGCCGGCAAGGACGATCGTCCATACCGGCTCGGCGGTGCTGATCAGGGCCGCCTGGGCGGCGCCGACCCGCTGCGCCCCGGCATAGAAGCCCTGGATCGCCACGAACGTGGACAGCGCACCGATCCCGATCAGCCCGGGCCACGCGGCCGCCGGCACCTGGCCCGGCAGGACCTCCCGGCCGACCGCGAGCGCCGTCACCCACCACGCGATCGCGGTCGCGGTGATCATGAGCGCGGTGGCGGCGGCCGCGGCGGCGCCGATCTCGCCGTCGCCGGTGGTCTCCCGTCGTTCACCGGAGAGCCGGGCCGCGAGCACGATCCAGATCGCGTAGATCACCGGCGACACCACGACGAGGGCCAGCCCTTCGATCGGTGGCAGGTTCGCCGGATCGATGCCGCCGACGGCGAGCGCGACGCCGATCACCGCCATCCCGAGCGCGGTCCAGGCCCGGCGTCCCTCGAGGCGGCGGCCGAACCGAAGGGCGAGCACCGCGACGAGGACCGGGTAGATGTAGACGAGGAGTGCGGCGAGCGACGCCGGGACGGTCTCCAGGCCGGCGTAGTAGGTGCCCGAGTTCACGGTGTACAGCACGCCGAGCGCGAGGGACACGGCCGCCGCTCGGCCGCCGATCCGGCGCAGGCCGGCCCATCGGCCGGGCACGATCGCCAGCCACGCCCAGGCAAGCACGGCGCCGATCCCGAACCGCCACGCCGACAGCACATGCCAGTCGGCGCCGGCTTCGTACACCGGCTTTGCGAACAGCGCCCCGGAACCGAAGCCGAATGCCGAGGCGAGCACGAGCGCGACCCCGACCAGCCTCCTGCGATCCATCGATCGCCGAGGCTAGCAGCCGGCCACGCCGCCATGCCGCTACCGGCCGCCGCGGCTTCGCGACCGCGGGCCGGTACGGGGACGACGCACTACACTCACGGCGTGGCCGAACTCACCGAGCGCGAGGTCGCGACTCGGGTCCCCTCCCTCGTCGACGAGAAGCTCAAGGTGGTCTCCCGCCGCGAGCCGGTCACCGTTCGTCCCGGAACCACCCTCACCGCCTGCCTGCAGGCGATCCAGCGCACCGGTACCGGCGATTCCGTGTTCGTGACCACCCCCGACGGGCGCCTCGCCGGCGTCCTCACCGAGCGCGACATCTTCGCCCGCCTGGTCGGCGGTGACGTGGACCTCTCGCTGCCGGTGGACACGCTGATGACGACCGAGCCGCGCACGCTCCACCTTGATCAGCCCGTCCGGGATGCGATCGTGCTCATGCAGACCGGTCGCTACCGCAATGTGCCCCTGGTGGACGACGACGGCGGCCTGGTTGGCGTGGTACGGCCGGTCGACCTGCTGAAATACCTCGCGGAGGCGTTCCCCGAAGAGCTCCTCAATCTGCCACCACGACCCCACCAGCTGATGGAGCAGGCCGAAGGCGGATGACCACGGCCGTCCGCGACCTCCCGATCGAGGAGCTCGAGCGCGTCACCATCAGATTCGCCGGCGACTCCGGCGACGGGATGCAGCTCACCGGCAGCCAGTTCACCCGGACCGCGGCCGTGTTCGGGAACGACATCTCCACGCTGCCCGACTTCCCGGCCGAGATCCGTGCACCGGCCGGCTCGTTGCCCGGTGTCTCAGGCTTCCAGTTGAGCTTCAGCTCGACCGACATCCACACCCCGGGTGATGCCCCGGACGTGCTGGTCGCGATGAACCCGGCGGCGCTCAAGACGAACATCGGCGACCTGCCGGCCGGGGGCGCGCTGATCGTCAACAGCGACGCGTTCACCCAGCAGAATTTGAACAAGGCGGCCTACGCGTCGAACCCGCTCACCGACGGGTCGCTCAAGCAGTACACCGTGTTCGAGATCCCGATCGGCACCCTCAACGCCCGGGCCCTCGAGGGCCTGGACATGACCGCCAAGCAGGTCGACCTGACGAAGAATTTCTTCGCCCTCGGGCTGATGTTCTGGCTCTACGAGCGGTCGATGGACCCCACCCTCCGCTGGATCGACGAGAAGTTCGCCAAGCGGCCGGTGATCGCCGAGGCCGACAAGCGGGCGCTGAAGGCGGGCTACGCGTTCGGCGAGACAACCGAGCTGTTCCACAACCGCTATCTCGTCCCCCCGGCACGCCTGGCACCGGGCACGTATCGGAACATCACCGGCAACGAGGCGACGGCCCTTGGCTTCCTGACCGCGTCACGACTCGCGGATCGGCCGCTGTTCTACGGCAGCTATCCGATCACGCCGGCTTCGGACATCCTCCACCAGCTCTCGGGTTACAAGTCGTTCGGGGTCAAGACGTTCCAGGCCGAGGACGAGATCGCCGCGATCGGGGCCGCGATCGGCGCGTCCTATGGCGGATCGCTCGGGATGACCGCGTCGTCCGGGCCCGGGATCTCGCTCAAGTCCGAGGGGCTCAACCTCGCGATCATGGTCGAGCTGCCACTCGTCGTCGTCGACGTGCAGCGGGCGGGCCCGTCGACGGGGATGCCGACGAAGACCGAGCAGGCCGACCTGCTCCAGGCAATGTTCGGACGGAACTCCGACTCCCCGGTGCCGATCCTTGCTCCGGCCACCCCGGCCGAATGCTTCGACTTCGCGATCGAAGCGTGGCGGCTGGCGCTGAAATACATGACCCCGGTGCTCTACCTGTCGGACGCGTTCCTGGCCACCGGCGCCGAGCCGTGGCGGATTCCGTCCCCGGCCGACCTGCCGTCGATCGGTGTCCAGAACCACACCGACAAGCCGACCTTCCAGCCCTATGCCCGCGATCCACGAACGCTGGCGCGGCCGTGGGCGGTGCCCGGGACGCCCGGTCTTGAGCACCGGATCGGTGGCCTCGAGAAGGCCGACGTCACCGGCAACGTCAGCTACGACCCCGAGAACCACCACCAGATGCAGGTGCTCCGGCAGCAGAAGGTGGCCGGGATCGCGGACGACATCCCACCGCTCGAGGTGTTCGGCCCCGAGGAAGGCGATCTCCTGATCCTCGGCTGGGGCTCCACGTACGGCTCCATCCGGAGCGCCGTGGAGCGGCTCCTCGCCGGTGGCCGCTCTGTCGCCCATGCCCACCTGCGCTATCTCAACCCGATGCCGCTCAACACCGGCGACGTCGTCGGTCGCTACAAGCGGGTCCTCATCCCCGAGGTGAATCTGGGCCAGCTGCTGCTGCTGATCCGGGCGAGATACCTCATCGATGCCGTGGGCTACGACAAGGTGCGCGGCCGGCCGTTCCGGATCGCCGAGCTGGTCGAGGAGGCCGAGCGGATCCTGGCCGGCGGAGGACAGCGATGACGGAGCCGAGGGCACTCGAGACGACGAACGGCAACGACGGCGAGGCCGGCCCGGGCGGCGGTAGCCCGGTGATCACGCCGCTCACCCGGAAGGACTTCGTGTCCGACCAGGAGGTCCGCTGGTGCCCGGGCTGCGGCGACTACTCCATCCTTGCCCAGACCCAGAAGGTGATGCCCGACTTCGGCTATCCGCGCGAGAAGATCGTGTTCATCTCGGGGATCGGCTGCTCCGGCCGGATGCCGTACTACATGAACACCTATGGTTTCCACTCGATTCACGGCCGCGCCCCGACCCTGGCGACCGGGCTCAAGGCCGCGCGACCGGACCTCATGGTGTGGGTGATCACGGGCGACGGCGACGCGCTCTCGATCGGCGGCAACCACGTGCTCCACTCGATGCGTCGCAACGTGGACATCACGATGGTGATGTTCAACAATCGGATCTACGGCCTGACCAAAGGCCAGGCGTCGCCCACGTCCGAGTTCGGCAAGCGCACGAAGTCGTCGCCGCTGGGCACGGTCGACACGCCGATCATCCCGCTCACCGTTGCGCTCGCGGCGGAGGCGTCGTTCGTCGCCCGCTCGGTGGATACCCACACCGAGCATATGCAGCAGACCCTCGAGCGGGCCGGGCGCCACAAGGGCTCGTCGTTCGTCGAGGTCCTCCAGAACTGCAATATCTTCAACGACGGCGCGTGGCGCGACTTCACCGACCGTGAAGTTCGCGAGGACCGGATGCTCGTGCTCGAGCACGGCAAGCCGATGATCTTCGGCAAGGATCGCGATCGCGGGATCCGGCTCCGCGGCCTCCACCCCGAGGTTGTCGTGCTCGGCCAGGACGGCGTCACCGAGGACGACCTCCTGGTCCACGACGAGGAGGCGCCCGACCCGTACCTGGCCCTCGTCCTGTCGCGGATGTTCTGGCCCCAGTTCCCCGTGCCGGTCGGTGTGCTGCGGGCGGTCGAGCGACCCACCCACGATCAGCTGGTGGAAGGCCAGATCCGCGACGCGGTCGCGAGCTCCGGCGAGGGGGATCTTGAGGCGGCGCTCCTGGCGGGGGAGACCTGGACCGTCGAGTAGCGAGGGAGAGAAATGCTCTGCCCGGTCTGTCGGCACGACAACTTCGAGGGTGAGGACAGCTGCGAGAACTGCGGCGCCGACCTGCGGACCTCGGATATCCCGCAACCGGCGACGTCGTTTCGGGGCAACCTCCTGGGCGGCCACCTGTCGGACCTCGGGATCGAACCGCCGCATCTCGTGGACGCGATGACACCGGCGGGAGAGGCGATCCGTCGGATGCACGACCAGGAGCTCGACTGCCTGCTGGTCATGGCCGACGACCGGCTGGTCGGGATCTTCACCGATCGCGACGCGGTCCTGAAGGCGGCCGGCCGGGACCTCGCCACCTACGACGTGCGCGACCTCATGACCCGCGACCCCGTCGTCCTCCGTGCCGGGGACACGATCGCGGTGGCGATCCACAAGATGGCGGTGGGTGGGTTCCGGCACGTCCCGATCATCGACGGCGACCGCCCGCTGGGCGTGGTCTCGGCGAGGGATGTGTTCCGGCACGTCGCGGCCGGCGTGAGCTGAGGTGGCCAGACCGAGGGTCGTGGTCCTTGCCGACGACCTCATCTGGCAGGACCGGCTGGCACGTGCCCTCGAGGCAAGCGGTGCCGAGGCCAGCCGTGCCAAGACCGCGCCCGAGCTGGATCGGGCCCTCGAGTGCGCCGACTTCGCGGTCATCGACCTGACGTCCCGCGCCTACGACCCGCTGCTGGCGATCGAGCGGGCAAGGAGCGCCGGGGCTCGGGTCCTCGCCGTGGGCCAGCACGATGATCTCGAGCTCCGCAAGCGGGCTGTGGCCCGTGGCGCGGAACGCGTGTTCGCCTATCGAAAGCTGTTCGAGGACGGCCCAGCCACCCTGGAGCGGTGGCTCCGGACGGGGACACCGGTCGCGCAGTGAGCGTCGCCGTCGTGCCCTCGATCCCGGCCGACCTCTATCGGTCGAGACTCTCCCGCCTTGCGGGACGTGCGGCGGACGCCGGCATCGCGGCGGTGATGGTTGCGGTGGGCCCCGACCTCGAGTACCTGACCGGCTATCGCGCGATGCCCCTGGAGCGGCTCACGATGCTCGTCGTCGGCGCCGGCGAGGCCACCTTGATCGTTCCCAGGCTGGAGCGGTCGGCCGCCCGCGCCGGCGTGATCCCGGAGCTCACGATCCGAACCTGGGAGGAGACCGAGAGTCCGCATCGGGTCGCTGCCTCACTCGTGCCGGCCGGTGGCGAGGCCGCCCGGGTCGCGGTCTCCGAGCAGCTGTGGGCGTTCCACCTGCTGCGGATCCAGGAGGCGCTCCCGAACGCCGCGTTCCAGATGCTGACGCCCATCCTGCGAGAGCTCCGGATGCGCAAGGACCCACCCGAGGTCGAGCTCCTCCGCCTCGCCGCCCGGGCGGCGGATCGTGTGGTCGAGCAGATCGCCGCCGGACGGCTCGTCGGCCGAACCGAGACCGACGTCGCGCGCGAGGTCCGCGATCGCCTGGTGGCTGAGGGCCACGACAGCGGCGACTTTGCGATCGTTGCCTCGGGTCCCAACTCGGCATCGCCGCACCACGAGGCGTCCGAGCGGGTGATCCAGGCGGGGGAGCCGATCGTGCTCGACATTGGCGGCCGGCTGGGCGGGTATGCCTCGGATACGACACGGACGCTGTGGGTCACCGGCGGCGACCCCGCGCGTGGCCCGGATCCCGACTTCCGTCGCCTGTTCGACGTCCTCCAGGCGGCGCAGGACGAGGCGACCGGCGCCGTTCGGCCCGGGATCGCCTGCGAGCGGATCGACACCGTGGCGCGCGGGATCATCGACGCCGGTGGGTTTGGGCCGAACTTCATCCACCGGACCGGACACGGCATCGGGCTCGAGGTCCACGAGGAGCCGTATGTCGTGTCCGGCTCGGACACCGCGCTCGAACCCGGGATGGCGTTCTCGGTCGAGCCCGGTATCTACCTCGAGGGGCGGTACGGCGCGCGGATCGAGGACATCGTGGTCTGCGGCCCGAACGGGCCGATCGTGCTCAATGAGACGTCGCGCGACCTGCGGGTCGTGGACGGCTAGGCTCGGGGGACGGGCCCGGGAGGAACCGGGGTATCATCCGCGGGACGGTTCCTCCGTCTCGGACCGCGTCTAGCCTGCGAAATATGACCTCGTCCTCCTTGCGGCGTTCCGGCGCCGCGCTCCCGGCCTGGAACGCCCAGTCCCGGCCATCCGGTCGATGAGTCGGCGTTCCCACCATGGACGCGCCCACCACGGGCGCCCGCGGCTCCACAAGGGCGATCACGCTCGGGGAGCCGGTTCGGGCACGCCCGCGTCGAACGGTCCACGTGCGGGCGGTGCAGCGGGCGATGGCTCGCTGTCGTCGATTCCGGAGTTGAGCCCTTCGCCACCGTCGCCGCACCTCATCGCGATGCCGGCGGCGGTCGTCGGGGTGGCGGGCGGCACGATCGAAGGACCCGACGATGGTCCGGGTGAACCGGCTCCATCGGTCACCGCGGCAGGATCCAACGGGGAACCGCGGCGCGCGCTCGACCCACCGACGAATGGATCTCCGGCGATGAACGACGCCGTGCCGTCGGCACCGGCGAATGGCCCGGTCAACGGTGCGGACCGGCCATCGTGTACCGCGCCCCAGTTGCGACGCTTCATCAAGAGCCGGCCGTGGATCCCGCTCCACGAGCTGCGTCGCCGGTTCGCGATCAACGGGACCGAGGATGACGTGACCGCGGTCGAGGTGGACGGCCGGACGATCTTCGTCGGTCTGCCCAGCCACGAAGGCGTCCTCCTGGGCGAGTTGCTCCGGGGTGGCGAGATCGGCTACGAGCTGTCGCTCGACCCGGGTGCGCCGATCGTCATCGGGGTCTACCCGATGCGTCCCGTTCCCCGCCAGTAGCACCATCGGGCCGACCCGCGGCGACGGTCGTCACCGTGGGATCCCGGGGCCAGCTGACCGGCAACCGGACCCCCTCGTGTCGCAGGAGCTCGCGCTTGACCTCGAGCAGCTGTTCGCGCGCGCCCCACCACGCGCCGCCGTAGCCACCGATCGAGCCGTCCCCGGCGATCACCCGATGGCACGGGATCAGGATGCCGATCGGGTTCCGTCCCACGGCTCCGCCCACCGCCCGGTTCGCGCCGGGTCGCCCGATCCTCCGCGCGAGCCGCCCATAGCTCGTGACCTCGCCGTGACCGACGGAGCGGACGCCGTCGAGCACGGTCCGATCCCAGCCCGGGCGATCGCCGAGATCGAGCGGCAGGCTGGCGTCGAGCGACTCCCCGCCGAGATAGGCCTCGAGGACGACCTCGACGCGCCGAACCAGGGCGCTGGCCGGGTCGTCCGAACCGTCCCCGTTCACGATCGCGACCGGCGCATGGAAGCGCCGTTCCAGTCGCGCGATGAACGCGTCGGTGGCCGTCATCAGCTCGATCGCGGCGACCCCGCGTTCGGTGGCCGCGACGTGGATCGGACCCCACGGGGCATCGATGAGGTCGTAGCGGACGGTTGACCCACTCATCTCAGCCAACCAGCGCCAGCAGGCACAGCACCACGGCACCGGAGATGACCGCCCCGGCGGCGGTGAACGCGCCTGCGCGGCGGCCGAACCCGAGCGGCGCCACGGCCTGTCCGACGACCGCGCCGACCAGGGCGGCCGGCAGCGCCAGCAGGCTAACGAGGGCGCCGGCCGCGAGGACCACCCCGGCACGCTCCAGGGAGACTGGTCCTGCCGTGAGGATCAGGCACGCGTCGGCGGCCAGGAGGAATCCGGCGATGGCGCCCAGGACCGCGTCACCACGGGTTGCCGCCAGCGCGATCGGGTAGGTGGGGGCAACCACGCCGATCCCGAGCACCGCGGGCGCCAGGAGGACCGGAAGCGCAGGGCCCGACGGGAGGGTGACCGGAGGAGCACCCGTGCCCCCGGCACCGAGGCCGGTGCCCAGCAGCGAGACGACCGCGACCCCGCCGCCGACGAGCGCACCCTCGATCGCCCGTCGGAGCCAGGAGGGCGGTCGGAGTCGTCGCATGGCCGGCCATCCTACACTCGGCGACGTGCCCTCCCCGAACGGCGCCAGAGCCGAGCCTGGCCCGAGGCTCGGCGAGCCGCCGCTCGCCTCGCCCGACCCCGCGGCCGACCCGTTCGCCGCGCCGATTGCCCCACCCGCCGTCACACCGTCGCCCGCTGCACCACCCCAGCGGCTCGTCACGCGGATGTTCGAGTCGCTCCACCACCGGGACTTCCGGGTGTTCTATGTCGGCCAGCTGATCTCCGTCACCGGCACCTGGATGCAGTCGGTCGCCCAGGGGTGGCTGGTCCTGATCCTGACCGGTTCACCGTTCCTGCTCGGGGTGACGTCGGCGGCGCGCACGTTGCCGATCCTGCTCCTGGCGGTGCCGGCCGGGATCGCCGCGGACCGGCTGGATCGGCGACGGATCGTCATCGCTTCGAACACGCTGATGATGGTCCTGTCCGCCACCCTGGCGGTCCTCACCCTGACCGGGTCCGTCACCTTCGGCTGGGTGCTCGCGCTCTCGATGGGCCTCGGGATCGGCAACGCGTTCGAGATGCCGACGCGCCAGAGCCTGGTCGTGCAGCTGACCGGTCCACGCCACCTGCCGAACGCGATCGCGCTCAACTCGCTGCTGTTCAACGGGGCACGTGTGATCGGCCCCGCGCTGGCCGGGTTGATCGTTGCCATTGCCGGCCCCGGCGTGGCGTTCGGGATCAACGCCGCGTCGTTCATCCCGGTGCTCATCGGGCTGATGCTGATCCGGCCCCGCCCTGCCGAGCGGTCCACGCTCCGGGCACGCGGGGCGGTGGCGGAGGCGATCGCCTATCTGCGCGCGGAGCCCCGGGTCGCGATGCTGCTTGCCCTCCTCGGTGCCAACACGATCTTCGCGTCGGGCTACATCGTCCTCGGGCCCGCCCTGGCTCGCGACCTCGGCCAGGGCGCGGAAGGCCTCGGGCTCGTCCTGTCGGCTGCCGGCGTGGGTGCGGTGATCGGCGGGCTGAGGCTCGCCGCGTCGAGCGGTCGAGGAGGGCAGGGGCGGGTGCTTGCGGTCGCCGGGCTCGGCCTCGCCGCGGGGTTGCTGGCCATCCCGTTCGCCGGATCGTTCGCGGTGACGCTGGCGCTGATGCTGGTGGTCGGCTGGGGGATGGTCACCTACAGTGCCACGTCAAACACGGTGATCCAGACCATCGTCCCCGATCTCCTTCGTGGACGGATCATGAGCCTGTACACGGTGGTGATGATCGGGCTGATGCCGGCGGGGAGCATCATCCTTGGGGCAATCGCCGATCGCCTCGGGACCGCGCCCGCCCTCGGAATCGGGGGAGCGGTCTGGGGCGCGATCGCCGCGCTTGCCTTCGCCGGTTCCGCCAGGCTCCGGACCCTGTGACCTCGCGCCCGGCGCGGATCGAGGCCGTCCACGACCCGCGCGACCTGTCCGGAGACTTCGCCCACCGGATCGAGGTCCCCGTGCGACTGGCCGACACCGACGCGTTCGCCCACGTCAACAACGCCACCTATCTGACGTATTTCGAGATCGGGCGCCTGGAGTACCTCGCGGCCGCCGCGGGCGACCCCGTCCCGATCCCGACCCTGGGCGGCCGCCGGAGCTACATCCTGGCCGAGGCGCGGGTGACGTTCCGCTCCCAGGCGGCCTACGGCGAGACGCTGACGATCGAGACCCGGGTGACCCGCGTGGGCCGCACGAGCCTCACGATGGAGCACCGGATCACCAGGCCGGACCCGGCTGCCGGCAACCCCGCCCGGCTCGTGGCGGTTGGCGAGACCGTCCTCGTCCGGTTCGACTACGACCAGCAGGGTCCGGTGCCGTTCGAGGACGAGCTGGTGGCCGCGTTCGAGCGCTTCGAGGGCCGGCGATTGCGCAGCTGACGACGATGCTCGGCGGCGTCCGGATCTTCAACCGGTGACGGTGAAGCCGATCCGCATCCCCATCTGGTAGTGGGCCTCGCTCTCCGCCTCATCGAAGATGTTGCACAGGAGCACGTACGAGCCGGGCTCCAGGGGCACGCTCAACTCGCGCGTCTCGCCGACGGGGATGTCCTCGATCTCATCGACGACCTCAATGCCGTCGCCGGACTCGTCCACGGAACCATTGGCGGCGGTGGGCAGCGCCCCGGGATCGAGATCGGTACGCAGAACGACGAACTCGTGGACGTCGTCGGGGCCGGTGTTGGTCACATTGAACGTCACGTCGCCCGCCGCGGCGGTCGCGGTTGCCGGCACGACCGCCCACTCCTGGAGGGTAACGTCGACCGTCCCCGCCCCGGGACTGGCGGCACTCGGACTGGCGGCACTCGGACTGGCCGCACTGGAACTGGCCGACTGACCGGCTCCCGTGCAGGCGACGACCACGAGGATCAGGGCCGGAAGAACCACCATTCGCGGCATCGAGGACCGGAACATCTGCGCCTCCCTCCTGTACCTACTGAAGGCGCAGTCAGGGTTTCGAAGGTCTCATCAGCCACGCTCCGGCGAGCCGCCCGTCGGGATCACAACCGCGTTGCGATCTCCGACACGGGCGCCGCGCCCTGAGGCTGCCGACGCCCGATCCATGCGACCAGCGGCAGGACGAGCATCGGGACTTCCAGCGCCGAGTACAGGATGCCGCCGCCCCGGGAGTTGGCGACCGCGGTCACCCAGTCGACCCACAGCCCGCCGAACGGCAGGCCGACCAGCACCAGCCCCGCGAGCGCGAGCCACCAGCTGCGGCGATTGGCGCCGAACAACGCGAACGGCGCCAGGCTGGGCTTCAGGAGGACGCCGACCGAGGGCCACCGGTACAGGACCCCGAGCGCGAGCGCGGCGGCGCACCAGATGACGGGGTTGCCGGTCCACGTCTTGAGCAGGGTGGTCGGCCACGCGACGCACAAGGCGATCAATGGCCAGAACGCGGGCCTCGGTCGGAGCCGTAGGAGCGCCCATGTGACCACCCCGAGCGGGATCAGCCACCACAGCACCGCCGCCACGAGGAACGGCGCGACGGCGAACGGCAGGAACAGGACCAGGGCGACCGGCGGATAGAGGACGTCGCCGGCGGCGATCTCGTACGGGCCTGCCAGCTGTGAGGGCTCGAAGTACGGGCCTCCATGAAGCCAGCGGGCCGTCACCTCGCGGTACAGGGCGAAGTCGACGCCCGGTGGCTGCTCCAGCGGATCGGGGATCGCGAGGACGAACGCCAGCGGGAGCAGGAACGCCGCCGCGGACAGTGCGATCGGACCGAGGCGGCTGCGACCGAACGCGGAGACCGAGCCCGGTCGGCTGGCGAAGACCGGCTACTCCTGGCGCAGCCCGAGGACATTGCCCTCGGTGTCATGGAACCAGGCACCGCGGGCCGCGCCCAGCCGAGCGATGTGATCGGTCGTCTGGAGCGGCCCCTCGGCGTAGTCGATAAATACGACACCGCGGACCGCCAGCTCGCGGACGGTGCTCTCGATGTCCGCGACCTCGAAATGGGCGACCGTGTGATCCGCCTTCGTCGCACCGCGCCGGAAGATCGACACCTCGGAAGCTTGGCCCGCACCGAACCGGATCGACACCGGGCTGTCCCACAGGAACCGGAGCCCGAGGACGTCCCCGTAGAACCCCCTCGCGCGATCGAGGTCCACCACCGGGATCGTGGTCACCACCTTCGCGTCGCCAAGCATGGATCCCTCCTCGGTCGATCCGGGCCCGTTCCCACCGGGTTCGCACGACAATCGTGCGCCCGATGGAGGATCAGATGCTCGAACACGCGGCCGTCATCTGTCCAGTTCCGGTTCTCGACCTGGGACGTGCCCGGAGCTCGTCTCGACGGGCGGACCTAGCCCAGGAGATGAACACGTCGATCGCGCCCCCGGATCGAGCGCCCGCGACGCACGCGTGGCAGCTCGAGGACGTCGGTCCCGAGGCCTGCGAGCGGTTCCTCGTCCGCTGTCTTCGCTTCCTGCGCCGGGCTCGTCCTGGACGCCGCCGCGCCCCAACCCGGCGCGCACCTGCTCGACGTCGCGTGTGGCAGATGTGCGCAGGCGGCTCGCGCCGTGAGTCGACGACGCCGGCGTGGTGTTCTCGATGGGAAACCTGGATCCTGATCGCACGTCCGGCCGAGGGGCTCGCGGCGGCCGCCTGGGAAGCCGCTACGAGTCGTCCTCGTAGCGACGGAAGATCGCGACGGCATTCTGGCCGCCGAACCCGAAGCCGTTGACCATCGCCACGTCGACCGATGCCTGCCGCTTGACGTTCGGCACGTAGTCGAGGTCGCACTCCGGGTCCGGGTGCTCCAGGTTGATCGTGGGCGGGATCACGCCCTCGCGGATGCCGCCCACCGCCGCGATCCCGGCCACCGCCCCGGCGGCACCGAGCAGGTGCCCGATCATCGACTTGGGCGACGAGACCGCCACCTTGTACGCGATCTCGCCGAACGCCGCCTTGATCGCACGCGTCTCGGTGACATCGTTGAGTGGCGTCGATGTGCCATGAGCCACGATCCAGTTGATCTCCGACGGGCCCACCCCGGCGTCGGCCATCGCCTTGGTCATCGCCATCGCGGCACCTCGCCCCGTGGGCTCGGGAGCGGAGATGTGGTACGCGTCGGCGGTCATCGCGGCCCCGGTGATCTCCGCCAGGATCGTCGCGCCACGACGCTGGGCGTGCTCCTCCGATTCCACGACGATCACGCCCGCGCCCTCACCGAACAGGAACCCATCGCGATCGCGGTCGAAGGGTCGGGAGGCACGCTCCGGATCGTCATTGCGCTTCGAGAGCGCACCCATGTTTCCGAGCGCCGCGAACGCGATCGGCAGCAGCGGCGCTTCCGATCCACCCGCCAGCACGACATCACATTCGCCCGAACGGATCAGGCGCAGCGCGTCCTGGAAGGCGATGATCCCCGACGCGCACGCAGCGACCTGGGTGATCACCGGGCCCGTCAGGCCATAGCGCATCGACACCTGTGCGGCGGCCATCGAGCCCGAGAGGGCCGGGATCGCGAACGGGCTGACCTGGCCGGGGCCCTTCTCCCGGATCGTGTCCGCGCCGTCGGTGACCTGCTCCATGCCACCGCCACCGGTATTGATGACCACGGCCACGCGATCTCGCCGCTCGACCGGCCAATCGGCGAAGTCGAGCCCGGCGTCCTCGACCGCTTCCTTCGCCGCTGCCACCCCGAAGTGGATGAAGCGGCTCATCCGGCGGGCCATCTTCCGCTCGAGGGCGATCGTGGGATCGAAGTCCTTGACCTCGGCGGCGATCCGGACGTCGAAGCCCGTCGCATCGAACGACGTGATCGGGCCGGCACCCGAGACTCCTGCGAGAAGGTTCTGCCAGTACGTCCGTGCGTCGTTGCCGATCGGGGTCACGGCGCCCATCCCGGTCACGACGGCGCGCCGGGCAGGGTCACGAGAGGGGGGCACGGTGCTCCTTCAGCGGGGAGAAACTGGCGCCGATTCTAGCGACGCGCCGGCCGTCGCTCCGGTCGCCGGCCCGCGACGATCAGTCGCCGTCGTAGCGCTTGAAGATCACGGCGCCGTTGTGGCCGCCGAGACCGATGTTGTTCGAGAGGGCGTGGCGGATCTCGAGCGGCGTTGCCTCGGAGACGACCCACAGGTCGCACTCCGGGTCGGGCTCCTCGTAGTTGATTGTCGGCGGCACGCACTGCTCGGCGACGGACATCACGGTGGCGAACGCCTCGAATGCCCCGGCGGCCCCCATCATGTGCCCGGTCATCGACTTCGTCCCGCTGATCGCGAGCTCGTGGCGGTCGCCTGCCGCGCGGTCGCCGAACACCGCCCAGATCGCCTCGGCCTCGCGCTTGTCGCCCATCGGGGTGGAGGTCCCATGCGGGTTGATGAGGTCGACCTGGTCGGCCGGCACGCCGCGACGCTCGAGCGCCATCCGCATCGCGCGCGCCGATCCGGCTCCATGCTCGATCGGCTGGATCATGTCCCAGCCGTCCGCCTGCGATCCGTAGCCCACCACCTCGGCATAGATCCGGGCGCCGCGCGCCTTCGCGAGCTCGAGATCCTCGAGGAACAGGCTCGCGCCGCCTTCACCCAGGATGAACCCGTCCCTCGTCCGATCGAACGGTCGCGACACGTCGGTGAGCGGATGGCCTGGGCGTGGTGAGCCCAGGCCGCGCATGTTGCCGAACCCGGCGTGACCGACCTCGATGATCGGCGCCTCGGACGAACCCGAGATGACGGCGATGCAGTCCCCCCGCCGGATCGCCTCGGCGCCCTCGGCAACGTTGTGGGTGCCGGTGGCGCAGGCCGAGACGATTGCCATGTTGTGACCGACCGCGCCGGTCTCGATGGCGATCATCCCCGATGCGGAATCGACCAGCGCGTTGGCGATGAACGTCGGCGCGACGCCACGCGGTCCACGCTCCTGGAGCACCGCGTAGTTCTCGATCATCAGCGTCATCCCGCCCACCCCGGAGCCGAACACGACGCCCACGTCGGTCCGATTGGCGTCGGTGACCTCGAACCCGGAATCTGCGAGCGCCTGCTTGGCCGCCGCCACCCCGTAATGGACGCTCGATTCGCTCCGGCGGGCGGCCTTGGGGTCGATCCACGCCGCTGCGTCGAAGTCGCGGACCTCACCGGCGGCCTTGTGCTCGTAACGGCTGACGTCGAACTTCGTGATCTCGCGGATCCCGGACGAACCCCGAATCAGGTTGTTCCAGGCGGTGTCCTTGTCGTTTCCGACGGGGCTGATCACGCCCAGGCCGGTAACGACGACGCGGCGGTTGTAGTCGGGTTGGCGCACGAGTTGGGGGAACCTCCGGGAGCGGTCAGGCGGTGACGGTGGACAGGAGGGGAACGGCCAGGCCGTCGCGGGCGGCCGGATCGTCGGTGGCCAGCGCCTCGGCATCCGGCGCAATCCGCCGGTTGAGGCCGGTGAGGACTCTTCCCGGGCCGACCTCGACGAACGTGGTGATGCCCTGGCGCGCCATGGTCTCGACGGCGCGAACCCAATCGACGCCGGTGGTGAGGTGTTCGACGAGCTCGGCCCGGCACGCGTCGCCGGTTGTGAGGGATCGCGCATCGGCATTCGCGAGCAGCGGAGGCGACGGGTCGGAGAACCGGATCCCGGCGAGCGTTTGGCGCATCGCCTCGGCCGCCTCGGCCATGAGCGGCGAGTGGGCGGCGACCGACACCGGGAGCACGATCGCGCGCCTGGCCCCCAGCTCGCGCGCGATCTCGGCGGCGGCGTCGATCGCGGCGCGTTCACCGGACACGACCACCTGGCCGGGCGCGTTGCGATTGGCGACTCCGAACACGCCGTGTTCGGACGCGCGCTGGATCAGTCCGGGGAGCGCCTCCTCGTCGAGGCCGATGAGCGCCGCCATCCGCCCCTCGCGGCCGGATCCGGATGCCTGCATCTGTCGACCCCGCTCCCGGACCAGCCGGACCGCATCCGCAAGCGCGAGGGCGCCCGCCGCGACGAGCGCCGTGTACTGGCCCATCGAGTGACCGGCCGCGAAGGCGGGCTGGGCGGCGACGCCCGCCGCCTGCCATCGCTCACGAAGGGCCGCGAGATAGGCGATCGAGGCCGCGAGGAGCGCCGGCTGCGCGTTCTCGGTGCGGTCGAGGTCCTCGGCCGGACCCTCCCAGGCGAGCCGTGAGATCGGCTCTCCGAGCGCCGCGTCTGCCTCGGCGAAGACGACGGCGGCGGCCGTCGACGCGTCGGCGACGGCGCGACCCATGCCGACCGACTGGCTTCCCTGGCCCGGGAACACCATTGCGAAGGGGGACATCGCCTCGGAGGGTACGCCGCGAAGCCGCCACCGAGCGTGGGATGCATGCGCGAGTGCACGGATCGAGGCCGATTCCGGTACGCTCGACCGGATGGCGGCCGAGCACCAGCCCACACCACGCCCGATTTCCGTTCGTGCAGCGCGGCGGGCCGCCTCACGACACACGATCGCCCGGATCTTCGAGGCGGACCTGTCGCCGGTCGTGATCGCGGCCGGCAGCCGGCTGCCGAACGTCCGCCAGATCTCCGAGCGTGTGGCGATGGGCCGGGCGCTGTGGCGCGAGCTCGTCGTGGGTTTCGCGTCACAGCTCGGCGAGCTGCGACTGGGGTTCACGCAGCTGGCCGCCCTGTACGTCCTCGCCGACGGACGAACGACGACGGTCGCGGACCTCGCGGAGACCCTCGGTCGATCGCCGTCGGCGACGTCGCGGCTGATCGACGGCCTGGTCCGGCGACGCCTCGTGGAGCGTCGGCCGGACACCGAGGATCGGCGCCAGCGGACGCTGTGGCTGACCCAGCGCGGCAAGGCACTGCTGCGGGTCGTGGACCGCTCGCGCGCCGACCAGTTCCTCTCGACCCTCCGACCGCTGCCGCCGGCGGAGCGGGCGCTGATCGCGATGGGCGTGGCAGCCCTCGCGACGAAGGCGCTCGGTGGTCGCGGCCGGTTGCTCCGGGGCAGGGAGTAGCCAGCCCCAACAACCCACTACCATCGAGCGAGCCGAATGAGGAGCGTCCCGACATGATCGATCCCAGCCGACTGGTCGAGCTCGAATACCGGATCTCGCACCGCCACAAGGACGGGTCGTTCGGCGAGATGGAGGAGATCCGCTCCCACCACTCACCGGCCGACCACGACCCGGAGCGGTCCTGGGGCGGCGTCCGCCGGATCTTCCGTTGCAAGACGTGCGAGGAGTACGCGACGATCGTGCCCGGCCAGGAGGGCGCTCCGGACCGCTGACGCCGACGGTTCAGCCGCAGAAGCGGCGGACCACGTCGTACATCACCGGCAGCCCCCACTCGAGCGCCTTCACGCCGACCCGCTCGTCGACGCCGTGGAACCGCTCGAGGAACCGCTCCTCGGGATCGAGCAGCAGCGGCGAGAAGCCGTAGGTCGGAATGCCGAGTCGGGCCGTGTGCTTGGCGTCGGTCGCGAACGCCAGCATCACCGGTACCGGGACGCCTTCGGGATCGTGCTCGCGCAGCGCGCCCTCCAGGACCCGGTAGAGATCGGTGTCGACCGGTGACTCCACCGGCACCGCGGCGATCACGAGCTCGATCTCGGCCTCGTCGAGCAGGTCGCCGATCCGCCGCTCGACCTCCGCCCGCATCGCGTCCTCGGTCGTGCCGGGGAGGACGCGACAGTCCACCACGACCTCCGCCACGCCCGGGATCACGTTGTACTTCACGCCCGCGGCGATGACGGTGGGGCTGAGCGTCTCGCGCACCAGGGCGCGTGCCACCCGCGCATACATCGGGTCGCACAGGCGCTCGAGCACGAGCTCCGCGGCTCGCGGGTCGTCGCCCAGCATCGCCCGGCACGCTCGAGCGAGGTCGGGTGGCAGCGTCTCCTGGAGCGACGCGAAGAAGCGAATCATCGGGTCCGTCAACCGGATGGGACCGGGAACCGCGAGGCGCGCGACGATGTCGGCGGCCATGACCGCGGCATTGTCCGGGCGGGGCACCGACCCGTGACCCCACGTGCCCCGAACCGTGATCCGATAGACGCAGAACCCCTTCTCCGCGACGCCGATCGGGTACAGCCGAACGCCCCCGACCGTCGTCGTCATCCCACCGCATTCGTTGAGGCAGCCGGCTGCCTGCAGCGTCTCGGGGCGGTTCCCGACCAGCCAGCCGATCCCCTGGTGACCGCCTGCCTCCTCGTCGGCGGTGGACGCGAACAGGACGTCGCGTCGCAGCCCGGGGATGGGATCCGACGCGGGATCTCGGCCGGCCGCCCGCGCCTCGCCGGCAAGGAGGCGGACGACACCCACCTCCAGGGCCGTCATCTGTTTCATGTCCACCGCACCGCGACCCCAGACGTACCCATCCGCGAGGTCGCCGCCGAATGGATCGTGGGTCCAGCCGTGGGACGGGGCGGGGACGACGTCCAGATGCGACAGCAGGAGGAGCGGCTCCCCGCCCGTGCCGTCACCATGCAAGCGCGCTGTCACCGAGCCCCGGCCGGGGAAGGGCTCGTGGATCTCGGCCGGGACGCCGGCATCCTCCAGGATCGAGGCGATGTGCCGGGCCGCGCGGAGCTCGCCGTCAGCTGCGGCCGGCTCGGGCGGGTTGACCGATGGGATGCGGATCAGCTCCCGGAGCGTGGTCACGACGTCGCCTCTCGCGCTGGCCAGGACCGACGGGTCGATCCCGGCCGCCGGACCCAGGGAGGCGTTCATCCGCTGCCGAAGCCGAACAGCACCTGCAGCGCGCCCAGGACGAAGCCCCCGATGACGATCGCGATGAACATGATCAACAGCAGTCGTCCGTAGAACCGCTCCTCGCGCAGCCCTGCCTCCGGGACGGGGTCCCGGCCACCGTCGATGTAGGGGGCCGACAGTCCCCGTACCCGGGCGGCGGCGTTGCGTTCCGTGTCGTAGGCCTCGGGATCGGCGGGGAGTGGCTTCCCCGGTTCGCCGGCGGTGGTCTTCGGATCCGCGTCGGTCACGCGGCCTCTCGCAGTGGCTCGGCGACCTCGCGAGCCGCGACCTGGACCGCGGACGGGCCCTCCGACGCTGGCACGCCGATGATGATCTCCGTCGCGCCAGCCCGAATCATCGCGGTGCCTGCCTCGACGGCGGATGCGTGACCGGCGGCGTCCGAGCCGGCCAGGACCTGGCCGGCGATCCCGAACCCGGTCCCGTCCCGACCGGCCGCCTCCAGGTCCCGCATGAGCGCATCCCGGCGATCGGACAGGTAGTCCACGTCACCGGCCCGATCGCCGGGCATCACCCATCCCTGGGCCGACCGGGCGGCGAGCTCGATCCCGCGTCGCTTCTGGCCACCGAGATAGATCGGCGGACCGCCCGGCGTGATCGGCGGCGGGGCGTTCACGGCACCCGCGAGGGGATAGAACGGATCGGGCCGGGTGACTCCCGGAGCGGAAGCTGCCTCCGGCGAGAACAACGCCTGCAGGGCCCCCACCGCCGAGACCAGGCGATCGATCCGCTCGCCGATCGGAGGCAACGGGATCCCGAACGGCTTGTGCTCGGACTCGAGCCACCCGGCGCCCAGGCCCAGGATGAACCTCCCCCCGGTCATGTGATCGAGGACGGTCGCCGCCTTGGCCAGAACCACCGGGTGACGGAACGTGTTCGACAGCACGCCGTGGGCGACCCACTTGCCGGGCACGTGATGCACCAGCCCGGCCATGAGGGTCAGCGCCTCGTACGAGGCATATCCCCGCGAGGGCACGAGATCGACGAGATGGTCGTTGAGCCACGCCGAGTCGAAGACGTCGAGCTCGCCCGCGGCCGCCCAGGCCGCATCGAGGGTCGCCCAATCGGTCGCCTGGGGCGAGGTCTTGAACGCGATCCGGAATGCCACCGGCGTCAGGCGGCGGGTTCGGCCGTCTTGGCGCCGAGACCGGCCGTCATCCGGCTGCCGGTCGTGACGGCGCCCTGGGATGCGGACGAGACGAGGGCGGCGTACTTCGCCATCACGCCACCCAGGTAGCGCGGCGCCGGCGGCTGCCAGCGCGACCGGCGCCGCTCGAGCTCATCGGCCGCGACCTCCAGGTCGAGGCGCTTGGCGGTGACGTCGAGGACCACCTCGTCGCCCTCCTCGACCAGCGCGATCGGGCCGCCGAGCGCCGCCTCGGGCGCCACGTGCCCAACCATGAGGCCGTGCGTCCCACCGGAGAATCGGCCGTCGGTGAGGAGCGCGATGTGCGGGCCCAGGCCCTCGCCCACCAGCGCGGCGGTCACGCCAAGCATCTCCTGCATCCCTGGGCCCCCGGCCGGTCCCTCGTAGCGGATGACGACCACGTCGCCCTCGTGGATCCGGCGCGCCTTGACCGCCTCGAAGCACTCGACCTCCGAATCGAACACCCGCGCCGGCCCGCGGTGATAGAGGCGTTCGTGACCGGCCAGCTTCACCACGCAGCCGTCTGGTGCCAGGCTGCCCCGGAGGATCGCCAGTCCCCCGGTCGGTTTGAGCGGGGTCTCGATGGGGACGACCACCTCCTGTCCGTCCGTCTCCTGCGCGGAGGCCGCGATCTCGGCGATCGTCCGCCCGTCGACCGTCGCGGCGTTGCCGTGGAGCAGGCCCTGCTTGAGGAGCTCGCGCATCACCAGCGCGACGCCACCGGCGCGATGGATGTCCGCAGCCACGAATCGCCCGCCGGGTCGCATGTCCGCGACCACCGGCGTTCGGTCGGCGACGCTGCCGAAATCGTCGATGTCGAGCGGGATCCCGAGCTCGTGGGCGATCGCGAGCAGGTGGAGGACGCCGTTCGTCGAGCCGCCCGTCGCGGCCACCGAGGCGATCCCGTTCTCGATCGCCTGCCGGGTGACGATCGCCGACGGGCGGACGTCGCGACGGACCAGATCCATCGCCAGCTCACCGGTCCGGCGGGCCGCCTCGTCCTTTGCGGGGTCCTCGGCGGGAATGCCGTTGAGCCCGCCCGGCGACAGGCCCAGGAACTCCATCACCGTGGACATCGTGTTCGCCGTGTACTGGCCGCCGCAGGCCCCAGGTCCCGGACACGCGACGCTCTCGATCTGGTACAGCTCGTCGGCCGTGATCGTTCCCGCCCGATAGGCGCCGACCGCCTCGTAGACCGACACCACATCGACGTCTCGGCCCCTGTAGCTGCCGGGATAGATCGTGCCGTTGTAGAGAACGACGCCGGGGATGTCCAGGCGGGCGAGGGCCATGGCCGCGGCCGGGATCGTCTTGTCGCAGCCGACCAGGCACACCAGCCCGTCGAACAGGTGGCCGCGCGCGGTGAGCTCGATCGAGTCGGCGATCACCTCGCGGCTGATGAGCGACGCCTTCATCCCCTCGGTGCCCATCGACACCCCGTCCGACACGGACACGGTGTTGAACTCCATCGGCGTCCCGCCCGCGGCCCGGATCCCCTCCTTCACGAACTCCGCCAGCCGTCGCTGGTTGAGGTTGCAGGGCATCGTCTCGATCCATGTCGTGGCTACGCCCACGATCGGCTTGGCCAGGTCGTCGTCGGTGAAGCCGACGGCCTTGAGCATCGCGCGTGCGCCGGCTCGATCGGGTCCATCGGTCAGCGTGGCCGAGTGCCGCTTGGCGGGATCACTCGGGCGGTCGTAGGGATGAGGCGGCTGGGCCATGGGTTGTCCTCGAACGGCGACGGGCACCCAAGTCTATGTCCGGTCCGCCGCACGATGCTGCCTTGAGAAGGGTCGTCCGAGCCCGTATCCTCAGCCGCTCAGAGGCGTGGAGGGCCCATGGACGAGAAGCAGCGGGTGCTGAGTCGCGTGCCGCTATTCGCGCGGTGCGGCGGGCGCAGCCTGGAGGCGATCGGCAGGCTGGCCGACGAGGTCGACGTCAAGGACGGAACCGAGCTCACCCGCGAAGGCAGCTCGGGTGGCGAGTTCTTCGTCATCGTCGACGGCAAGGTCCGCCTCGAGCGTGGCGGCAAGGAGATCGCCGTGCTCGGTCCCGGCGACTTCCTGGGCGAGATCTCCCTGATCGACGGCGGGCCGCGGACGGCCACCGCCACGGCCGATGGACCGGCGCGGCTGCTCGTGGTTGCGCACCGGGAGTTCCACACCCTGATGGCCGACTACCCGGACATCCGCCTGGAGATCCTCGAGGCCCTGGCGCAGCGCGTCCGCAGCCTGGAGCCCGAAGCGCTCGTCTGACGACGGTCAGGCGGCGGCCAGCGAGTCGACCAGCTCCCGGAGGGTGGGGAGCGGCACCGCCCCCGCGCCGAGCACGACGTCGTGGAAGGCGCGGATGTCGAACGCGGATCCCAGGCGATCGCGGGCCGCCGCCCGCAAGCGGAGGAGCTCCAGCTGGCCGGTCTTGTAGCCCAGCGCCTGGCCGGGCCAGACGATGTAGCGATCCACCTCGTTGGCGATGTTGTTCGCGGCGAGGGCGGTGTGGTCGGACATGAACGCGATCGCCCGGTCGCGCGTCCAGCCGAGGGCGTGCATCCCGGTGTCGACGACGAGCCGGCACGCTCGCCAGGCGTCGAACGAGAGGATCCCGAACCGATCGAGATCTCCCGAATAGAGGCCCATCTCGTCGGATAGCCGCTCGGTGTACAGGCCCCAGCCCTCGACATAGGCGGTGGGTCCGAGGTGACGCCGGAACGCGGGCAGGTCCGCCCGCTCCTGGCCGATCGCGAGCTGGAGATGATGCCCGGGGATCGCCTCGTGATAGGCCAGCGCCTCGGCCTCGTAGCGCGCCCGGGTTTCCGGCTGGTAGGTGTTGATGAAGTACTGACCCGGTCGCGAGCCATCGGCTGCCGGCTGTCGGTAGTAGGCGAGGGTCGAGTGCTTCTCTTCGTGCGCCTCCATCCGGACCACCTCGCACGGCGCGGCGGGCAGGATCCCGAACCATTCCGGGATGGCGTTGTGCGCGCGGGACAGGGCATCCGTCGCCTTGGCCTGGACCTCATCGCGCGTAGCGAAGAACAGGGCCGGATCCTTCCGGAGCCGTTCCAGGGTCTCGGGCAGGTCACGGGTTCCGAGGACCCGACCACCGAGCTCCACGAATTCGGCGTCGATGCGGGCGATCTCGCGAAGACCGGTGGCGTGGATCTCCTCGGCATCGAGGTCGAGCGAGGTGTGGTGCCGGATGAGTCGACGATAGGCGTCGCCGCCGCCCGGGACATGCATCAGGCCGGGCCGGTCCGATGCCCGCGCAACCGGCCGGACCTCGTCCCGGAGCATCTCGCGGTAGCGCGAGAACGCGGGCCGGACGACGTCCCGGATCGTCGACGACAG
>DATBLH010000102.1:0-11781 GCA_036555445.1 Candidatus Limnocylindrales bacterium
TCGTCTGGCTCGGCTCCGGAGCGAACAGCTACGTCTCCGGCCAGACGATCACGCTCAGCGGCGGCGCCCAGAGCTGAGGGTCCCGGCCGCGCGCGTGCCGGGCGTCAGTCGGCCGTCGCGACGGCCACCCGCAGCACCCCACCCACGATCTCGACGTCGTATCGGTCGCTCGCCCCGTCCGCACCCGGCGAGTGGAGCG
Organism: Candidatus Limnocylindrales bacterium; assembly: GCA_036555445.1. Lineage (GTDB taxonomy): Bacteria > Chloroflexota > Limnocylindria > Limnocylindrales > CSP1-4 > DATBLH01. The sequence continues at coordinate 200 of DATBLH010000102.1, forward strand.
ACGCCTCGCGGGTGGCACCGATCCGCTGGTCGTCGAAATCGATCCGCTCCACGCCACCGATCACGCGGAGGCCGACGGCGACGCCGGCCGGACGCCGGAGCCGCACCGACTTGGCGCCGCCGATGACCCGGATCGGCACCACACCCGTCGGCCGGCCGAGCTCGAGCTCCAGGCCGGCGGTGCCGCCGACGAGCTCGAACGACGAGAGCATGAGCTCGGTCAACGAGGCCCGGCAGCGGGCGTTGCCACCCTGGATCTCGACCGACCACGGGATCGAGCCACTGAGCGTGACGTCGGCCTTGCGCTTCCGCCAGTCCCACGGGCGGCCGCGGTACTGGACCGAGACGACGCCGTCGCGGAGACGGACCTGTGGGATCACGCCTTCGAACCTGGCCCGATAGAGCTCGCCCAGCGCCGCGTTGGCCCGGAGCTGGAGGTCGGAGGTTCCGCCGCGAAATGCGAGGCGGGCACTCGTGAGCCCGCCCAACGGGGCCGTGTGCTCGCCCTCCAGGGGCGTTGCTTCCGGCTCGTCGTCTTCGCTGCCCCGGAGCCTGGTCACCTCGGTCCGGGTGACGTTGGCCATGTTGGTCAGGAACTCGTTGATCAGCTGGAGCTGGGCTTCGGTGTAGCGCCCGATCTCCTCGGAGCTCGCCCGGGCCACGCTGTCGAGCGTTGCCCGTGCGGCCGCCATCTTCTCGGGGACGATCTCGATGATCACCCGTCGCCGATCTGCAGGGTCGGGCCGCCGTCGGACGTAGCCCGCCTGCTCGAGGCGGTCGATCATCCGGGTCACCGCCCCGGTCGTCAGGCCCATCAGCTCGGCCAGCCGGCCGGCCGTCGCCGGCCCGAGATCCACGAGCCACTCGATGGCCGCGATGTCCGACTCGCTGAGGCCGAGCCGGATCGCGACCGACTGGCCGAACAGGGTGCCTTCGAAGTTGACTCGCCGCAGCGCGCGGACGACCGCGTCGACGGTGGAATCTCGGTTCATCTTGACAAACGCTCCTGCCGTGGTGAATATCTGCACGGTGCAGATAATGCACCATCACGCGATCTGGCGCAAGCCGGATCCAGCATAGCCGTCAGGAGAGAGCCATGACCAACCCCATGCCGCTGCCCGGGCCGATCATCCGAACCGAAGGCCTGGCCAGGACGTTCAAGACCCGCGGAGGCCCGGTGGAGGCGGTTCGCGGTGTGGACCTCGAGATTCGGGCCGGTGAGATCTTCGGGTTCCTGGGACCCAACGGCGCGGGCAAGACGACCACCCTGCGGATGCTCGCGACCCTGCTGCCGCCCACCGGCGGATCGGCGACGGTGGCCGGCGCCGACCTGGCGCGCGAACCCCAGCGGGTCCGTGAGCGGATCGGCTATGTCCCCCAGGGCGGATCGACCGATCCCGCGGCGACCGCGCGGGCCGAGCTCGTGCTCCAGGCCCGGTTGTACGGGATGAACCGCCGGACGGCCGAGGCCCGGGCCGCCGAGCTCCTCGAGCTGTTCGACCTCGAGTCGGCCGCCGACCGGCCACTCGCAGGGTTCTCGGGTGGGATGCGCCGACGCCTGGACATCGGGCTGGGGATCGTCCACCGACCCTCGGTCCTGTTCCTCGACGAGCCGACGTCGGGCCTCGATCCCCAGGCTCGTGCGCGCATGTGGGACGAGATCTCCGGACTCAGGCGCAACGGAACCACCGTGTTCCTGACCACGCACTATCTCGAGGAGGCCGATGCACTGGCCGATCGGCTGGCGATCATCGACCACGGTCGGATCGTGGCCGCCGGCACGTCCGACGAGCTCAAGCGGCAGGTCGCGGGGGATGTCGTGACGCTCGGGGTCGACGGCCCCTCACAGCCGGTCCTTGACGCCCTGCGCAGCCAGCCCTACGTGCGTGAAGCGAGCGCCGAGGACGGCGTGATCCGGCTCTACGTCGAGCGCGGTGATGCCGCCGTGCCGCAGCTCCTTCGGCTGCTCGACGGTGCGGGCCTGGCGACGCAGTCGATCGCCCTCAACCGCCCCAGCCTCGATGACGTCTTCCTGCGCCAGACCGGTCGCTCGCTGCGCGACGAGCCGGCGGCGTGACGTCACGCCCATCACCACCGATTCAAACGAGAAAGGATCTCCTCCGATGAAGACGATTCGCGACACCTGGCTGATCTTCCAGCGCACCCTCTGGCTCACGCTCCGGCAACCGGTCTGGGTGATCTTCGGGCTGATGGTGCCGGTCATCTATCTCGTCCTGTTCGGGCCGCTCCTCGACGGGGCAATCCGGAACGCGGGCACGGGGACCAGCGCCTTCAACTGGTTCATCCCGGGCCTGCTCATCCAGATTGCGATGTTCGGCAGTGCCTTCGCGGGCTTCAGCCTGGTTGCCGAGTTGCGCTACGGCGTCGTCGAGCGGATGCGCGTGACGCCGATCAGCAGGATTGCGATGTTGCTGGGGCGATCCCTCCGAGACGGCGTGATCCTCGTGGTCCAGGCGACGCTGCTGATCGTGCTCGCCATCCCGTTCGGCCTCACGATCGACCCGGTCGGGGTCGTCGTGGTGCTGGCGTTGCTCCTGCTGATGGGCCTGGTCATGGCGCCGCTGTCGTACACGGCGGGCCTGATCCTCAGGAGCGAGGACGCGCTGGCACCGGTCGTCAACGGGGTCAGCCTGCCGCTGCTCCTCCTGTCCGGGATCCTGCTCCCGATGAGCCTCGCGCCGGACTGGCTGCGAACGCTCAGCACCCTGAATCCACTGACCCACGGCGTGGACGCCGCGCGGGCCCTGTTCAACAGCGACTGGTCGAACCCGGCGATCCCGCTCGGAGTGGGAATCATGGTCGTTCTCGCGACGATCTCGGTGTGGATCGGGTCCAAGGCGTTCAGTCGGGCGGTCGCCTGATCTCGCGCCGGACGGTCGGCCAGGCGCTACGATCGGTGCCATGGCCGATCGTCCGATCAAGGTCCTGATCGCGAAGCCGGGTCTCGACGGCCACGATCGGGGAGCCAAGGTCCTCGCCCGCGGACTGCGCGACGAGGGCTTCGAGGTGGTCTACACCGGCCTCCGCCAGACGCCCGAGATGATCGTGACCGCGGCGCTCCAGGAGGACGCCGACGTGGTCGGGCTGTCGATCCTGTCGGGTGCCCACATGACGCTGCTGCCGAAGATCTGCCGCCAGCTTCGGGAGGCGGGTCTCGACGACGTGCTCGTCACCGCCGGCGGCATCATCCCGGACGCGGACGTTGCCCCGCTCAAGGAAGCGGGCGTGGCGCACGTGTTCGGTCCCGGGACCACGATCGCGGAGGTCGCGGAGTACCTGCGGGCGAGCGCCCGTCCACGGGATTGAGCGTGGCGCGGTCGCGCGCCACGTCAGCGCCGAGCGAGGACGACAGGGCGGGGGAGCTGTGTGATGCCGCACTGGCCGGCGATCGGCGGTCGCTGGCGCGCCTGTTGACGGCGGTCGAGAACCGGACGCCCACGGCCGAGATCGCACTGCGCCGGCTCTATCCGCGCGCCGGCGCCGCCCACCTGGTGGGGATCACCGGACCGCCGGGCTCGGGCAAGAGCACGCTCGTCGCGGCGCTCATCGAGGAGCTCCGCGCGCGCGAGCGCACGGTGGCCGTCCTGGCCGTCGATCCGTCGAGTCCGATCACCGGCGGTGCCCTCCTCGGCGACCGGGTCCGGATGCAGCGTCATGCAGGCGACGACGGCGTGTTCATCCGCTCGATGGCGGCTCGTGGACACGCCGGCGGCCTGGCGCCGACCTCCACCGCAGCGGCCGCCGTGCTCGACGCCGCGGGGTTCGACGTCGTGCTGCTCGAGACGGTGGGCACCGGCCAGAGCGAGGTCGAGGTCGCGGCCGCCGCCGACACCACGGTGGTCCTGGAGGCGCCCGAGATGGGCGACGAGATCCAGGCGATCAAGGCCGGGCTGCTCGAGGTGGCCGACATCGTGGTCGTCAACAAGGGCGACCGGCCGGGCGCCCAGCGGACGGCGTCCCAGCTCCGGGCGATGCTGGTCGCCGTGCCGCGCGCCGTCCGGCGCGGTGAGCCCGCAACAGCGCCTCGCACACCCGAGGTCCTCCTGACGACCGCCACGTCCGGCGACGGGATCCCGCAGCTGCTCGACGCCCTCGACCGGCATCGGGCGACGAGCGATGGACGCGAGCAGGCGCGCCTGACCCGCGCCGAGGCGCAGGTGTGGGCAATCGTCGCGGATCGGCTCCAGGGGCAGTTGCGTGACCGGGCGCGGGCACCGGACACGAGGGCCGTGATGGACGCCGTCGCGGCGCATGACCTCGACCCATACACGGCGGCCGACCGGTTGCTCGAACACGTGCGCAAGCCCGGATGAGCGGACAGGAGGGCGTATCGTCCGAGGAGCGTCTCATCACCCGGCCATTCGTGGCACTGGGAGCGGCCACGCTCGCCTTCTTCGTGGCCGGTGGCATCGTGCTCCCGATCGCGCCCGTGTTCGCGCGTCAGGAGCTCCACGCGGATTCGCTGGGCGTCGGCGTCGCGATCGCCTCGTTCAGCATTGCGGCGCTCGTGATGCGTCCGATCGTGGGCTGGGCATCCGATCGCTTCGGTCGGCGGCCGCTGCTGGTCGGCGGCTCGCTGCTCAACGTGGCTGCGCTCCTGCTCCACCTGGCGGCGACCGACCTCCCGCTGTTCATCGCCGCCCGATCGCTGCTAGGGATTGCCGAAGGCTTCTACCTGGTGGCAGCCATCGCCGCCGGCAGCGATCTCGCGCCTCCATCGCGACGCGGCGAGGCGATCAGCTTCCTGACGCTCTCGCTCTACCTCGGCGTCGCAACGGGTCCACCGATCGGCGAGGCGGTGATCGGCCAGGCGTCGTATCCGGGTGTCTGGCTCGCGGCTGCCTTCGTGGCCGTCGTGGCCGTCGTCCTGTCCTGGATCACGCCCGAGACCGTCCCGGACACCGACCCCGACGAACCTCGTCGACGGCGACTCATCCATCCGGCCGGCCTGTTCCCCGGTCTGATCATCCTGCTCGGCCTGTGGGGGATGGCCGGGTTCCTCACGTTCCTCCCGCTGTATGCCCGCCAGATCGGCCTCGGGGGTGCCGGTGCGCCCCTTGCGCTGTACGCGCTGATCGTCGTCGCGCTGCGCGTGGTCGGGGCCCGGATTCCCGATCGCTACGGAGCCATCCGCGTGTCCGGGGGTGCCCTCGCGCTCTCTGCCGTCGGCCTCACCCTGATCGGCCTCGTCCCGACTGCGATCGGCCTGATCGTGGGCACGTGCGTGTTCGCGGCCGGTGTGGCATTCACGATGCCGGCGCTGCTGACGATGACCGTGGCGCGGGTACCGCCGGCGGAGCGCGGGACCGTGGTCGGCACGACGACGGTGTTCCTCGACCTCGCGTTCGGCCTGGCGCCCGTCGGCCTGGGCTCGATCGCCGACCGGGCCGGGTACGGCACGACCTTCCTGGTGTCCGCGGTTCTGGCAGCAGCCGCGTCCGTGCTCCTGGTGGCCTGGGGACGCAGTCGCGCGTCCGTGCCGGCTCTCGGCACGTAGGCTTGGTCGCGATGTCGATCGATCGGGTGTTCGTCGCCGGTGCCGGGCTGATGGGTCACGGGATCGCCCAGGTGCACGCGGCGATCGGCAAGGACGTCACGCTCTACGAGCCGGATCGTTCGCGGTCGGACGCCGGTCGGGAGCGGATCGCCGGCAACCTGGATCGCGCGGTCGCCAAGGGAAAGCTCACGGCCGCGGACCGCGCGGCGACGCTGGGCCGGATCACGACCACCGACGACCTGTCGGACGCGCGTGCGGCGGACCTGGTGATCGAGGCCGTGTTCGAGGACCTGGACACGAAGACCGGGCTGTGGCACCGGCTCGACGACGTGGCGCCGAGCGACGCGATCTTCGCCAGCAACACGTCATCCATCTCGATCGACCGGCTGGCTCAATCGGTGAACCCGGACCGTCGCCCGCGCTTCCTGGGGATGCACTTCTTCTCGCCGGTGCCGGTGATGCCCCTGGTCGAGCTGATCCGCGGTTCGGCGACCTCCGGGGAGACGGAAGGCGCGATCCGCGACATCGCCGGTCAACTCGGCAAGCAGGTGATCGCGTCCGCGGATCGACCGGGCTTCCTGGTCAACCGGATCCTGATGCCGTTCCTCACCGAGGCGGTCCGGACCCTCGAGGAGGGAACCGGCAGCGCCGAGGACATCGACACCGGCGCCCGGGTGGGTCTGAACCACCCGATGGGCCCGCTCGAGCTTGCGGACTTCATCGGACTCGATGTCTGCCTCGGCATCATGCGCGTGCTCCACGAGGCCTATGGCGAGGCGTACCGGCCGCCCAGCATGCTCGAGCGACTGGTGGCCGAAGGGCATCTCGGCCAGAAGACCGGACGCGGCTTCTACCGCTATCCGCGCTCCTGACCCTCAGGGCCGACGCGTTCGAGCACTTCGCGGACGGTGCTGCCCACCGAGTCCAGGTCGAACGGCTTCGCGAGCAGGCCGATCCGTCGCGCGGTCGCGAATGACAGGAGCTCAGGGTTCAGCACGTCGCCACTCATGAACACGAACCGGCGGGCAAGATCGGGCCGGATCCGGACCGCCGCTTCGTACACCTCGGTCCCCGACAACCCGGCCATCCGGTGATCGCACAGGAATACGTCGACCGCGACGTCGGCAACGATCCCGAGCGCTTCGCTGCCATCAGCCGCCAGGAGCGGGTCGTGCCCGGCCGCCTCGAGCGCCTTGGCCAGGAACCGTCGGATCGATGGCTCGTCGTCGAGGACGAGAACCCGCGCCCGCAGCGGAGCCTCGTTGGCGGCGTCGTCCGGCCGTTCCACGCGACCCGATGCCGGTGCCTCCTCCCGTTCGGCCGCCTCGGTGGTCACCGGCAGCTCCACGATGAACGTGGCGCCACGATCGCCCGGCGACGGCTCATAGCGGAGCGAGCCGCCGTGGGCGGCAACGATGCCGAACGAGACGGGCAGGCCGAGCCCCGTTCCCTCGCCCGGTGGCTTGGTGGTGAAGAACGGGACGAACAGTCGGTCCCGATGCTCGGGGCTGACCCCGGGGCCGTCGTCGGCGATCGTGATGCGCACCATCCGGCCTCGCTCCGGGTGATCGACGAGCCGGCCGGTGATCACGAGCCGGTGGTCGCCGGGCGCGCCCCGGACCGCCTGGAGCGCGTTGCTCGTCAGGTTGAGAAGCACCTGCTGGATCTGGGCGCGATCGAGCGCCACCGGCGGCAGGTCCTCGGAGATATCCACCGAGACCTCCACGCGGGCTGCGCCGATCGAGTACGACAGCAGGTCGAGGATGCTCTGGACGAGCGCCCGTACCTGAGTCGGGTGGCGCTCCGGAGGCCGCTGGCGTGCGAAGTCGAGCAGGTTCTGGACGATGCGCCGGGTCCGGTCGGACTCCTGCACCAGGAGACCGGCATCGGCCTTCATGTCGGCCGGGAGGCGCGGATCGCGGACGATCAGCTGGCTGAAGGCGACGATCGCGGCAAGTGGGTTATTGAGCTCGTGGGCGACCCCCGAGACCAACTGCCCGATCGCCTCCATCTTCTGCGCCTGGATCAGCTCGGTCTGACGGCGCGCCTCGTCGGTCCCGATGGCGCCGGAGTCGGACGCCGGGCCGCCGGCAGGCCGCCCGATGCTCAGCCAGCCGATGACGTTCGCGTCCGCGTCGCGGATCTCGCTAACTCGCACGTCGACGACCTGCACGACGCCCGTCCGGTCGCCGATTCGCGGTCGATCGTTCAGCCGGCCCTGCCAGGTCGCCTGGCGAGGCCCGATCCCCGAGTCCGCACCGTCCCCGGTATCGGGGCCGACCCGGCTCGTCTCGAGGACGTCGTCGATCGGTCGTCCGACGGCGTGCGCACGGAGAACGCCATAGAGCGTCTCCGCGGCGCGATTCCAGCCGATCACGGTGCCGGCCGTGTCGCACACGATCACAGCGTCGCCGAGTGCGTCCACGACACCCGCAAGGATGCCGTCCCTTCCCCCGTTCACCGCGGCTATCGTACCGCCGGCCAATCCGCCGACCGGGTGTAGATTCATCGATCGATGAACGGCAACGGGGACGGAAACGGCCTCGGGCGCAACGGGGGCGTGTACCTCGTCAGCGCGGCGAGGACGCCGATCGGCAAGTTCGGCGGTGGCCTGTCCACCACGCCGGCGATCGAGCTCGGTGGGGTGGCGATCCGGGCCGCCGTGGAGCGCTCCGGGCTGCCACAGGGCGTCCCCGTGGACGAGGTCCTCATGGGCCAGGTGCTGCAGGCGGGCGTGGGCCAGGCCCCGGCACGACGAGCGGCCCTCGCCGCCGGTCTCCCGGACGGGACGAGCGCCACCACGATCAACCGCGTCTGTGGGTCGGGGTTGAAGTCGATCATGCTCGCCGCCGCGGAGATCCGTGCCGGCGATGCCGAGGTCGTCGTCGCGGGCGGCATGGAGAGCATGAACCTCGCCCCCTACCTGCTCCGGCAGGCCCGCACGGGCTATCGACTCGGGCACGGTCGTCTGGAGGACGCCGTCCTCACCGACGGGCTGTGGTGCTCGGTCGAGGACTGCCACATGGGGACCCACGCCGAGCGGGTCGCGATCTCGAACAGCGTGAGCCGAGAGGACCAGGATGCGTATGCCTTGGCGTCACATCGGAAGGCGATCGCGGCCATCGACGACGGCCGGTTCGCGGCCGAGCTCGCGCCGGTCACGGTGCGTGACGCGAAGGGTCGCGAGACGGTCGTCGAGGTCGACGAGAACCCGAGACGGGATACCACGATCGAGGCCCTCGCCGCGCTCCGGCCGGCGTTCGCGCTCCCCGACGGCGACGACCGGCGAGATGCGACCGTGGGGACCGTCACCGCGGGCAACGCGCCGGGCATCACCGACGGCGCTGCGGCCACCGTCGTCGTCTCTGAGCGTGTCGTCGAGCGTCATGGCCTGAGGCCGTTGGCACGGATCGTCGGATATGCCCAGGCCGAAGTGGAACCGAAGTGGCTGTTCCTGGCGCCGATCCAGGGCGTACGCCGACTCCTCGACCGGATCGAGCTGCCCATCGAGGCTTTCGACCTCATCGAGATCAACGAGGCGTTCGCCGCCCAGACGCTTGCCGACGGCCGGGAGCTCGGCTTCGACTGGGACCGGGTGAACGTGAACGGCGGCGCGATCGCACTGGGTCACCCGATCGGTGCCAGCGGCGCCCGGATCGTGGCCACCCTGACGCACGAGCTCCAGCGCCGCCAGGGCCGCTATGGGCTGGCCACGCTGTGTCTCGGCGGCGGCGGGTCGGTCGCGATGGCGATCGAGCGCGCGTAGGACTCGCAGCGCCCCGACGCGGCGCGTTACCCTCGCCCGAGCATGACCCAGATCGCCGAATCCGTCACCACGTACCGCCACTTTATCGCCGGCGAGTGGTGCGACTCCACCGGTGGCGAGACGTTCGAGAGCCGGAACCCGGCCGACACCCGGGACGTGATCGGCCGCTTCCAGCAGGGCACGAAGGCCGACGTGGGGATGGCGGTCCGGGCCGCCGCGGCGGCGCTGCCCCGCTGGCGGCAGACACCGGCGCCGAAGCGAGGCGAGATCCTCTATCGCTTCGCGGCGCTCATGGAGGAGCACAAGGAGCGGCTGTCACGGGCCATGACCCGGGAGATGGGCAAGGTCCTCGCGGAGGCGCGGGGCGATGTCCAGGAGGGGATCGACATCGCGTACCTCATGGCCGGCGAGGGGCGGCGGATGTTCGGCGACACCGTGCCGTCGGAGCTCCCGGACAAGTGGGCAATGAGCGTCCGGCAGCCGATCGGCGTGGCCGGGATCATCACGCCCTGGAACTTCCCGATCGCGATCCCGTGCTGGAAGATGATGCCGGCGCTGGTGACCGGCAATGTCGTGGTGTTCAAGCCCGCGTCGGACACCCCGCACTGCGCGACCCTCCTCGTCGAGCTCATGGCCGAGGCCGGCTTCCCGCCCGGAACCGTGAACCTCGTGACCGGGTCGGGCGGCGAGGTCGGGGACGCCATCGTCGACAACCCGGACATCCACGTGATCTCGTTCACCGGGTCGTCCGCGACCGGCCGATCGATCGCGGAGAAGGCGGCGCGGCGCCTCAAGCGGGTGTCGCTCGAGCTGGGTGGCAAGAACGGGGTGGTCGTCCTCCGGGACGCCGACCTCGATCTGGCGACCGAGGGAATCCTGTGGTCGGCATTTGGGACCACTGGCCAGCGCTGCACCGCGTGCTCCCGGGTGATCGTGGAGGCGCCGGTCGTCGAGCCGCTGCTGCAACGACTCGAAACGCGCGCCCGCGGCCTCCGGTTGGGTTCGGGTCTGGAGGAGACCACCGATGTCGGGCCGCTGATCAATGGGCAGGCAGCCGACAAGGTCGCGGGCTATGTGGATGTGGGTCGGTCCGAGGCGGAGCTGGTCACGGGTGGCGACCGGGCCTCCGAAGGGCCATTGGGTCACGGCCACTTCTTCCAGCCCACGATCTTCCGTGACGTCGCACCGATGGACCGGATCGGCCAGGAAGAGATCTTCGGGCCGGTGCTCTCGGTCATCCCGGTGGCGGACTATCCCGCGGCGGTGACCGCCCTCAACCAGACCCGCTACGGGTTGTCGTCGTCGGTGTTCACGTCCGACGTGAACCAGGCGTTCCGGGCGATGCGCGATTTCGAGACCGGGATCGTGTATGTCAACGCGGGCACGACCGGAGCCGAGACCCACCTCCCGTTCGGGGGCTGGAAGGAAACCGGCAACGGTCATCGCGAGGCCGGCCACGCTGCCCTGGACACATACACCGAGTGGAAATCGGTCTATGTCGACTTCTCCGGACGGCTCCAGCGCGCACAGATCGACAACCAGCCAGGGTAGCGAGTCGGTGGCCAGCGTGGACGACGTGCGGCGGATCTCGCTGGCACTGCCGGGAGCCGAAGAGGTCCTGACCTGGGGCGAGCACCCCACGTTCCGCGTCCGGGGACGGATCTTCGCGATCGCCGGCCACGAGCCCGACCGGGTGTCGATCAAGGCCACGCCCGAGGTCCAGTCGGATCTGATCGACCTCGATCCCGAGACCTATTCCATCGCGTCGCACGTCGGACGCTACGGGTGGGTTGCGGTGGCGCTGGAACGGATCGAGCCGGAGCTCGTCCGCCCGCTGCTGGTCGAGGCGTGGCGGATGACCGCGCCGCGGAAGCTCCTGCGGGAGGTGAGCGAGGCTCGTCCGGTCGCATAAACGCAACGTAAACGCAACGTTCTCCGTTCGCGATCCGACGACATGCCTCCCGGCCGATGCAACTCGATGCATCATCGGCGTGGGTCGACCGGTGTCGGGTTGCCGCGCGCCGGTGCGACCACCCCGAGCGCGATCAGGATCCGGGCGATGGCCGAGGCCCGAAGACGTGGGCGCAGACCGCGCTCGAGGCGCGAGATCGTCGGCTGGTCGATCGACGAGCGACGTGCGAGCTGCCGCTGGCTCCACGCGCGATCCTGGCGTCGTCGACGAAGCCAGGCTCCGAGCTCGTCGAGCGCTCGTTGATCGTCAACCGACACCATCGGTCGAGTGAAGCACGCGACCCTTGGCTCCCGATTTCGTCCAGACGAGACCGCCACCGGCGGGCGC
>DATBLH010000106.1:0-34135 GCA_036555445.1 Candidatus Limnocylindrales bacterium
GGCGAGGGCGCGTCGAGCATGAGGTCGGTCCCGGACTGGGTCTTGGGGAACGCCATCACCTCGCGGATCGTCGCCTGGTTCGTGAGCAGCGCCACCCAGCGGTCGACACCGAGGGCGATCCCGCCGTGCGGCGGTGGCCCGTACTCGAATGCCTCGAGGATCGCCCCGAACCGCTCGCGCATCTGGTCCAGACTGTAGCCCTGCAGCCCGAAGCTCCGTTCCAGCAGCTCGCGGCGATGGATGCGGATGGATCCCCCGCCGATCTCCCAGCCGTTGAGCACGAGGTCGTGCTGGAGCGCACGGGCCCGGCCCGCCGGGTCACCCGGATCCCGTGCCGCGAGATCCCCGGACGACGTCGTGAGCAGCTCCTCATCCTCGGGAACCACCCCCGAGAACGGGTTGTGGGTCGCGTCCCAGCGGCCGCCTTCGGGGTCCCACTGGAACATCGGGAAGCGGTGAACCCACCCATACGCGAGGCTCGATGGATCGGCGAGCCCCCGGCGGCCACCGAGGTCGGCTCGCAGCCGACCCAGGACCTCGTTCACGACCTCAGCCCGATCGGCCACGACGAGGATCAGATCACCGGCATCGGCCCCGGTTCGTTCGACGATCCCGCGGAGGGTGTCGTCGGCGAGGAACTTCGCGATCGGACCGCTCACGTCGCCGTGTGACTCGCACGAGAGGTGAGCGAGGCCCCGTGCGCCATAGGACTTCGCGGCGTCGGTCAGCTCGTCGATCTCCCGCCGGGTCGCTGCACCGAACCCGGGGACGACGATCGCCTTGACGCGTCCGCCGGCCGCGAGTGCCTCGTCGAACACGCGGAAGCCCGACACCGGCCGGCCCTCCGCATCGAGGATTGCAGGCGCCAGGTCGACCAGCTCCATCCCGAACCGCAGGTCCGGCCGGTCGGTGCCGAATCGCTCCAGCACCTCGTCGTAGGTGAACCGTGGGAACGGCGTCTCCAGGATCGGGCGCTCGGGGACCGTTGCGCGGGTGACGTCGATCGTCATCTGTTCCACGAACGCCATGACGGTCGGTTGGTCGACGAAGCTCATCTCCAGATCGAGCTGCGTGAACTCCGGTTGCCGGTCGCCCCGCGGATCCTCGTCGCGAAGGCAGCGCGCGATCTGGAAGTAGCGGTCCATCCCGGCGACCATGAGGATCTGCTTGAGCTGCTGCGGGCTCTGCGGCAGCGCATACACGGACCCGGGTTGGAGTCGCGACGGGACGATGAAGTCCCGGGCGCCTTCAGGGGTGGACTTGATCAGGAGCGGGGTTTCGACCTCCACGAACCCGGCCGCGTGATGGACGTCTCGGATCGCCTGGACCAGCCGGCTCCGGACGAGGAGTCGGTGCAGCATCGCCTCGCGCCGGATGTCCAGGTATCGGTAGCGCAGGCGCAGACTCTCGTCGATCTGCGCATCCGGTTCGTTGATGTAGAACGGCGGCGTCCGCGACTCGGAGAGGATCGTCACGTCGCTCGCGCGGAGCTCGATCTCACCCGTGGGCAGGTCGCGGTTCTCCTTGCCGGCGATCCGTCGATCCACGGTGCCGCGCACGGCGATGACGAACTCGGAGCGAACCCGGGAGCCGACGGCGTGCGCATCCGGGGCCTGGGTCGCGTCCACGACGACCTGGGTGATCCCATAGCGATCCCGAAGGTCGAGGAAGATCAGCTGGCCGTGATCGCGACGGCGATGGACCCAGCCGGCGAGGGCGACGGATTGCCCCGCGTCGGCGGCCCGGAGGGCGCCGGCGGTGTGCGTTCGGTACGGGGTGGCGAGTGAGAACGCGGTCTTCGCTTCGTCGTGGCGCACGTTGGGCATGGGCGCACATCGTACGGGGGCAGCGGGGCCCACCGCAGGCGCGGGGCCTCTCGTCCTAGCGGCGGGCCTGGATCCTCGTGGCGACGCGATCCGTGGCCAGCATGCCGAGGAGGCCGCCGCCGACCAGGCCGATGAGCAGCGGCAACGAGCCGAGGTTGTCGGACCAGAGGGCGAGCGCGGCTTCGAGGCCGGCGAAGGCACCGAGCGCGGTGGCCACCACCCCTGCGACGGCCCGCACGACGTTGGCGGGTGTCACCAGGGGCGGGTCGACCGACGGGGCGGGTCGGTACCGTCGGGAATCCCGCAGGCTGATCCAGGCACCACCCAGGGCCATCATCGCGCTGCCCACGACGATCATCGTCAACCACGGGTGAATGGCACCGGACCCGCCGAGGTGCTCCCAGTGGGCGATGTGCCGTTCCGCGGTCTGGACCGCGCCGACGGCCAGGAGCACGACCGCCGAACCCACGATGACCGGCAGCATCTGGACCGCCCGGGTCGTGGACGTTGCCGCGGATCGGCTCGTCGCGAGCACCAGCATGATCACGGCCGCGAGCCCGATCAGGAAGCCGTCCGAGGTCTCGGCAAGCCCGGTGTAGGGGATCTCCAGCGGCAGGTCGATCGGATACGCCCAGGTCCACGGGGAGCCGGCGAGCGCTGCGATCGCACCAGCCAGCACCAGGAAGCGGGCCGGCTGGCGGAAGATCGACGGCCCGTGGTCCCGGGCCGCGATTGCCGAATCGAGCGACCATGGGGCGGCCGGGCCGGCGGAATTCACGTTGGGGTTCTGAGCCACCGGCCCACTCTAGTCACCGAGCGCCCGCCGTCAACGAGCCGCCGCCAGGTCAGGTGTCGAGGGTCACCGCGGGGACTTCCGACCGAGCAGCGCGGGCAGGTCGGCGAGTGGCACCGGCTTCTGCGAGGCCGCACCCAGGTCGCGCACCTGGACCAGGCCCTCGGCCGTCTCGTCGCCCACGATGATCGCGAGCCGGGCGCCGGCCTTCACCGCCGCCTCGAGCTGCCGTCCGAGCTTGCGGTGACCGAGGTCGGCCGAGACCGAGAGGCCGGCCGTGCGCAGCTCGGTCGCGATCCGCAGCCGCTCTCCGGTCGCGGCCGGATCGGCGCCGACCACGATCGCGAGCGGCGCCCGTCGCTCCGTGCCCCCGGAGTCGCCGAGCGCGAGCACGATCCGGTCGAGCCCGAGCGCGAACCCGATCCCGGGGGTCGGCTTGCCGCCCAGGAGCTCGATCAGGCCGTCGTAGCGGCCGCCGCCGCCCACGGCCGACTGCTGGCCGTGTGCACCGACGGGGAACACCTCGAACGCGGTCCGGGTGTAGTAGTCGAGGCCGCGGACGAGGCCGGCCTCGAGCCGGTACGCCACCCCCAGCAGATCGAGATGAGCACGGACCTCGGCGAAGTGCTCGCGACACGCGGCGCACAACCGGTCCGCGAGCTTGGGTGCCTCGGCGTTGAGCGCGACCATCGCCGGGTCCTTGGAGTCGAGGAGCCGAAGGGGATTCCGTTCCAGCCGCTCGCGTTCGGGCGCCGGGAGCCGCTCGACCCGATCGCGATACCAGCCCCCGAGCTCGTCCAGATAGGCCGGCCGACAGGCGAGGTCGCCGATCGAGTTGAGCTGGATCTCCACGGGCAGCCCGACATCGGCATAGAACCTCGACGCGAGCTCCACGATCTCGGCGTCGACCGCCGGTCCCGGATCCCCGATCGATTCGACGTCCCATTGCCAGAACTGCCGGTATCGGCCGGCCTGGGGCCGGTCGTATCGGAACATCGACCCGGTGAACGTCAGCTTCACCGGCTGTGGCAGGGTGTGCATCCCGTGCTCGATATAGGCGCGGCAGATCCCGGCCGTGGCTTCCGGTCGAAGGGCCCAGCGCTCGCGCTCTTCGCCGCGCGAGGGGCTGACCCGGAACAGCTCCTTCTCGACGACGTCGGTCGCATCGCCGATGCCGCGCTCGAACACGCCCGCCTGCTCGAACATCGGCGGCTCGATCTGCTCGTAGCCATAGCGGCCGGCGAGCTCGGACGCGATCCGCTCGAGGCGCGCGAACGCCGGGCGCTCGGACGGCAGCACGTCGCGGGTCCCACGCGGCGCCCGGAAGATCGGCACGGCCGGAAGTCTAGAGGCTCGACGCCGGCCCGGGGCCGGGTCGGCTGCGGTGTGGATCCACCGCGCGCGGGATACCCGACTAGGACCTCGGTCGTATCGGGACCAAGACCATCGGACCGTGGCTAACCGCACTCCAGCGACCTACCGTCCTCTCAACCCCGGCATATCCGGTGTCGGGTGTGGAGAACGAAGCGATGAGCAGGTACGAGCGACGGATCTACTTCGACCGGCTGTGTGAGCTTCGCGCGGCATACGAGGCCCGCGGTGCGGACGATGACCTGGGCAGCCACGCCATCCACGACGTCATCCGCGATGCGGAGCTGGCGCTGGACGCGATCGAGGCCGCGATCCATCTCGATGAGGCCCCCTCCGGCACCGGCGGTGGCGAGGAGCCCAGCCGCTAGTCGTCGCTCCCTCAGCCCAGGTCGCGCTGGACGGCGATCACGTCCTTCAGCTGCTCGATCCGGCCCATGACTCGGGCCAGCTGGGCAACCGAGGCCACCTGAAGCGTCGCGATCACCACCGCCGTGTGATCCGGGTTCACATTCACCGACGCAGCGACGATGTTGACCTTGGCCTCGGCCACGACCTGCGTGATGTCGTTCAGCAGCCCCGTCCGGTCGTACGCCTCCACGCGGATCGCAATCGGATAGGTCTGCGCCGGCGCCGACTCCCACTCCACCTCGATCAGCCGCGAGACCTCGCGCTCGTTGACCACCGTGGGACACGAGCGGAGATGGACGGTGACGCCCTTGCCGCGGGTGATGAAGCCGACGATCGGGTCGCCCGGGATCGGATGACAGCACTTGGCGAAGCGAACCAGGAGATCGCCCACGCCCTTGACGCGCACGCCGCCGGCGCGTTGCGGGGGCTGGGGCGGA
Source organism: Candidatus Limnocylindrales bacterium (assembly GCA_036555445.1). Lineage (GTDB taxonomy): Bacteria > Chloroflexota > Limnocylindria > Limnocylindrales > CSP1-4 > DATBLH01. The sequence goes on from DATBLH010000106.1 coordinate 4,836, forward strand.
GCGACGGTCGGGAGGGCCAGCTGGGCATCGTCGACGACCCCCAGCTTCATGACCACGGACTGGGCACCGATCGCGCCATAGCCGACGGCCGCGAAGAAGTCGTCGACCGCGTCGAAGTTGTACTGGCGTGCGACCTCGGTCAGCCGGTCCTGACCCACCGCCGAGAGGCTGGTTCGTGCGAGCCTGCGGAGCTCCCGCTCGAGCGCCTCGCGGCCGTGGACGATGTTCTCGTCGCGATCCTTGCGCTTGAACCATTGCCGGATCTTCTCGCGGGCATGCGAGGTCCGGACCAGGTTGAGCCAGTCGCGTGACGGCCCGTGCTCGCCCTTGGTGGTGACGATCTCCACGATGTCGCCGTTCTTGAGCCGGTAGTCGAGTGGCACGAGCCGGTTGTTGATCTTCGCCCCGATCGTGCGGTGGCCGACGTCCGTGTGGATCCGGTAGGCGAAGTCGAGTGGCGTCGCGCCGGCGGGCAGGTCCTTGATATCGCCGCGAGGTGTGAACACGAACACCTGGTCCTGGAAGATGTCGAGCTTGATCCCCTCGACGAACTCCGTCGCGTCGGAGACGTCGCGCTGCCAGTCCATGAGCTGTCGCAGCCAGGCCAGCTTCGCGTCGTACTCGCGATCGGACTTCGTCCCCTCCTTGTACCGCCAGTGGGCGGCGATCCCGACCTCCGAGACCTGGTGCATCTGGTGCGTCCGGATCTGGATCTCGAGGGGCTTGCCGTCGAGGGCGATGACGGCGGTATGGAGGGACTGGTAGAGGTTGTTCTTGGGAACCGCGATGTAGTCGTCGAACTGGCCGGGAATCGGGCGCCACAGGGCATGGACGATGCCCAGCGCGGCATAGCTGTCGCGGACCTCGTCGACGAGGATGCGGATGGCATACACGTCGTAGATCTCGCCGAATTCCGCGCTCTTGCGCTGCATCTTCTTCCAGATGCTGAACAGGTGCTTCGGGCGTCCCTGGAGATCGGCCTCGATCCCCGCCTCCGCGAGCCGGGGCCGCAGCTCGGCGATCGCCCGATCGATGTAGCTCTCGCGGCCGCGCCGACGGGTGTCGAGCAGCTTGGCAAGCTCACGGAAGCGATCCGGCTCGAGGGCCTTGAACGCGAGGTCCTCGAGCTCCCACTTGATCTGCCAGATGCCCAGCCGCTCGGCGAGCGGGGCATAGATCTCCATCGTCTGGCGGGCGATCCGCTGCTGCTTCTCGGGCGGCAGTGCATACAGGGTCCGCATGTTGTGGAGCCGGTCGGCGAGCTTGATCAGGACGACACGGATGTCCTCCGCCATCGCCAGGAGCATCTTCCGGATGTTCTCGGCCTGTTGTTGCTCGTGGCTGTGGGTACTGAACTTGGACAGCTTCGTGACACCGTCGACGAGCCGTGCGACCTCGGCACCGAATCGCTCCTCGATGTCGGTGAGGCTGTACTCGGTGTCCTCGGGGACGTCGTGCAGGAGCGCTGCGCTGATCGCGGTCGGGTCGAGCCCCAGCTCGGCGAGGATCTGGGCTGACGCGATGGGGTGGGTGACGTAGGGCTCGCCCGAGACCCGCTTCTGTCCGAGATGCGCCTCCACCGCCAGATCGAACGCACCCGAGACCAGGGCGACGTCGGCCTGCGGCGAGCGCTCGACGATCGCGTCCAGGAGCTGCTTCCGGAGCAGGTCGATGTCGAAGGGCGCCTCTCGCGCGGACGAGCCGCGGCGCGCAGGACCGATCGAACGACGCGGCCCGCGGCGTCGGGGCGCGATCTCGTCGGTGCGGGTGCGCGGTGTCGCCATGGCCGGTGAAGGATAGCAGCGGCCCTTCGTGGATCAGCCCACGAGCCCGGGTGCGAGGACCCCCTCCAGGACCACGATTCCGTCGCCCACGGACACGCTCCGGAGCTCGATCGGCAACGATGCCGCGTCCACGAGCACAAGATCGCCGATCACCGCGCCCGCAATGCCGGGAACGCTGAGGACCAGGGAGCCGTCGGCGGCCACCGTGAGCCGGCCGGTCAGCGTCGTGGCGCCGAGGCCGATCGACAGGCGATCGGGCGCCTCCAGCGACACGCTGGCCGGCTCGGTGCCGGTGGATTCCCTGACCCCGCGGGCGACGAGCGCCTCCGCGTCGGCGTTGTCGATCTCGGCACTGGCGACGATCGGATCGCTGCCGTCGAGCCGGATCCGCTCGATGCGTAGCCCGTCAGCCGGTCCGTCTTCGTGCACGACGATCCCCTCGAGCTCGCCGTCGACCCGGCCCGCCCGCCGGTCGGCGATCGAGACGTCGGTCAGGTCGAGATCGACGCGCTCGACGCTCGAACCCCGCAGGTCGGCGTTGGTGGCCACGATCCGCACGTGATCGGCCCGTCCTCCGAGCAGTTCCCAGCGGGGCTCCGTCTCGACCGTCACGTCCAGGTCCGCTGCCTGCAGACCGCCGGCGCCGAGGCCGGTCTCGACGAGCAGGCCGGCCACGGGGAGTCCGCCGAACCAGCCCGCGATCCCGAGGAACACGACGGCGAGAACGAGGGTCGCGAGGCAGCCCCGCATCAGGAACCGGCGCCCACGGCGCGCTCGTGGCCGAGCATGGCGAGCTCCTCGAGCGCCACCGATCGCTCGTCCCACGGCTCCGGGCCGCGGGGGCCGATGATCGTCGTCTCGTGGCCCTTCCCGGCGAGGAGCACGATGTCGCCGGGGCGGGCCCGCTCGAAGGCGGCCCTTACGGCGGCTCGGCGGTCCGCGATCAGGAGCAACTCCCGATCGCGCCGGAGCCCGGCCGACTCGGCCCCAGCGGCGATCGCCTCCAGGATCGCCTCACGGTCCTCGCCGCGAGGATCCTCATCGGTGACCACCACCAGCCGGCAACGCTCGCCGGCAATGCGACCCATCGCCGACCGCTTGTCGACGTCCCGCTCACCGGCCGACCCGAACACGGCCACGAGTCCGCCGCCCTGCGCCGCGGCCAGCGGCGCGAGCAGGTCCAGCACCAGCGCCAGCGAGGCCGGCGAATGCGCGTAGTCGACGACCACCTGGAAGGGCTGTCCGGCATCGATCCGCTCCATCCGCCCGGGAACGCTCGTGACGGACTCGATCCCGCTGCGAACCGCCTCGGCGTCGAGGCCCCATGCCTCGCCGAGGGCAACGACCGCGAGGGCGTTGTGGGCGTTGAAGCGACCGGCAAGCCGGACGCGGACCATGCCACCACCGGCCGGCGATCGATAGTCGACCGCGAGCCCCGAACGATCCTCCTCGACACGCGTGACGCGCACATCGGCCTGTCGGTCCGTCCCGTACGTGACAACCCGCGCCCCGGCCTCCTGCGCGACCCCAGCGAACAGCCCGGCGCTCGGGTCGTCGGCGTTGACGATCGCCACCTTCGGCGCGTCCTTGGCGGGATTGGCCGCCCCCGGCGCCAGGCGCTCGAACAGGGACAGCTTTGCGTCGCGATACGCCTCCCAGGTCCCGTGGAGTTCGAGGTGCTCGTGGGTCACGTTGGTCAGGATCGCCGCGTCGTAGGCAACGGCGTCGAGCCGCCGCAGGGCGAGGCCGTGACTCGTCGATTCCACGACCGCCGACCGATCGCCGGCGCTCACCATCGCCCGCAGCATCCGCTGGAGCTCGGGGGCTTCCGGCGTGGTCACGTGGCCGGCATTCGGCCAACGCTGACCGCCGACCCCGATCGCCACCGTGCCCACCAGCCCGGGTCGAAGGCCGGCCGCCTCAAGCACCGCCGCCGCGAGGAACGACGTGGTCGTCTTGCCGTCGGTCCCGGTGATCCCGACCACCACGAGCTCGCGAGATGGGTCGGCGTACCACCACGCGGCCGCCTCCGCGAGGGCTCGGCGGGACGAGTCGACGACCAGCTGCGGCAGGTCGAGGTCAAGGGCATGCTCGACCACGGCGCACAGCGCGCCGCGGTCGGCGGCCTCGCCTGCCCGATCGTGGCCGTCGACGTGGGCACCGGGGATCGCCACGAACAGGCCATCTCGTGGAACCGTCCGGGAGTCCTGGCTGATCCCGCGAATCGACAGCCCACCCAGACCACGAGGGTCGATCGCCCGGCGGTCGGCAGCCCTGGCACCACGGACCAGCCGCCGGCTCGTCAACCGGTCGACGAGCGAGTCGAGGGTCCGGGGCTCGGCCGGCTCGGCGGCGGCCAGGACGGCCTCGAGGTCACTCATCGGGGCACGACGCGCGCGAGGAACCTGCCGGCCGCATAGCGCCACGGGCGGATCACCCGCTCGTGGGCGCCGGCCAGCTCCAGCCAGCGACCCCCGAAGCTCAGCTTGTGCCGGTAGAGGCCCCAGGTCGAATCGCCTTCCCGCGGCTCGCGTCGGGCTCCCGCGACATCCACTCCGCCAAGATCCATCTCGGTCCGATTCTCGCGGAGGGCGAGCTGGATCGCCCGCCAGCGAAGGAGGTGCCCCGCGCCGCGATGCTCGTCGCGGGTCGCCGCGTCGTCCGCGGCGTGGGCGGTCGACAGCCGTTCGCCGTGCCGGTACAGGATGAGACCCGCGATCGGCACGCCCTGGACACGCGCCTCGAAGTGCACCAGGTGTCCCGCGGCCAGCGCGTCCTGCCACCACGGCATGAACGCCGCCCGCGGACCGAACCGGAACCCGCGCTGTCGTCCGGTTCCGAGCAGCAGGTCGTAGAACCGTCCGAGGGCGGTGTGCGCATCGTCCACGGGCATGACGAAGCCCGCACCCGGATCGGTCGAGGCGGCGGCGTCGTAGCGCACGACCTCGATCCCGCTGGACTCCGCCTGGTGGATCCGCTGCCTTGTCGACTTGGCGATCCCGGCAAACGCGTGCTCCTCGCCCATCCCCGGATCGAGCGCCAACGACACCCGGTGGCGAGACGGCTGAATCTCCTCGATCGGTCGGAATCCCAGCCGTTCGAGCGTTGCGGCATAGGCGCCGTCCCCAGCCGGAACCTCGGCGTCGGCCGCGACGACGTCCATGCCGGCGTCGTCAAGGCGTTCCGTGGCCGCCTCGAGCGAGGCCGCGGCGACATCTCCGTGACCGGGCGGCGCCGGTCCGCGGGGGATGTATGCGCTGCCGCCCGGGAGCCACGGCCAGCGCCGGCTCAGTGCGAGGACCGGTCCCGGATCCGTCTCCAGGAACCACGGCGTCCAGCCGGCCCGGCTCCGGTGCGTCGCCCATGCCACGGACTGGTAGACGTGACCGCCCGGTCGATTCACGGTTCGCGCGTCCCAGTCGGCCGGTGGAGTTGCCGCCCGCATGGAGTGGGTCACGCCGCGTCCCCGCCGTCGAAGGTGGATGCGCCGCCACCCCCGGGCAGGCCGTGCCGTCGACGGGCGAGCCAGACGCGCGCCTGCTGTGCGACGGCATAGACCTGGCGGCCCAACGGATCGAGCACCAGGTCCCAGGCCCCGATGTATCGGACCTCGCGGCCCCCGAACCCGGTCTTGAAGTGGGCGATGCCGGGGTGCGCGAGCCCCCACAGGTCGTAGATGGCGGCTCCCGCCTCACGCGATGAACGGATCGCCTCCCACTTGAGGAGATAGTTGGCGCGGCTCTCGGCACCGGGCCCGGTCATGCCGCCGTACGGCTCGACGACCCGCTCGCCACAGCGCACGAGAAACAGGGCGGCCACCGGCTCGCCATCGGGCAGCCGAGCGAACATCAGCCGGGCTCGACCGGACGGCTCGTAGGCGCGCCAGACATCGACGTACGCGGATTCGGCCCGGATCAGGAAGCCGGCCCGATCCGCGGTCTCGCGATAGATCCGGTAGAACGTCGGCAGGTCGTCGGCGCCCCCGTCGACGATCGTCACGCCACCGGCCCGAGCCTTGTTCACATACTGGCGCCACTTCTTCCGGAGCTCCGACCACAGGGCGTCTTCGGGCTCCCGCAGGTCGATCAGGCGGGTCGATGCGGGCTGGATCGCCGGCGCCGGCCGCCAGCCGCTGTCGCGCAGCGCATCCCGGAGCTCGCCTTCCGGGTCGTGCTGCCCATCGGCCTCGATCTCCGGGTCGATCCGCAGGTGGCTGACCCGCCCGACCGGCCCCAGACCGTCGCGCGTGGCGGCGGTGAATGCCGCGATCGACGCCGCCGACCAGGTGGCGGCGACCGGGCCCCGTGGGGCGTACGCGAAGCCCCACGGCAGTGGCCGTGGTCGTCTGACGAGGATCTGCGCGCCGACATCGATCGCGGGCTCATCACCCACGGCCACCCGGACGGACTGCCACCCGTTGGCGGCCTTGACGGCAGCCCAGGGCGAGAGCTGGAGGTAGGACCCGGGGTCGGCTCGCTCGACGAACGCGTCCCAGGCCGCCGCATCCGGTTGGCCGGCCGTCACGAGCGGCCGCGTCGCCGCGCGAGGTCGACCATGACGCTGACGATAGACGGCAGTTCCGGGATCCGCAACGCGAGCGCGACCGCAAGGAATGCGAGTCCTCCCACTGCCGTGCCCGCGACGGCCTCGCCCAGCAGGACCACCTTGGACGAGTCCGTGCCGGCGCCGGGGCGAACGAGCCCGAGCAGGGCCACGGCCGCCGCGGCGCCAATCGCCGCCGCCAGCGCCGCCTCGAGCAGCGCCCGGGCCAGGCCGCGAAGCTCGAGTCCCTCGATGCGCCGCGCGAGGAGCCCGACGAGGACGAGCGCCTCGACCCAGGCGGCGATCGCGATCGCGAGTGCGAGACCGGGCAGCCCGAGCGGGCCGACGAGGAGAAGGGCCAGGCTGGAGTTGATCGCGACCGCGAGGATCGCCGCACCCACCGGCGTCCTTGTGTCCTGCCGCGCATAGAACGCGCGGGCAAGGATGGCGATCGAGGCGTGGGCGGGAAGGCCGACGAGGAACAGGACCAGGGTTTCCGCGGCCAGGTCGGCACCGGCCGGGCCGAACGCGCCGTAGTCGAACAGGAGACCCACGATCTGGCGGCTGAGGACCATCCCGAGGGCGGCGATCGGAACCATCACGAACACGACCAGCCGCAGCGATCGCGTGACGAGGCGGAGGTACTCCCCCTGTTCCTCGAGCGCGGCCTCGCGCGACAGGGACGGCAGCAGCACGATCCCCAGCGGGACACCGATCACGCCGATCGGGAGTTGCAGGACGGCGAATGCCACGGTGAACGCGGCGATCGCCCCCGTCCCGAGCCCGGAGGCGAGGGTCGTGGCGACGAGGAACGTGACCTGCGATACCGCCAGTCCGAGTGCCCGCGGTGCAAGCAGCCTCAGCGTGCGCGCGGCGTCCGGATCGTCCAGATCCGCGATCGGTCGATGCCGGTAGCCGGCGGCGCGAAGGGGGCCGAGCTGCACGAGGAGGTGGCCCAGCGAGCCGGCGACCACGCCGACCGCGAGCCCGAACACGCCCATCGACGGCGCCAGGAGCACCGCCGCCCCGATGATCGCGAGGTTGTACACGATCGGAGCCACCGCCGATGCCCCGAACCGTCCGGCGGCATTGAGAGCGCTGGTGGCAACGGAGCCCAGGGCGAGGAGGATCGGGCTCAGGAGCATGACCCGGGTCAGCTCGACCGTGCGTTCGGTGGTCGCCGCATCGAAGCCGGGTGTGATCGCGGGCACGAGCACCGGCGCCGCGATCGCGAACGCGACGCCGAGGACCAGCAGCCCGACGAGCATGACGTTCGCGATCGACGCCACCACGCGCCATGCACGCTCCTCTTCCCGGGTCGCGAACAGCCCGGAGACGACCGGGATCAGCGCCGACCCGAGCGCCCCCGCTGCGACCAGCTGGAACATCAGGTCCGGGATCCGGTAGGCGGCGAAGAACGCATCCAGGTCGGTGGCCGTGGGCGCGGTCGCGGTGATCACGATCAGCCGCAGCCAGCCGAGCAGCCGAGAGACCAGGAACGCGGTGGTCACGACGAGGCCCGCCCGGGCCAGCGTCCGGGTGGTCACGCGCCGGAGGCGGTCGGGTCGGGACGGGACGCGCGCGCGCGGGCGCGAGGATGCGCGGTGAGGTACGCCGCCCGGAGCCGGCTGGGCGATACGTGGGTGTAGACCTGGGTGGTTGCCAGGCTCTGGTGGCCGAGGAGCTCCTGGACGACCCGCAGGTCCGCTCCGTTGTCGAGGAGGTGAGTGGCGAAGGAGTGGCGGAGCGTGTGGGGTGACACGCCCTCGGGCAGGCCGGCAACCTGGCGAAGGCCTTCCAGGCGCATTCGCAGCCCGCGAACGCCGAGTGCACCGCCACGGTGGTTGAGGAAGACCGCCTCGGGCTCATCGGTCCCCGGCGGCCGACGTTCCGCGAGCACCGGCCGGCCCGTGTCCAGATACACGCGCAGGGCCGCGATCGCCGGCCGGCCGAGCAGGCCCTGCCGTTCGCGGCGGCCTTTCCCGGTGACGCGGACGATCCCGCGTCCCAGGTCGAGGGCGCCCAGCTGCGCCGCTGCAAGCTCACTGATCCGGAGCCCGGCCGCGTAGGCAACCTCGACGAGGGCACGGTCGCGGAGCCCGATCGCGACGGAGAGCTGCCGCGTCCGGGCGGAACCCGCTTCCGCCCGGACCAGCTCCGCGTCCACCGCGGCCAGCAGGCGCTCCACCTGGTCGATCTCGAGGACGCGCGGCAGCCGCGACGGAAGCCGAGGGGTCGCGATCGCACCCCAGGGATCGCCGGGCGCAAGCCCCTCCCGGGCAGCAAAGCGGTGGAAGCCGCGAACCGCCGCCAGGCGCTGGGCGACCGTCGATCGCGCTCCTGCCGTCGCGAGGTGGGCGAGATAGCCACGCAGCTCGGTTCGGGCGGGTGCGCGCCAGTCGACGGCACGCTCGCCCAGCCAGTCCAGATACGCGCGCAGGGCCGTCTCGTAGGCGCGCCGTGTGTGGGGCGATGCGTCCTTCGCTTCCAGGGAGCGGAGATACCGGTCGAGGGCTCGCTCGGCCGCGCCCTCCGGGGTCACGCCTCTGGAGCGGATCCCGCCGCGGCGGATTCCGAGCGACGGGGCCGCCGCGATCCGCGTCCGCCGCCACGAGTCCCCGAGCCCGCTCGGCGGCCGCCTCCGCGTCGACCACCGCGCGCGGGCTTTGCAAGAGCACTCGGGTCGGGTGGTCCGCCGGCAAGCCGACGGCCGACGAGCTCGTCCCCGGGGAGGTCGATCGCCGCGCCGCACTTGAGGCAGATGCCGCCGTCGCCGCGCCGGGCAACGGGCCCCTCGTCGGCGTCATGGAATGCGCCCACCGGTTCGAAGTTCGTCGTGAAGTCGCAGCGTGGGTAATTCGAGCAGCCCCAGAACACGGAGCCCGTCCGGCGGGCCCGCCGCGCGACGAGATGACCGTCGCCGTTCTTCGGGCAGGTCACCTGGAACGGCAGCTGGTCGGGGGGCGGCGGACCTTCCCTCCGGATGTAGTCGCAATCGGGATAGCGGGAGCAGCCCACGAACGGCCCGAAGCGGCCGCGACGCGAGACGAGCGTCCCCTCGCCGCACTGCGGGCACGTCTCGCCCGTTCCCGGCAGGGCCGGCTCCTCCTCGCCCGGGAGCGGACGAGACTCCTTGTGCTCGGGGAACAGGGAGCACGCGAGGAAGCGCCCGTTCCGTCCCAGCCGGATGACCATCGGATGACCCTCGGAGCAGACCTCATCCGACGGCTCGGTCGTGAAGTCCCGGCGCCGGAGCTCCCTCCGCTTCTCGTCCACGCGGTCCTTGAGCGGTCCATAGAAGTCGCGCAGGAGCGGTACCCACGCGCGTTCGCCGCGGGCGATCTCGTCGAGCTCCTCCTCCATCCTCGCGGTGAATGCGGGATCGACGTAGTCGCCGAAGTGCTCGACGAGGAGGTCGGTCACGATGCCGCCGACGAGGGTCGGATGGAGGCGTCGCTCCATGACCTCGACATAGCCGCGGTCCTGGATCGTCGAGATCGTGGCCGCGTAGGTCGACGGGCGCCCGATTCCGTTGTCCTCGAGCGCCTTGATCAGCGTCGCCTCCGTGTAGCGCGGGGGAGGCTCGGTGAAGTGCTGGGTCGGCGTTACCTCGCTCACCGACGTCAGCGCTCCCTCGGCGAGCTCCGGGAGGCGGGCCTCCTCGTCGTCCTCGGCAGCGTCGTCGCGGCCCTCGGTGTAGACGCGCGCGAAGCCGTCGAACACCGTCCTGGTCGAGCTTGCCCGCAGCTCGTACTCGGCCGCCGCGAGGTCGATCGTCGTCGTCTCCAGCTCCTTGGCTGCCATCTGCGACGCGATCGCCCGCTGCCAGATCAACCGGTACAGCCGCAGCTCGGCGGCTTCGAGATGGCTCGCGAGTGAGTCCGGATCCCGTTCGAACGATGTCGGGCGGATCGATTCGTGCGCTTCCTGGGCGCCCTTGGCCCGCGTCCGGTACACGCGGCCCCTGGGCATCGTGTACGGGTCACCGAAGCGGGCACGGATCACAACCCGCGCCTCGCCCATGGCGACGCCGGCGATGGCGGTCGAGTCCGTCCGCATGTACGTGATCAGGCCGACGTGACCGTTCGGGGTATCCACGCCCTCGTACAGCCGCTGCGCGACGCTCATCGTCCGCTTTGGACTGAAGCCAAGCTTGCGACTTGCTTCCTGCTGCAGCGTCGACGTCGTGAACGGCGGGGCCGGATTGCGATGGCTGGTCCGGCGGCCGACCGAGCGTACCAGCGGACGGAGCTCGCGCAGAGCGGCCGCGTGTCGCTCGGCGGTCTCGCCGTCCCCGACGTCGAGAGGCTCGCCCCCGATCCGCACGACATTGGCCGGAAACGACTCCCCGGCATCCGTTTCGAGGATGGCCTCCAGGGTCCAGTACTCGCGCGGGCTGAACGCGTCGATCTCCCGCTCGCGCTCCACGACCAGGCGCACGGCGACCGACTGGACGCGGCCGGCCGACAGCCCGCCGCGCACCTTCCGGGACAGGAGCGGGCTCAGCGTGTAGCCCACCAGGCGATCGACGATCCGACGCGTCTGCTGCGCGTCGACCAGGTCCATGTCGATGTCTCTCGGGTGCGCGAAGGCGTCCCGGATCGCGCCCTCGGTGATCTCGGAGAAGGTCACCCGTCGGGCCTTGTCCGGCGGCACGCCGGCGGCCTCCGCGACGTGCCACGCGATCGCCTCACCTTCGCGATCGAGGTCCGTGGCCAGGAACACGGTGTCCGCGCGCCGTGCCTCCTTGGCGATCGTGTCCACCTGCTTGCGCCGGTCGTCGGACACGATGTACTCGGGTTCGAAATCATGCTCGACATCGACCCCGAACTTGCCCTTGCCCGGGTTCTCCGGCAGGTCGCGGACGTGTCCATAGGAAGCGACGACGCGATAGTCGTCGCCGAGATAGCGCTCGATCGTGCGCGCCTTTGCGGGCGATTCCACGATCACCAGGTGCCTCGACATCGGCGCGGAGTATAGCGACCGCCCCATTCACCGCCGGTTGCCCGGGAGATGGCGGCGAGGTTTCGATCGCCACCGGGGAGTCGGGCTCAGGCCTCGCGGATGCGGCGCAGGAAGTCCTCGTCGATCTCGAGATCGAGCTCGTCCGGCTCCTCGGCCGCCGCCGGGGCGGAGGCCGCAACGGGCTCTCCGCCACCGGTGTCGCCGGCCACCGACGTGGGCGGGATCTCCACGAATCGGACATGGAGATACGGGAAGAAGAATTCCGACTCACTCTTGTCGACGAACACCGGTCGCCGGCCGTCCATCGTCCGCAGGTTCGTGCACCGCAGGGTCACGTCGGCGGTCGAGGGCATCTCGAACAGGTCCGCGAGCAGCGGTTGTTCGCTCAGGAGATGGAGGACGACGTTGCGGATCACCGGCGGATGGTCCACCCGCGGCGCCGGTGCGTCACCTGCCCGATGGTCCCAGCCGGTGCCTCAGCGGGGATGGTAGAAGTCGACGACCAGCCGCACGTTGCCATGGGCGACCCAGACCCCGAGCCCCACCCGGTCGTAGTCGGGGTTCATGAGGTTCGTGTAGTGGTCGGTCGGGTCCCCGTCGTACTTCTCGTCCTGGAAGAAGCGGTGCGAGCCGAGGACCGCCCGGTATGGGTTACCCGACCGACAGCCGAGGTTCTCGGCCCAGATGTAGCTCGTGTAGCCGGCCCGCCGGAGGCGATCGCCGGGCGTGCCACCAATGAAGTGGCTGCACGCGCCACGGCTGGCCAGCATCCGCGCGTACGGGCGCGAGACGTCGGCGGAGATGCCGCGATCGATCCACAGCGCGGCCACCGAGCGTCCACCCGGGCTGCTGCAACGACCCGACGAGGTGACCCAGCCGCCGGTCCGGGTGCAATTCATCAGCCCCAGGTAGTACTCCTCCACGGCGCGCCAGCTGCCGCCGCCGGCACCGCCGCCGGTGGGCGGTAGGACGGGCTTCGCGCCACCCGACGATGATCGAGGCGCCGCCGCGCCGACGGTGGTGAACCGGGCGCTGCGACCCTGGCTGATCGGGATTCCGACAGACGATCGCGCTGCGGTGTGCACGCTCATGACCACCACCCGGCCGATAGGGAGCGCCTTTGCCGGCTGGAACACGAGGACCGTGCCGTTCTCCGCGAACCGGCTCGTGCCGGGAACCCGGTGGCCGTCGACCGTCACCTCGAACGCCGCCTTGGTCAGCCGCTGGTTCATCGGCTCGGTGAAGCGGACCGAGAGGATCGCTCCCCGATCCACGGCCTGGCTCCGGTTCGACGGCCGGAAGCGGATCACCGCGGGTGCACCGGCCGTGCGGACCGCGATCGCCGGCGTCGCAGCGAGCGGGGCGCCGGTGGCGTCGCGCACACCGGGCGACAGGCGCAGCCGATAGATCGTGTTTGCCTTGAGCGGCGCGTCCGGGCGGAACAGGAACCGTTCCCCGGCTGATTCGCCGTTCACCTGTTCGATCGTGCCCGCGATCGCCGGTTCGGCGAGCAGGCCCGACGCCAGCGACGTCGCGTCGACCGGGTTGGCGAACTCGAGGAAGAACCCGGTGACCGGTGAAGCGCGTTTGCCGACGATGTCGGTCGGCACGATCCGGGCCGTGGTGGCGGCTCGGGTGACGAAGGCGGACCTCGCCGGCGTGGCCAGCGGTTGGCCCGACGCCGCGAGCGCGCCGGCATCGACCGTGACGGTGTGATAGGTCGCCGTCGCCCAGCTGTCGAGCGGCCGGACGGTGAGGGTGGTGCCGTCGGCGTCCCACGCGAATCGCACCTGGGTCCGCGGCTCGACCCGCAGCGAGGCCTCGACCGAGTGCCGGTTCATGGGCGTCGTGAACGAAACGGTGACGGCCGCGTCCGGGGCGAGATTCGTCTGGACGGCCGTCTGGAAGGCGGCGTTCGTGAGCGGCACGATCTCGTGCGTCGGCGTTGCCTGGGTACCGGCCGGCCTCGACAGTCCGACGACGCCCAGCCCCAGGACGGCGCCCATCACCACCGCCGAGCTCGCACGAACGAACACGGAGCGGCGCAGGAAGTAGGACAGGTAGAGCGCCGCGAGGACGGGGGCAGACAGGACCGCGGCAACGTATCTACGCAATAAGACAGGCTCCTGGCGCGTGGCTGGGGACGACGGCCCGGTATGGCTGTCTGGCCGCAGGTGGGGGTCCAACGACCGGCGGGAGGATAGCACCGCACGCTGAGCACGGGCAAGGTTCGGGACGGCTCGTCGCCGATCGCCGGGTCCAGGAGGGTGCGTGCGGTGGCCTCAGCGGACGTTGGGCCGTGCGGGCTCGGAACCCGCCAGTCGACCGGCCGGCCGAAAGCGTCCGTACGCGCCGACGACCAGCCCTCGCGACTCCAGCATCGTCAGCGCGGCAAGCACCGACGCGACCGCCAGGCCGGTCGAGGCGACCAGCTCGTCCACGGTCGTCAGGCCGCGCAGTAGCCGCGCCCCCACCATTTCCGCCGTTTCCCCGAGCTCCACGAGTGGCGCCAGTCCGTCGCTCGACGCGTCACCGTCCGGCCCGGTCGCCAATCCGAGATCCTCGAGGAGCAGCTCCAGCGACGCGACGATCCGGGCCTCACCGCCCGCTTCGCGAAGGAACTCGAGGCAGCCGCTCGAAGACGGGTCGTCGATGCGGCCCGGGACGAGATAGCATGCGCGTCCCTGCTGGAGCGCCCACGCGGCCGTGATCAGGGCCCCACTTCGGACACGCGCCTCGACCACGATCGTCGCCTCCGACAGGCCGCTGATGATCCGGTTCCGCCTCGGGAACGTGCCCCGGCTGGGAGCGGTCGTCGGCGCGAACTCCGAGACGAGCGCCCCTCCGGTATCCACGATCCGATCTGCGAGGCGACCGTGGGCACGCGGGAACAACCGCCCGTGACCGCCGCCCAGGACCGCCACGGTCGGCCCGTCCTCGGGCGCCAGGTCGCGATGCACGATCACGGCCGCATGGGCCGCACCATCGATGCCGACCGCGAGACCCGACACGACGGTGGCATCGGTGCGGCTGAGCGCCGTTGCGAGCCGGGCCGCGATCCTGCGACCGTACTCGGTCGGCCTGCGGGTACCGACCACGGCGACCGCACGCGCGTGCGACAGGGCGCCTCGATCTCCCCTCACGAACAGGACGTGGGGCGGGAGGTCGATCCAGCGCAGGCGCGGTGGATAGTCGGCGTCGTGGATCGTGAGGATCTCGAGACCCGCGGCATGAATCCCGGCCACGATCGCGTCCGCCGATCGTGCGGCGTCCACGAGCGTGCCGGCGGCGCGGTGCGTGAGCGACGGCGGGGAGAGACGATCGTCGCCGAGCGGTTCCCGACTCGATTCGATGAGCAGCCGGTCGCCGTCCGGGCGGCGCGCGACTTCGAGCACGTCGCCCGCCCCGCCCACGTTCCGCAGCAACCGTCCGAGCGTGGCCGGACCCACCCCGTCCACGGAGACGAGGACGGCCAGCGCCTCCCGTTCCCCGTCCGCGATCCCCGAACCCGACACTGGGCGGGATCGGCCGGGTGCGTGGGAAACCGTGGTCGCGAACCGGGTGGGTCCGAGGGGCCCCGCACGGCCGATGCCCAGGGTCACGAGGCCAGTCGCTGTTCGAGGCCGCTGACGGCCGATCTGAACCTGGCGGCCTCCTCGAGGTGATCGGTCTCGACCTCGACTGCGTGGGCGAGGTCGGCAATCGTCCGTGCGACCCGGAGCAGCCGCTCGGTGCCACGTCCCGACAGGCGCTCGATCTCGGCGAGCTCCACCGCCCGACGCTCCGCGGCCGCCGACAACCGGCACGCCGCTCGCAGGAACCGCCCGCTGACCCGCCCGTTCAAGCGACCAGGTGGTCGGGCGAGCTGCCGCATTCGGGCGGCCGCGATCCGGTCGGCGACGACCGCCGAGCGCTCCGGCTGGGCGGCCCCGACCAGCGCGGCCGGCGGAACGCGCGGCATCAGCACCCACAGGTCGATCCGGTCCCGCAACGGACCCGAGATGCGTGCCAGGTAGCGCTCGGGGATGTTGGTGCCACACGTGCACCGCGCGCCATCGACCCCTGCCAGGCCGCACGGACACGGGTTCATCGCCGCGACGAGCTGGAACCTGGCCGGAAACGTCGTCGCGCGACCCACGCGGGCGATTGCCACGCGGCCCTCCTCGAGCGGCTCGCGCAACGCCTCGAGGACGTCTCGCCCGAACTCGGCCAGCTCGTCCAGGAACAAGACGCCGTGATCGGCCAGGGTGACCTCCCCCGGCGACATCCGTGGCCCGCCGCCGACCATCGCTGCGTAGCTGATCGTGTGATGGGGCGCGCGGAACGGCGCCCGGCGGACAAGCTCCCGGATCGGCGGACCGCCGGAGGCCGACGCGACGACCGTGGCGGCGAGGGCCTGGCCGTCGTCGAGCGGTGGGAGCAGCCCAGGGATCGTGCGCGCGAGCAGGGTCTTCCCGGAGCCGGGTGGTCCGATCAGGATCAGGCCATGACCGCCGGCGAGCGCGATCTCGAGTGCTCGCCTGGCCTCCAGCTGGCCTCGCACATCGGCCAGGTCGGGGACGCGCGGCGGAGGATCCGGCTCGACCGCCCTCCCGGCCGCGGACCCGGCGGTCGCGATCCCCAGCTCCACGCGCTGCGCGGCCACGAACACGCGACGACTTCGGGTCGAGCGGATGGCCTCCACCGCGTCGGCGATCGTCCCCACGGCGAGGACGTCGACCCCCCGCTCCAGCCTCGCCTCGTCCACGCCTTCGGCCGGCACCACGACCCGTCGCACGCCCCGCCGCGCGAGGGCCGCCACCATCGGCAGGATCCCCGGGACATGCCTGACCTCGCCGCCCAGCGACAGCTCGCCGACGAAGGCCGGCCGCAACGTGCCGGGCCGGATCTGCTCCGATCCCAGCAGGATCCCGATCGCGATCGCGAGATCGAGCGAGGCCCCGGTCTTGCGCAGGTCCGCGGGTGCCAGGTTGACCGCGATCCGCCGTGGCGGATGGTGGAATCCGGCATTTCGCAGCGCTCCGCGGACTCGCTCTCGGGCCTCCTGAAGGGCAGCATCCGGCAGCCCCACGATCGTCACGCCGGGGAGCCCGGGGGCGACATCCACCTCCACGCGGATCACCCGGCCTTCGAGCCCGAGCAGGGTCGCAGACAGCAGCGTCGCCAGCACGCGCCGACCCTATCGAGCGGTGCTTGGCGAGGACTCGACGGCGGCTTAGCTGCGACTTCGCGCAGCTCGGACGCTCAGGCCCGGCGCGCGAGGCGCCTCCGGGGTCTAGTGCGCCGCAACCGGCGCCGGTGCGCCGGTGGGGGCCGTCTTGTCCACGACCCGTGCGAAGTCGAGCATCGACCGCCCGAGGATCGAATCGGCCTTGGTGAACATGAACGGCGCCCCGGAGTTGAGGGCGCTGATCGCGCCCCGGTACTCGTTGACGACCTGGTGGTCGATCGTCCGCTTCAATGCGCCCTCCGCGTTCTTCACGTTGATCCCGGTGAACGCGTTGGACCGGTTGAGGACGAGCTGGACCTTCTGTTTCTCGTAGCCGAGATGGCCGACGGTCTCGAGCACCAGGCGCACGTTCTTGAGGCACGACAGGTCGGCGGTCATGACCACGAACACGGTTTCGGCCACCTCGAGCACGCCCAGGTTCACGTCGTCCAGCCGCTTGTCGATGTCGATCAGGACGTAGTCGTAGAGGCCCTTGAGATGGTCGAGCACGACCGGCATGTGCTCCGGGGTCACCAGCTCGGCGGTCTCCGGAGAGGGCGGCGCGAGGAGCAGGTCGATGCCGGAGTCGTGCTTGACGATGACCTGCCGGATGAGGTCGATGTCGATCGACGGGGCGGAGACGATGTCGACCACGCTCTTCTTGTCCAGGCCGAGATCGAGGAACACCCGGTGGTCGCCGAACTGGAGGTTGCCATCGACGAGGCACACCTTGCGGCCGAGCTCCCGATGGAGCGCGATCGCGGCGTTGATCGCGATCGTCGTCGTCCCCACCCCGCCCTTGGCACCGTAGAAGGCGAGCACGCGGCCCAGCGGCGGACGACCGACCAGGGCGTCGCGCGGCGCGAACCGGGCGAGGAGGCTCTTGATCCGGGCCAGCAACTCGGCCGGGTGGAACGGCTTGATCAGGTAGTCGTCGGCACCCGCACGAAGTCCACGGACCTTCTGCTCCACCTCGCGTTCGGCGGTGAGCATGATGATCGGCACGTGCCCGGCCTGGCCCTCTTCCTGGCGGATCTTCGTCGCAACCTGGTAACCGTCGAGCTTGGGCAGCATCACGTCGAGCAGGATCAGCGCCGGGCCCTCCGAGCCCCACATTCGAAACCCCTCGGCGCCGTCGGCCGCCGTGACGACGTCGTAGCCCTCCTGCTTGAGCGTGTACTGGAGGAGGCGCTGGACGTTCGGGTCGTCGTCCACGATCAGGATCTTGGCCGCCATCAGTCGGGTTCGAGCCTCCCGGCGCGAGCGATGCGGATCACGGGGTCGGTCGGGTCGCGAGGGACGGGTCGTGCACCTGTGCGCCCGACGACGCGGCGATTATAGGGGCAGCCTCCCGTGCGCCGGTGAACGCTCGGCGGAGGAATCCCGTGACCCGCGCCTCGTACGTCGCGGGATCCGCTCGATGGGACCCGGCGTGCCCCGCTCCCGGGACGATCCAGTGCTCCGCCGCCGGCCCGGCAGCCGCTGCGAGAGCACGCGCGGCCCGTGCCGGCGTCCGCGGATCCGAGCCACCATGGACGAGCAGCAGGGGAACCGGCTCCACGAGCCCGATGATCCGGATCGGCTCGGTGGCCCGAGGATCGACACCCACCCGGCGCGCGACCTCGGCGAACCCCAGCCGGGCGACCAAGCCGCGAACGAGCTGCGGGACACGGTCGGCCAGGACCTGGTCGAGCGATCCGACCACGGAGTCGGCAACCACGCCGACGATCCGCGGTCTGGGCGCGGCGTCCCGGGCCGCGGGTGCGAATGGTTCCGCATCGGCACCCGGCAGGGACCCGTCGCCGAGGACGACCACGGATGCCACGGCCGTGATCCCGCCCATCGACGTCCCGAACAGCGCCAGGCGTCGGATCCCGCGATCACCTAGCCAGGCCAGCGCACCGGCGACGTCCTCCACCTCGAGCGCGCCGAACGTCGTCGGGCCCTCGTCGGAATCGCCGTGTCCCCGGAAATCGACCGCAAGGACACGAGCCGTGCGGCGGAGGAACGGCGCGTACTCGGCGAGGTCCGGCGCAACGGAGCCCGACCAGCCGTGGAGGAGGACGATCGCCTCGTGCGGGTCCGGGCTCCAGCCGGTGTCGCCCACCGAGGACAGCCATCGTGCGGACAGTCGGACGCCGTCCCGCGCCCGGATCCGGACCACCTCGCCGCCGAGGGCGTCGATCAAGGATCCGAGCGAGGCTTCACCCGGCGCGCGACGGGGTGCGGCCATCAGGCGGTCGGCAACGCCGCGCCCGACGCGTCGGAGTCCGACGAGGGTCGCGAGAGCCCCAGGCAGCGACCGGATCAGCGCCGGCCCCGGTTCACTCGCTTGGCGGTGTCCCACCCTCGGCGCTGCGACGCATCCCGCCCTCGACGTAGTTCGTGATCGGCTCCACGAGCCGCGTGAACTCGGCCGG
The DNA here is from genome assembly GCA_036555445.1 of Candidatus Limnocylindrales bacterium. GTDB lineage: Bacteria > Chloroflexota > Limnocylindria > Limnocylindrales > CSP1-4 > DATBLH01. The sequence goes on from DATBLH010000106.1 coordinate 23,756, forward strand.
GATCACGAACTTCGTCGCCGGGCTGTTGCCGAGCGCCTTGAGGGCCTCGAGGTACTGCAGCGCCATCGTCTTCTCGTCGACGCCCCTGGCGGCGCCGAAGATCCGGGTGAGGGCCTCGCTGAAGCCCTCGGCTCGGAGGATGGCTGCCTGGCGGTCGCCCTCGGCCTTCAGGATCTCCGACTGCTTCTGGCCTTCCGCGACGTTGATCGCGGACTGCCGTGCACCCTCGGATTCGATGATCACGGCGCGTCGCGTCCGCTCGGCCGAGAGTTGCCGGTTCATCGCGTCCTGGACGTCGCGCGGCGGGATGATCTCGCGGATCTCGACCGTGGTGACCTTGCCGCCCCAGCGCTCGGTCACCTCGTCCATCTTCGAGCGCAGCACCTCGTTGATCTGCTCGCGCTTGGACAGGACATCGTCGAGGAGGATGTCGCCGATCACCGCCCGCAGGGTGGTGGTCGCGATGTTCTGGAGCGCGCCCTCGAAGTTCTGGACTTCGACGATGCTGCGATACGGATCGACGATCCGCCAGTAGATCAGGAAGTCGATGCTGATCGGGGCGTTGTCCTTGGTGATGTTCGTCTGGCTCGGGATCTCGATGAACCTCTCGCGCAGGTCGACCCGGACCCCGCGCTGCACGATCGGCACGATGAACACCCAGCCCGGCCCCTTGACCTCGTTGGGACTCGTCCGACCGAGCGTGAACACGAGCATCCGCTCGTACTGGTTGACGATCTTCACCGAGGCATACAGGAAGACCAGCAGCACGACCGCGACGAAGGCGACGATCGACAGGGTGATGGGTTCCACAGGAACCTCCGCTAGGCGCCGGCGGCTGCCGGCTCGACAGGCTCGACGATGAGCGTCAGACCTTCCTGGGCCACGACCCGGACGGGCGTCCCGCGCTCGAGCGGTCCGCCGCTCGATCGGGCGGTCCACTCCTCGCCGGCGGCATAGACCGAGCCGACCGGAGCGAGCGGTGACCGGACCTGCCCCGTCGTGCCGGGTGCGAGGGAGCTCGACCCACCGGCGCCGTAGCCGGCCAGGGCGAGCGCCGCCATCCGGCGCCGGCTGCGGACGACGGTCAGCAGCACCAGGGCCATGAACGCCGCCAGCGTGGTCGTCATCGCCGCGATCAGCGGGAACGCGACGCTCACATCGGGGCCGGTGGGTGAACCCGGCTCCGTGTACAGCGCAGATGCGCCCAGCGCGAAGCAGACCACGCCACCGACGGCGAGCAGGCCGTGGCTGATCACGGTGATCTCGAGGGCGAACAGGAGCATCGCCAGCCCGATCAGCAGCAGCCCGCCGACGTTGAGCGGCAGGCTACCGAAGCCGATGAACGCGAGGATCACGGCGAGTGCGCCCAGGATCCCGGTCACGAAGTTCGGGTTGATCAGCTCGTACACCAGCCCGAGCGAGCCGAGGCTGAACAGGAGCGCGGCAATGTTCGGATCGGCGAGCAGGTGCAGGAATCCCTGGAACGGGTTCATCGGCAGCTCGCGAACGGTAGCCCCGGCGGTGGCCACGGCGACGTCGGCGCCGGCGATCGTGACGGTGCGGCCGTTGGCGAATGCGACCACGTCGGGGAGCGTGGCAGCGATGCCGTCCACGACGTGCATCTCGACCGCCTCTCCGGCCGGTGACGACACCGCCTGCTCCACCGCCGACACCGCCCATTCCACGTTTCGGCCGCGCTCCTCCGCAATCGCGCGGATGTTCGCGATCGCGTCGTTGAATGCCTTTCGCCGAATGTCACCGGTGAGGTTCTCGCCGAAGCCGACCACCGACGCAGCGCCGATGTTCGTGCCTGGAGCCATGACCGCGATGTGAGCGGCCAGCGTGATGAACGTGCCCGCGCTTGCGGCCCGGCTGCCGGCCGGCGCCACCCACACGATGGTTGGCACGTCGGCCTCGAGAAGGGCGGACACGATCCGCTGCGTGGCATCGAGCCCGCCACCGGGCGTGTTGAGCCGGATGATCACGGCAGCCGCGCCCTCCCGTTCGGCCCGTGCGATCCCCTCGGTCAGGTAGCCGGCGAGGACATTGTCGACGACGCCTTCGGCGGGAAGGACGATCACCTGCCGCTCCCCGGCCGCCTGGAGCGAGCCGGCCGCGATCCCCAGCAGCCCCAGCGCGAGGGACAGGGCGTAGATCGTGCGAGCGACGCGGCGGATCATCGATGGCTCCGGTGGGCTCATCGTACCGCCTCGAGCTCAAGGGCTCGGAACACGAGCTGGCTCCAGGTCTCCAGTCGATCCTCGACCGCAGCCACCTCATGGACCGGGGCGAAGGCGCCCGACAGCTTGTGGGTCTCGCGCACGGCGACCGGGCGCCCGGCGGCATCGGCAACATAGACCACGCCGAGGTGGACCCGGCCGACGTCGGTCGTGTCGTCGTTGAGGAGCCCGACGAGCTCGAACCGGGGCACGAAGTCGGCGACGAGCTCTTCCTGCCACTCACGAACCAGGCCCCGATCGAGCCCACCGTCACCCGGATTCAGGTGGCCGCCGACCCCGATCGAGTAGCGGTCGTGAAGGCGCGCATCACCACCCGCCCGCGTCCGACGCATCAGGAAGTAGCGATCCCCATCCCGCAGGACGAGGTACGGGATGACCTGCTTCCACTCCGGGTCGCGCTCCATCTCCGGGCGCGGGCGATAGTCGCCGAGCCGGTTGATGACATCGATGAAGGACGCCACCGCCTCCGTCCGGAGCCCATGCCAGCCGGGGCGGCCCATGACGGCCGCGCGCGGCACGACATAGACCTGCTCCTCGGTCACGGGCGGTCCTGGGAGGCGCGATCGCGGGCTTGGGCGAAGCGATCGAGGAGTCGATCCGGGTCCGGCCCGCCATCGCGCTCGAGGTCTTCGAGCCAGTCGTCGAGCGTCGCTCGCATCGCGCGCACCCGGTCCGCAAGGGCAGGTGCGTTGGTCGCCGCGATCCCGGCAGCCATCGTCACGTCGCCCCGCGCGAGCCGGGTCATGTCCCTCCAGCCACTCGCCGCGAGTTGCGCCATGTGCGGCCAATCCGGGCCCGCCCCGCCAGCGGCTCGTCCGGTCACGGCCTCCACGAGCGCCGCCGACACCACCAGCGGCAGGTGGCTCACGGCGGCCACTGCGGCATCGTGACTCGTGGCATCCATGCGGATGGGACGGGCTCGGCAGGCCAGGGCGAGCTCCTCGACGCGGTCGACCAGGGCGGCGGCGGGCGACGATCCGCCATCCTTGCCCGGGACCACGACCCACGGTCGGTCCCGGAACAGGTCCGCGTCCGAGGACCCGTACCCGCTCGACTCCCGGCCGGCCATCGGATGCCCGCCGACGAATGAGAGGCCATGGGCCGCCGCCCGCGCGCAGATCGCTCCCTTGGTGCTCGCGACGTCGGTGATCACCGCTCGCGGTGACAGTTCGGCCCGGAGGGGCCCGGCGATCTCGTCGAGCAGGTCGAGGCAGGCCAGCGGTGGCGCCGCAAGGACGACCACGTCCGCCCCACCGATCGCGCCATCGGCCGAGGCCGCCGCGACATCGAGGGAACCGTCGGCAACCGCCTCGCGCGGGCCCTCCCCACGCGGACTCCAGGCGACGAGCTCCCAGTCGCGCTCCTCGCGCAGCGCGCGGGCAATCGAGCCCGCAATCAGCCCGAAGCCGAGGAAGGCGACCCGCATCGGTTCGATGATACGGGCCACGGTGGGAGGGCGATCCAGCGCCCGCGAGACCGATCGAGTCGATGCTAGGATGACTCGGTGGTCGCACAGGGATGCGACCACCACGTTCCGCGACGAGGGGGAATGTGACTGCCCAGCCGAAGTCGATCCGGGTGCTGCTCGTGGACGACCACCAGCTGCTCACCGGGGCGCTGTCGCAGATGCTCAGCCTCGAGAACGACATCGACGTGGTTGGCATCGCGGGCACGGTCGCGGACGCACGCAGCATGGCGCGCGAACGGCTCGACGTCGTCCTCATGGACTATCGCCTCCCCGATGGCACGGGTGCCGAGGCGACGCGGGCGATCAAGAGTCGATGGCCGACGGCCCGAATCGTGATGCTCACGGCCATCAACGACGACGAGACGATCCTCGAGTCGATCCAGGCCGGTGCCGACGGCTACCTGACGAAGGACCGCGCCGTGGAGGACGTGGTGAGTGCGGTGCGGGCAGCCCACGCGGGTGAGACGCTCCTGCCCCGCTCGGTGATCATGGGCATCGCCCAGCGCGTCGCCGCTGCCCGCGACCGGCACGTCGAGCGCCGCCAGGTCGAGCCGCTGACGCCGCGCGAGCTCGAGGTTCTGCGCGCCCTGACCGACGGCCTGTCAACGCCGGAGATCTGCGAGCGGCTGTTCATCGCGCCGAACACGCTCCGGACCCACGTCCAGAACATCATGGGCAAGCTGCGCGTCCACTCGAAACTCGAGGCCGTGGCATTCGCCCTGCGCCATCGACTCGTGGAGCCCCCCAGGGCCGGCGACACGCTGTACTGATCGACTGCGCGGCCCGCCGGGACGCGGTCAGTCGATCCAGCCGGGCGAGGAGTGCTCCCGTCGCGGGGTCCCGTCCGAGGTCTTCCGCCGACGCCCCTTCCGCCGTTCGTCGACGCGGCGCTCGTCACCCTGGGGCGGGCCGGGGTCGTGATCCGGATTCTGGCGCCTGATCATCAACCGCCGCTCGATCTCGCGCCGTTCGGAGTCCAGCAGCGCACCGCATCGCGGGCAGCGCCGCTCCTCGGTGAACAGCGACTCCAGCGGCGCCACCGTGTAGATCTGGCGGCCGCAGGTACGACAGGCGAGTCTGGGCATCTGGCTCCATCGGGTCGGTCGTCGCTCGTCGGAGTGTCGAACGACGACTCAGATTACGTCGGATGGGTGATGCGTTCCCGCCGACCCGGCCGCATCATGCCCAGGGTCGGCCATCAGGGCGACCGAGCGGTCACTGGGGCAGGTGACCGTCGGGCGGGTCGTTCCGCTCCCCCCCGGAGCGACCCGCTCCCTCCCCATCCGGCGTCTTGCCGGAGAGCGGCGCAGCGTAGCCTATCTGTCCCGATCCCCATGACGATCGCGATTGCGGTGGTGGCCGTCGCCGTCGCGCCCAGCATGATCGTCGTCGCCGTCTCGATCACGTCGCTCGTGCCGGTCGCGGTCGCGCCGATCGCGATCGCAGCCGTCGTGCCGATCACGGTCGTGACCGTCCCTGTCGTGACCGTCCCTGTCGTGATGACGGCCGTCGTGGTCGCGGTCGGCGCCCTTTCCATCGTGGTCCCCCTTGCCGTCGCCGTCCGGATCATCGATGTCGGGCCGCGACGTCTGCGTCGGCGCCGGTGTGGGTTGCGAGACGGGTGGCGGCGGCCCCACCGGTGGAATGGTGGGTGTGGGCGTTGCACCCGATCCGGGCTTCCCGGTCGGCGCGGGGGTCGGTCGCAGAGGCCGAGCGGGCGGGGCCGGTTCATTCCCGCCCGGGGCCGGCGTGGGTCCGGCTGCCACGGGCGGCACCGGCGTCGGGGCCGGACCTGTCACGGACTGCGAGCCACCGGGCACGATGGACGGCGACGGCACCGGCGTCGGCTCGGAAGAGCCACCGGAGGGCGTGGTGGGCGACGGATTCGTGGGCGAGGTGGGCCCGCCGCCGGGCGTCGCGCCGCTCCTGAAGGTCGGGACGGGCGTGCGCGGAATGCCGCCGATCTCGTTCGGACTCGGTCCCGGGACGCCGAACGCCCCGATTCCCAGAGCCACGCTCACGAGGAGGAGATTGACGATCCCCAGCGCCACCACCAGGCGGGCTCGTTGGGCGGACGTCACGTGGTTCTGGGCGCTCCTTTCGGGCCGGCACGCGCGTGGTCGGCTGAGGACGGGATGGTAACACTGGGTCGAGTGGTTGCTGTCTGGGGTGACGGCCTCAGGCCAGCAGCGCTGCCTCGTGAACCGGGACGTACCGGGCGCGACCCCCACCGGTGAGGCTCTCGAACAGGACCAGGCGGTCCACCTCGAAACGCAGGTCGAGCGGCTCGGCAACGGCCGTCAGCTCGCGCGCGACGGCGGGACCGGCGCGCACCCCGTCGCACCGGGCGAGGGTCAGGTGCGCTCGGAACGGGCGGTCATCCGACGGCCAACCGAGTGTCTCCAGGCGTGCGCCGAGGCTCCGAGCCAGTGACGACAACTCCGTTGCCCCCGCCGTCAGGCCGAGCCACAGGATTCGTGGGCGAGCGATCGACGGGAACGCGCCACCGCCCGAGATCGCGACATCGAACGGCGAGCCCTCCCGGGCGACGTCGTCCACCGTCCGCGCCAGCGGAGGAATCCCAGGTCCCGGCACCGGGCCCAGGAAGCGCAGCGTCAGATGCAGCCCGTCCATCCGGACCCAGCGCACCGTTTCCGCGTCGGCCAGCCGGGTCCGCAGATCGGCGACGAGCCCGGCCACCACGTCGACGGCTTTGCTGGGCAACGGCATCGCGACGAACAACCGTCGAGCCGCCGCCTGATCCTCAGGATCCGCGTTCGGTTTGGTCGCGGCCGACCGCGCTCCGGACCGACTCATCGAGCCTCCGCCGCCACCTCGCGTTCCATCGCGGCGCGGTCGGCTTCGAGGACTTCCAGGGCTCGCCCGACCTCCCGCCAACCGACGACCTCGACCGTCTTGTCCTCGAGCAGCTTGTAGGTCTCGAAGAAGTGCTCGATCTCGACCAGACGATGCGGTCGAACCTGGTCCAGCCGCTCGACGTGGGCCTGCTGCGGATCGGCGACGGCGACGCACAGGACCTTGAAGTCAAAGCCCTTCTCGTCACGCATCTCGAGGCCGCCGACCGGGCGGGCCCAGACGCGACAACCGGGAAACGTGGGTTCGTCGATCAGGAGCAGGGCATCGGTGTGGTCGCCGTCATCGGCGCGCGTGCCCTCGACATAGCCGTAGTCGAAGTTGTAGTACACGGCCGAGCTGAGGACCCGGTCGAGCCGGAAGACGCCGGCCTTCTCGTCCCACTCGTACTTGTTGCGGCTGCCGCGGGGGATCTCGACGACGACCTCGAGGACGCCTGGGAATCGCTGGTCCGGGGTCGGGCTCACGGCCCGAACGATACTTCGATTGGCGCGAGGGAGGCCGGAATCCTCGGGCCTCTACCCGATCAGCCGGGCTTGTCAGTCGTTTCCGAGACGTTCCTCGAGTCCGCCGGCCGATGGCGAACGGGGCGTCTCCTCGGCCGTCGGAGGGTCAGTCGTTGTAGAGACGTTCCTCGATCAACTTCTCCTGGACGGTTCGACCGTTGGGGTCGAAGCAGGAGAACTCGAAGTGCTTCTCGAACTCGAGGTCCACGTTGTCCTGGCCGCCACGGTTCTTCTCGACCGAAACGATCACCCAGTCGCGGAAGCGCTGGGCCTGGTACGGGTTGAACTCGATGTTGACCTTGGCGACGACGTGGTACTTCTCGTTGAGGATGAGGATGATGTCGGCCTCGTAGTTGATCGCCGATGAGCCGCGCAGGTGGTAGTTGCGCAGGCGTGAGGCCTTGAGGCCTTCCTTGTCGGCGGCCACGATCGAGATCATCGGCACGTCCTCGGCGAGGGCGATGTCCTTGAGGCCGTTGACCACGTAGGTGACCTTCTCGGTCTCGTTCTCCGGCTCCGGGATCTGGGGCACCTTCTGGAGGTAATCGACGACGACCAGCAGTCTCCGGTCCCCGGACAGCGCGCGGTGCTGCTGGACGAGCTTGCGGACGTTGTCGATCGTGCTCGCCGTCTGGGAGCCACGGAGAAGGAACAGGTTCTGGCCGTAGCGGGCGATCCGGTCGAGCGACGGGCGCAGGCGCGGGTTGTTCGCCAGGTTCGGCGCGGTCGTCCCGTCGGCCATCCACGTGCCGAGGATCTCCCTGCGCACGTCCTGGATCTTGATCGCGCCGGTCTTGTGGGGCAGGTGCGCGAGTGCCGACTCGAGGGCAATCAGACGGTTGAGCAGGTACTGCTCGTCGTGCTCAAAGCAGATGTAGAGGACGTTCGCCTGCCCACCCGAGGCGACGTTGCGCGCCATCTGGAGCGCCATCGTCGTCTTGCCCGTCCCCTGGGCGCCACCGATCAGGAGCAGCTCACCCGCACGGAGGCCGGTTCCGATCGTCTTGTCCAGCGGCGTGAAGCCCAGCGGGACGGGCTGGTACTCACTGACCTGGCCGCTGCCGACCTTGTCGTTGAGGTCGACCAGCACGTCCAGCGCGGACCGGGGCGCCATGCTCCCGTTGTCCGTATCGAGGCGCCACGAGGGGTGCGCTGGCGCGGTGAGATCGGCGGCCTGGGTGGTCACGAACGGGATCCTCCGGGTGGAAAGCGGGTGCATCGTAGCACCGGGATTCCGCTCTTCCACCCGGGCCGTCCGGTGTCCGGAGGCGACCCAAAAGTACTGGTCCGGTGCGGTCGCTCCCGATCAGCGCAGGCCGTTGCGACCGAGCGCGGCCAGCTCGTCCCACAGCCGCACGATGGTCCGGATGCCGCCCTCGTAGTTGGCTAGCACCATCGACTCGTTCGGGGCGTGCGCGTTGTCATCGGGGTTGGCAAATCCGAGCAGCACGACCGGCAGGCCGAGGATCTCCTCGAACGAGGAGCAGACAGGGATCGAGCCGCCATCGCGGATGAACACCGGCGGCCGGCCGAACGTCGCCTCGATCGCCGTGGCCGCGGCGCGAGTGGCCGGATGATCGATCGGGGTGAGGCTGGGCTTGCCGCCACCCAGATACGTGACGGTCACCTGGACACCGGGCGGGGCGATCCGGATGACGTGTTCGCGGAACAGCTCGTAGATGCGATCCGGGTCCTGACTCGCCACCAGCCGACAGCTGATCTTGGCATGCGCACGGGCAGGGATGATCGTCTTGGCTCCCTCGCCCTGGAAGCCGCCCCAGATGCCATTGACGTCGAGGGTCGGGCGAGCTCCCTTCCGTTCCAGCGTGGTCCAGCCGGTCTCACCCACCAGGGCTGGCACCGTCGCGGTCGTCGAGCGGTAGGTCTCCTCGTCGAACGGCAGCTCGGCGAGTGCCGCGCGATCGGCATCGGAGAGTGGCACCACATCGTCGTAGAAGCCGGGGATCGTGATCCGCCCGTCCGGTCCCTTGAGGCCGGCGATGATCGTGGCCAGGGCGTTGGCCGGGTTCTCGACGGTTCCGCCGAAGCCCCCCGAGTGGAGGTCCTGTGACGGCCCCACGACGTCGATCTGGGCGTACATCAGGCCCCGCAGGCTGAGCGTGATCGACGGCAGATTGCCCTCGAAGAACCCCGTGTCGCTGATCACCGCCAGGTCCGCAGCCATCCGTGACCGATTCGCTTCGAGCCACGCCTCGAGGTGCGCGGAGTCGGACTCCTCGTCCCCCTCGAACACGAATCGGACGTTGACCGGAAAGCCTCCGCGGGTGCGCATCAGGGCTTCGGTGGCCCGCAGATGCATGTGGATCTGGCCCTTGTCGTCGGCCGCTCCGCGGGCGAGGATCCGGCCGTCGCGGACGAGCGGCTCGAACGGCGCCAGCTCCCATTCGTCGAGTGGGTCGGGTGGCTGGACGTCGTAGTGGCCGTAGACGACGACGGTCGGCTTGTCCTCGCCCGCGTGGAGCCAATCGCCATAGACCACGGGGTGGCCGGTGGTATCGGCGACCTCGACGTGCTCGATGCCGCTCGCACCGAGGTCGTCGGCCACGAACTCGGCCGCGCGACGGCAATCGTCGAGGTAGCTCGGGATCGCTGAGACGCTGGGGATCCGCAGGAAGGCTTCGTACGACGCGATGCGCTCGCGTTCCGTCCGGTCGAGGTAGTCCTCGACGACGGCCTGGTCTTCGATCGTGCTCGACATGCGGACCTCCGATGGGAGACCGATCCTACCCGGCCGGCCACGGTCGGCGTCGCTCCATTGGCCGGGCGGCCATTCCTGGAAGGACCGTCAGCAGGGGTCAGCAGGGTCAGGCCCCGCCGCCTGGGTGCCACGACCCGTGATCGAACACCGCCCGTGGAGCACATGTGGAGCCGCTCCTCGTCGTGAGCGACGACGGACCCGGGATCCCCGTCGATTTCCGCGAGCGGATCTTCGAGCGTTTCGAGCGGCTCGATGCCGCTCGAAACCAGGCCACCGGTGGGACGGGCCTCGGCCTCGCGATCACACGCGAGATCGTCGAGCGTCATGGCGGAACGATCACCGTCGATGGCACGAAATCCACCGGTGCGCGATTCGTGCTGCGCATCCCGGCCGGCTGACGGCGGGATCACAATGCGGCGGTGAACGATCGGCCGATCGAGCTCGACGAGGCGACCGTCCGCGGGCTGCTGCGGTTCGAGGACGTGATCCCGCTCATGGAGCGGGCGCTGGCCGACTTCTCGGCGGGTCGCGTGGAGCAGCCACTGCGGACCGTGATCCCGGTCGACGCGCACG